>NZ_VSRL01000071.1 GCF_012184385.1 Lentzea indica
GCCGGTCGAGGCGCCGAAGAAGGCGTCCATGATGTCGCCGAGGCCGAAGCCCGCGAACGGGTCACCGCCCGCGCGTCCGCCACCCGCCGAGTCGAGCGGGTCGCCACCCAGGTCGACGACGCGGCGCTTCTCGGGGTTCGACAACACCTCGTAGGCGGCCGTCACCTCCTTGAAGCGGGCCTCCTCGTTGGGATTGACGTCCGGGTGCAGCTGCCTGGCGAGCTTGCGATAGGCGCGCTTGATCTCATCCTGTGTCGCGTTCTGCGAGACACCGAGGATGCCGTAGTAATCCCTGGCCACCTTGTTCGCTTTCGTGTTCATCTCAAGTGCAAGAAGTTTCTGGTCAACGACCTGTCAGGATCTCACCGACGTAGTTTGCGACCGCGCGCACGGCCGCCATGGTTCCGGGGTAGTCCATCCGCGTCGGTCCCACGACGCCGAGGCCCCCGAGCAGATTGTCACGGCTGCCGTAGCCGATGGACACCACCGAGGTGCTGCGCATCTCAGCGGCCTCGTTCTCCTCGCCGATGCGCACCAGCACGCGACCGGGGTCGCGCGAGGCGGCGAGCAGTTTGAGCACGATCACCTGTTCCTCGAGCGCCTCCAGCACCTGCCGGAGCGAGCCGGGGAAGTCAGTGATGTTGCGGGTGAGGTTCGCGGTGCCGCCGAGCACCAGCCGTTCCTCCGGGTGCTCCACCAGGGTCTCGATCAGCACCGTCGCGACCCGCAGCATCGGGTCGTGCAGGTCCGGCGGAACCTCCTCCGGCAGCTCGGCGACCTTGGCCGAGGCGTCGGCCAGGCGCTGACCGGCCATCGCCTGGTTCAGCACGCCGCGCAGCTTCGCGACGGCTTCCTCGCTGATCACGTCGCCCAGCTCGACGATCCGCTGGTCGACACGACCGGTGTCGGTGATCAGCACGAGCATCAGCCGTGACGGCGTGATCGGCAGCACCTCCAGGTGCCGCACGGCCGCGCGGGACAGGGTCGGCACCTGGATCACCGCGACCTGCCTGGTGAGCTGCGCGAGCAACCGCACGCTGCGGCGCATCACGTCGTCGAGGTCGAGCGCCCCGTCCAGGAAGCTGCGGATGGCCCGCTTCTCCGCCTGCGAGAGCGGCTTGATCTCGCTCAGCCTGTCGACGAAGAGCCGGTAGCCCTTGTCCGTCGGCACACGACCGGCACTGGTGTGCGGCTGGGCGATGTAGCCCTCGTCCTCCAACGCGGCCATGTCGTTGCGCACGGTCGCGCTCGACACACCCAAGTTGTGCCGTTCGACCAGCGCTTTCGAGCCGACGGGCTCCTGGTTGGACACGTAGTCGGCAACGATGGCGCGCAGCACCTCGAACCGACGTTCATCGGCGTTCACCGCTGCTCACCTCCGTGTCCACTACTCCCGAGTTTACCCAGCCGATTTCCGGCGCGGTGCCCGCTCTGAACGGCCGCGGATGTAAACACCGCAGAACTCGCCGGTTCCCTTGACTGACGACTCGGTCAACCGTTGGGTGGAGACGCCGTCGCCCCGGTTCTGTGAGGGGTGCGCATGCGCAAGTTCTGGTGTCTGCTCCTGGGAGTGATGCTGCTCGCGCCGCCTGGCGTCGCGGCGGCGCACGACTCGATCCGCAACTCGATCAGGGGCTGGACGATCCTCTCCGACAGCGACGCGGGCGCCGACGAGGTGATCGCCTCCGCCAGGAAGTACCGGGTCAACCACCTGCAGCTGTCCCACGAGGTGGTGCACGACCTGCAGGAGGTCCGCGACCCACGCAGACAGGCGCAGGTGAACCGGCTGACCGACCTGGCCCACTCGTCTGGCGTCAGAGAGGTCGCGGCCTGGGACCACGCCCTCTACAGCCTCACCTACTACCCCGCCGAGTTCCGCACCGGGCCGAACGGCACGATCGACCTCGACAACCCGGCGTTCTGGGACTGGTTCCGGGGCGACTACCGCGCGATGCTCGACCTGGTGCCGCGGGTGGACTCGATCATCCTCACGTTCATCGAGACCGGCGCCCGCGTCGAGAACCAGCACTCCACCCGTCTCAAGACCGCCGAGGAGAAGCTCGCGTACCTCGTCGACCAGATCGCATCAGTGATCGACGAACGCGGAATGCTGCTCTACCTGCGCACGTTCGGCTACTACCCGGCCGAGATGGAACGCACGATCGGCGCGATCGACCGCGTGCAGAACAAGCGCGTCCGCGTGATGGCCAAAGCGCAGCCGCACGACTTCTTCCTGACGCACCCGATCGACGTCACGGTCCCGCGCATCAAGCGCCCCGTGCTCATCGAGTACGACACCACCGGCGAGTACAACGGCCAAGGCAAGATCGCGAACGCGTTCGTCGCCGAGCACGCCGACCGCCTGCGCCACTACCGCAAGCTCCCCAACGTGATCGGCTACGTCGCCCGCACCGACCGCTACGACGAGTCGCGGATCACGAACACGCCCACCGAGATCAACCTGTTCGCGCTGAAGCGGGCATCGGAAGGCGCCTCGAACTCGCAGATCTACCTGGAGTTCGCCGCCCGCAAGTACGGGCTATTGGCAGCACCGCACGTCGCACGGGCACTGGCACGGTCACCGGAGATCATCACGTCGACGCTGTACACGTTGGGCAGCAACAGCGCGAACCACTCGCGCCTGGACTACGACCCGTACTGCTCCAGCTACCACCGCAGCGTGTCCGGCAAGTGGATCGACCCACCTGTCACACACGTCCGGCACGGCGTCAACAAGAGCTTCCACTACTGGATCGACGTCGCGAACCACCTGGCGCCGCCGCACTGCAAGACCGACGGCGTACTGCGGCGCGAGGCCGGGTACGTGCTCGACCGCGGCTGGGTCACACTCGGCAACCTGATGACGCAGGTGTACCTCGATCACCTCAACGTCGAGAAGAACCACGGCGTAAAGCTCGCCGAAGCCTCGTTGCGCGACATCGAGCACGTCCGGAAGCTGCTGCGCCCCAACGACTACACGCAGCTGAAGGCCTACTTCGAACGGACCGTGCTGACCGCCAGGCTGCACAGGGCTGTCGCCAAGGCGTACTTCGGCTACCGAATTTACGTCCAGCAGCCAGCCACATCCCTCGCACAGTCCATTTGGGACGGTCTGGACGAGGCTCAGTCCGTTGCGGCACAGGTGAGGGCGTATCCGGCGCCACCGACCGGGGAGTGGAACTGGGTGATCGACGCCGCTCAGGCCGATCTCTACGGCAAGCGGATCTCCGAGGGATGGGACCGCTATTCCAACATCAAGGTGCCACGACCTGTTTTTGTCGGTGGCGGTCGCTAGGGTCCAAACCATGGACGAGGACAGGCGCAGGCACCTGTCAGTGGTCAGGCACGGCGAGCCGCCGTCGGCACCGGGAAAGGCCTGTCTGGTGCTCGACGACGGCGAGTGGTGGCAGGGCACGGTGATCTGGGAGGCGGCCCGGCGGGAGGACGGGCTGTGGTGGGGCACCGTGACGTATCGCAAAGACGGGCAGGTCATCACCGAGGCGCGCAGTCAGCACGACCTGCGCGCCCGGTGACTACGGCAGCAGCCGCCTGACGACGGCGTCGGCGAGCAGGCGACCCCGGTCGGTCAGCACGCAGCGGTCGTCGAGCGGTTCGAGCAACCCGTCGGCGACCGCCGACAGAGCCTCTGAACGGCCGGCGGTGTCCAGCACCTCGATCGGCAGACCTTCGGCGAGGCGCAGCTCCAGCAGCACCCGCTCCACCCGCCGGTCCTCGTCCGACAACACCTCACGCCCGGCCGCGGGCGACTTGCCCTCGGCCAGCAGGGACGAGTAGCGAGCAGGGTGCTTCACGTTCCAGAAGCGCACGCCGCCGACGTGGCTGTGCGCGCCGGGCCCGAAGCCCCACCAGTCGGCGCCCTTCCAGTACAGGACGTTGTGCTGGCACTGCGCCTCAAGAGAGGTGGCCCAGTTCGAGACCTCGTACCAGGAGAAGCCCGCGCCGGAGAGCGCCGAGTCGACCATCTCGTAGGACGAGGCCAGCACGTCGTCGTCGGGCATCGGGAGGTCGCCGCGGCGGATGCGGCGGGCCAGGCCGGTGCCGTCCTCCACGATCAACGCGTAGGCGGAGACGTGGTCGACGCCGGCATCCAGCACCGCGTCCAGGGACGCCTTCAGATCAGCGGGCTGCTCCCCCGGCGTGCCGTAGATCAGGTCGAGGTTCACGTGCTCGAAGCCGGCCGCGCGGGCCTCCCTGGCGGCGTCCACCGGACGGCCAGGCGTGTGCTTGCGGTCCAGGACCTGCAGCACGTGGCGAGCTGCCGACTGCATACCAAGGGAGACGCGGGTGTATCCCGCATCACGTATACCGGCGAAGAACGACGGCGACGTCGACTCCGGGTTCGACTCCGTCGTCACCTCGGCGCCAGGAGCCAGGCCGAACGACTGATATATCGCATCCAATACATCAGACAGGCCCGAGGCGCCCAGCAGCGACGGGGTACCACCGCCGACGAACACTGTCGACGCGGGCACCGGAGATCCGAGAACGGAAGCGGCCAGGTCCAGCTCGCGGCGCAGACCCTCCAGCCACGACTCCGGCGACGCCGAGGTTCCCAGCTCGCCGGGCGTGTAGGTGTTGAAGTCGCAGTAGCCGCACCGGGTGGCGCAGAACGGCACGTGGACGTAGATGCCGAACGGGCGGGTACCGACGCCGGACAGGGCATCCTGAGGAAGCGAACCGTCGGCGGGCGCGGGCTCGCCTTCGGGCAAAGCGGAGGGCATGACGCTCAGTGTCCACCACGGCGCCCGAACGGCGGTGCCCAGCCAGTGCACATCTCTGTCGGTGACAGAAGTATCACTCTGCGAAACCGGCCGAGAATGTCAACTTCCCCAGCAAAATCCCAGCATGCGGTTGGCGGTGGACCATGCTCTGGACGCCAGGCACACTGAGGTCATGCCTTCGACTGGAGTCCGCCTCGTGGCCCGCCGCCACGTCGACTTCCGTCGTGTTTCCAGCGCGATGTGCCGTTGCACGGCATGACCGCGCGCTGATTTGTTCCCGTCGGCGCCCGGCGCGCTGACGAGACCCCCACCACAAGCACCTCCGGGCTCGCACGCGCACCTGGCGCCTCGAACCCCGGAGGATGGCGATGGTCCCGCCGCAGACGTCACCGCGCGCCAAGCAGCGTCGCGGCGAGGGGCAGTGGGCGCTCGGTTACCGAGAGCCGCTGAACCCCAACGAGCGGAGCAAGAAGGACGACAACCCGCTCAACGTCCGCGCCCGCATCGAGAACATCTACGCCCACGGCGGTTTCGACTCGATCGACCCGGCCGACCTGCGCGGACGGTTCCGCTGGTACGGCCTGTACACGCAGCGCAAGCCCGGCATCGACGGCGGCCGCACGGCCACGCTGGAGCCGGAAGAGCTGGACGACGAGTTCTTCATGATGCGCGTCCGCAGCGACGGCGGTGCGCTGTCTACGCAGCAGCTCAAGGTCCTTGGCGAGATCTCCCAGACGTACGCCCGCGACACCGCTGACATCACCGACCGGCAGAACATCCAGTACCACTGGATCCAGATCGAGGACGTTCCCAAGATCTGGCAGCAGCTCGAAGATGTCGGGCTCACCACGATGGAGGCGTGCGGTGACAGCCCGCGTGTCATCCTCGGTTCGCCCGTGGCGGGCATCTCCACCGACGAGGTCATCAACGGGCAGCCGGCGATCGACACGATCCTCGAGCGCTACATCGGCGACCCGCGGTTCTCCAACCTGCCGCGCAAGTTCAAGACCGCCATCTCCGGCCTGCAGGACGTCGCGCACGAGATCCACGACGTCGCGTTCGTCGGAGTCAACCACCCCGAGCACGGACCCGGCTTCGACCTGTGGGTCGGCGGCGGCCTGTCCACGAACCCCATGCTGGGCAAGCGACTCGGCGCGTGGGTGCCCCTCGACGAGGTGCCGGAAGTGTGGGAAGCCGTCATCAGCGTCTTCCGCGACTACGGCTACCGCAGGCTGCGGCACCGCGCGCGCATCAAGTTCCTCGTCGCCGACTGGGGCCCTGAGAAGTTCCGCCAGGTCATGGAGGACGAGTACCTCAAGCGCAAGATGATCGACGGCCCCGCGCCGGAAGTCCTTGCGCAGCAACTCGACCACATCGGTGTGCACGAACAGAAGGACGGCCTCTTCTACGTCGGCGCCGCACCGGTCGCTGGCCGGGTGTCCGGCACGATCCTCGTCGAGATCGCGAAGTTCGCCGAACGCGCCGGCTCCACCCGCGTCCGGTTCACTCCGCAGCAGAAGATCATCGTGCTCGACGTCCCCGAGTCCGAGGTCAAGACGCTCAAGAGCGACCTCGCCAAGCTGGGCCTGCAGACCGATCCGTCGCCGTGGCGGCGCGGTGTGATGGCGTGCACCGGCATCGAGTTCTGCAAGCTCGCGATCGTCGAGACCAAGGCCCGTGCCAACGACCTCGTCACGCAGCTCGAAGCCAACCTCAAGGACATCGTCGACGGCGTCACCGCGCCGATCACCGTGCACATCAACGGCTGCCCCAACTCCTGCGCCCGCATCCAGACCGCGGACATCGGGCTCAAGGGCCAGATCGTCACGGACGACGAGGGCAACCAGGTCGAGGGCTTCCAGGTGCACCTCGGCGGCGGTCTCGGCCTCGACGCCGGTTTCGGCAGGAAGCTGCGCGGCCACAAGGTCACCGCGAACGAGCTCGCCGACTACGTCGAACGGGTTGTGCGGAACTTCGTTGCCCAGCGCGAGGAAGACGAGCGCTTCGCGCAGTGGGTGGCGAGGGCCGAAGAGGGTGACTTGAAGTGACCGAACGCGCGACGCCGTTCTACTGCCCCTACTGCGGCGACGAGGACCTCCGGCCGCAGGAGGAACCCAGCTACGCGTGGCTGTGCGCCGGTTGCCGGCGCGTCTTCAAGGTCCAGTTCGTCGGGCTCAACCTGCCGCAGGAGGTGAAGAAGTGAGCGATCTCAAGGAAGATCTCAAGATCGTCGCTGAGGCGGCCGAGCAGGAGCTCAGGGACGCCACCGCGATCGAGGCCCTGGAGTGGACCGCGCGGACGTTCGGCGACAACTACATCGTCGCGTCGAACATGCAGGACGCCGTGCTGATCGACCTCGCAGCCAAGGTGAAGCCGAACTTCGACGTGCTGTTCCTGGAGACGGGCTACCACTTCCCGGAGACCATCGGCGTGCGTGACGCCGTCGGTGTCGTCTACCCGGACGTGCGCATCGTGAACGCCGCGGCCGAGCAGTCCGTGGCGGACCAGGAGGCCGAGTTCGGCCTGCTGTACCAGACGGATCCGGCCAAGTGCTGCAACCTGCGCAAGGTGGTTCCTCTGCGCAGGGAGCTCGCGAAGTACGACGCGTGGGTTACCGGTGTGCGCCGCGTGGACGCGCCCACCCGCGCGAACACGCCGATCGTCCAGTGGGACGACCGCAACGGCCTGGTGAAGATCAACCCGATCGCGCCGTGGAGCGATGACGAGTTCAACGCCTACATCCGCGAGAAGGGCATCCTCGAGAACTTGCTGGTGCAGGAGGGATATCCCTCGATCGGCTGCCTACCGTGCACCGCGAAGCCGTTGCCGGGGCAGGACGCCCGCAGCGGCCGGTGGGCCGGCCAGTCGAAGACGGAATGTGGGTTGCACGGATGACCGTCACAAAGACACTGGACACCTTGGGGCGCCTCGAATCGGAGGCGATCCACATCTTCCGCGAGGTCGCGGGCGAGTTCGACCGGCCGGTGATCCTCTTCTCCGGTGGCAAGGACTCCACGCTCCTGCTGCACCTCGCGATCAAGGCGTTCTACCCGGCGCCGGTGCCGTTCCCGCTGCTGCACGTCGACACCGGGCACAACTTCGACGAGGTCATCGAGTTCCGCGATCGTGTTGTCGCACAACATGGTCTGCGTCTCGAGGTCGCGAAGGTCCAGGACTGGATCGACGACGGCCGCCTGGAGGAGCGCCCGGACGGCACGCGCAACCCGCTGCAGACCGTGCCGCTGCTCGACTCGATCACCGCGCACAAGTTCGACGCGGTGTTCGGCGGCGGCCGCAGGGACGAGGAACGGGCCCGCGCCAAGGAGCGGATCTTCAGCCTGCGCACGGCTTTCGGCCAGTGGGACCCGAAGCGCCAGCGGCCAGAGCTGTGGAACCTCTACAACGGCAGGCACCGCGCCGGTGAGCACGTCCGCGTCTTCCCGCTGTCCAACTGGACCGAGCTCGACGTGTGGAACTACATCGAGCGCGAGGGCATCGAGCTGCCGGACATCTACTACTCGCACGAGCGCGAGGTGTTCCTGCGCGACGGCATGTGGCTCGCCGAAGGCCCGTGGGGCACCGCCCGTGAAGGCGAAACGTTGCTGCGCAAGACGGTCCGCTATCGCACGGTCGGTGACGGCTCCTGCACGGGCGCCGTCGAGTCCGACGCCGCCGACATCCACGCGGTGATCGCCGAGGTCGCCGCGTCACGACTGACCGAGCGCGGCGCCACGCGTGCCGACGACCGGCTGTCCGAGGCCGCCATGGAAGACCGCAAGCGGGAGGGTTACTTCTAAATGAGCGACCTGTTGAGGCTGGCCACGGCGGGAAGTGTGGACGACGGCAAGTCCACGCTCGTCGGCAGGCTGCTCTACGACACCAAGTCCGTGCTCGCGGACACGCTCGACGCCGTGCACCGCGCGAGCGCCGACCGCGGTCTCGCGACCCCGGACCTGTCGCTGCTGGTCGACGGCCTGCGGTCGGAGCGGGAGCAGGGCATCACGATCGACGTGGCGTACCGCTACTTCGCCACGCCCAAGCGATCGTTCGTGCTCGCGGACACCCCCGGCCACGTGCAGTACACCCGCAACACCGTCACCGGCGCCTCGACCGCGCAGCTCGCGGTACTGCTCGTCGACGCGCGCAAGGGCGTCATCGAGCAGACCCGGCGCCACGCCGCGGTTCTCGCACTGCTGGGCGTGCCTCGCCTGGTGCTGGCGGTCAACAAGATCGACCTCGTGGACTACGACGAGGTGACGTTCTCTCGCATCGCCAAGGAGTTCACCGCTCACGCCACCGCGCTCGGCTACACCGAGGACGCGGTCGTCGAGATCCCGGTTTCCGCTCTGGCCGGCGACAACGTCGTGGACAAGTCCGCGAACACGCCGTGGTACGACGGCCCGACCCTGCTGGAGCACCTGGAGAACGTGCCGGTCGAGCCGGACCCGCACGACGCGCCGTTCCGCTTCCCGGTGCAGTACGTGATCCGCCCGCGCACCGCAGAGCACCTGGACTACCGGGGTTACGCCGGTCTGGTCGCGGCGGGCACGATCAAGCCGGGTGACGAGATCGTCGTGCTGCCGTCGGGCCGCCGCTCGACCGTCACGAAGATCGACACGGCCGACGGCGAACTGACCGAGGCTGCGGCGGGCCAGTCGGTCACGTTGCTGCTGGCCGACGACATCGACATCTCGCGCGGCGACCTGATCTCGGTGGCGGGCAACGAGCCCAAGGTCACCGACGAACTGGACGCCACCCTGTGCTGGCTCGCGGAGAAGCCGCTGCGGCCCGGCGCCCGAGTTCTCGTCAAGCACGGCACGCGCACCGTGCAGGCGATGGTCACCGAACTGCGCGACCGCTTCGACGAGCAGAAGCTGTCCAGTGTGGACAGCCCCAGCTCGTTGGAGCTAAACGAGATCGGCCGAGTGGCTCTGCGTCTGGCGGAACCCGTTCCGCTGGACGACTACAGCTTCAGCCGGCGCACCGGGTCCTTCCTGGTGATCGACGCGAGCGATGGCTCGACGCTCGCCGCCGGCCTGGTCGGGGCTCCGCTGCCGCTGCTCGAGGACGGCTTGGAGAGCTGTACCGGGGGTAGCGCGGCTACCCCTGACGCTCACGCCCTCGTCTCCCCCGGTCCCTGAAAGGCCATGCCGACGTGAACCTCAAGCCCGCAATCGCCATCGCGCTCATCGCGCTGACGGCACTGTCCGGTTGCAGCCGCCGCGGCACCGAAGACGCGCCCGCCGCCCAGTCGAAGGGTGCCGCGACCGAGGTTCGCCTCGGGTACTTCCCGAACGTCACCCACGCCGCCGCGCTGATCGGCGTCGAAAAGGGTTTGTTCGCCAAGGAACTCGGCAACACCAAGCTGACCACGCAGACGTTCAACGCCGGTCCGGACGAGGTGAACGCGCTGCTGGGCGAGTCGCTCGACATCGCCTACATCGGTTCCGGCCCGGCGATCAACGCCTACGCGAAGTCCAAGGGCGAGGCCGTGAAGCTCATCGCGGGCGCCACCTCGGGTGGCGCGCAGCTCGTGGTGAAGCCCGAGATCAACTCGATCGAGGACCTCAAGGGCAAGGTCGTCGCCACTCCGCAGCTCGCGAACACGCAGGACGTGTCGCTGAAGAAGTACTTGGCGGAAAAGAACCTCACCGGTCAGGTCACCGTCCAGAACGTGGAGAACGCCGCCACGCTCGACCTGTTCAAGAAGGGCGACGTCCAGGCCGCCTGGGCGCCGCAGCCGTGGGCGGCGCGCCTCGTCGCCGAGGCCGGCGCGAAGGTGCTGCTGGACGAGAAGACGCTGTGGGAGGGCGGGCAGTTCCCGACCACGGTGGTCATCGTGCGGACGAAGTTCCTGCAGGAGCACCCGGAGACGGTCGAGGCCGTGCTCAAGGGTCACGTCGCGGCCACCGACCGGGCGAAGGCGAACAAGGACGACGCGAAGACGACCGTCAACGCGGCGCTGGAGAAGCTCACGTCCAAGAAGCTCGGCCAGAAGATCCTCGACGCCGCGTGGGACAACATCGAGCTGACCACCGACGCGCAGGCCAAGCAGTTCCCGCAGCTCGCGAAGGACGCGGTGACCGCAGGCGTGGCCAAGGAGGCCGCGAGTGTCGCCGGGTACGCCGACTTCACGTTGCTGAACAAGGTTCTTCAGGCACAGGGCAAGCCGCAGGTGCAAGCAGCCGGACTGGACCAGAAGTAACTTCCGAGGGGAACACGGACATGACCGCCACGCTCGAGACCACTGTTCTGTCTACTGTGGATACTGCCGTTGAACTGGCCGGCGTCCGCAAGGTGTTCGGCCACGGCAACTCGGCTGTGGTGGCGCTCGACGGCGTCGACCTGAAGGTCAAGCCGGGCGAGTTCGTGTGCCTTCTCGGCGCGTCGGGCTGCGGCAAGAGCACGCTGCTGAACATCGTCGCCGGCCTGGACGGCGCGACGTCGGGTGAGTTGCAGCTCAACACGTCGCGCCCGGCCGTGATGTTCCAGGAGCCCGCGCTCATGCCGTGGCTCACCGCTGCCCGCAACGTGGAACTGGCGCTGCGCTTCGCCGGCGTCGGCCGGTTGGCGCGCAAGCGTCGTGCGCTGGAGCTGCTGAAGCTGGTGCGGCTCGGCGACGTCGCGGACAAGCGTCCGCACGAGCTTTCCGGTGGCATGCGTCAGCGCGTGGCTCTGGCTCGCGCACTGGCGTCCACCACCGTCTCTCCCGACGGCGCTCCCGCTCTGCTGCTGATGGACGAGCCGTTCGCGGCTCTGGACGCCATCACGCGTGACGTGCTGCAAAGCGAGCTGCTGCGCGTGTGGGAGACCACGAACACCGCGATCATCTTCGTGACGCACGACGTGCGCGAGGCCGTCCGCCTCGGCCAGCGCGTCGTGCTGCTGTCCTCGCGCCCCGGCCGCGTGGTGCGCGAGTGGGACGTCACGGACTCCAAGAACAACACTGACACGGTGGACGAGATCAACACCCATCTGCGAGAGGTCATCAGTGGCCACGCCTCCTGACACGCTCGACAAGGTCGGCGCCGGCCTCGACGCGCTGGATGTGCCCGCTGAGGCGCACAAGCCGCCGATCTGGCGCCGTTTCCTCAAGACCGGCGTGCCACCGATCATCGCTTTCGCACTGCTCTTGGGCGTGTGGCAGGCGTTGTGGGCGTCGGCTCTGCTGCCGGAGTTCCAGCTGCCGGCACCGGTCGACGTGTGGAACGAGATCGTCCGCTCGGTGTCGACCGGCGAGGCGTTCAGCATCCTGTGGACCTCGTTGCACCGCGCGGTGTTCGGGTTCATCGCGGCGGTGCTGATCGCGACGCCGCTGGGGTTGCTGATCGCCAAGGTGCGGGTGGTGCGCGCGGCGATCGGGTCGTTGCTGACGGGCCTGCAGTCACTTCCCTCGGTGGCCTGGGTTCCGGCGGCGATCCTGTGGTTCGGCGTGACGCCGTCGACGATCTACTTCGTCGTGCTGATGGGATCGGTGCCGTCGATCGCCAACGGCCTGGTGGCCGGCATCGACCAGATCCCGCCGCTGCTGCCTCGCGTCGGACGTGCCCTGGGCGCGGGACGGCTGGCGTCGGCCCGGCACATCCTGCTGCCCGCCGCTCTGCCGGGGTATCTGGCGGGTCTGAAGCAGGGCTGGGCTTTCTCGTGGCGCTCGCTGATGGCCGCCGAGATCATCGCGACCTCGCCCCAGTTGGGCACCGGTCTCGGGCAGTACCTGCACAACGGGTCGTCCTTGAACGACATCAACATGGTGATCGCGGCGATCTTCCTGATCCTGTTGGTGGGCATCGGAATCGAGCTGCTGCTGTTCCGGCCGTTGGAGCGCGCTGTGCTGCGGGCCCGTGGACTGACTGGAGCGCTGTGATTCCGCTCGTCGCTGTCGCGCACGGCAGTCGTGATCCCCGATCGGCCGCGTCGATCCACTCCTTGCTGGACGTCGTGCGGTCGTTGCGGCCGGAGCTGGACGTGCGCGGCTGCTTCCTGGATCTCTGCGCGCCTCGGTTGAGCGATGTGCTGCGCGGGCCCGCGGTGGTCGTTCCTTTGTTGCTGGGCAAGGCTTATCACGCACGTGTCGACGTTCCGGCCGCAGTCGCCGAGTCACGCGTGCCTGCGGTCGTGACGGACGTGCTGGGGCCGGACCCGCGGCTGGAGTCCGCGGCTTTGCGGCGGCTCTCCGAGGCCGGCGTCTCCTTCGGCGACAGGTCCCTGGGCGTGGTGCTCGCCGGTGCCGGCTCCTCGCACGGCCCGGCCAACGAAGCCGTGGCGCCGCGTCGCCCGGCGGTGGGCCTCGCGAGTCCGGGTGGGCCGGGGTCGAGGCGGCGTTCGCGTCGATCGCCTCGCCTGCCGTTCCGGAGGCGATCGAGCGGTTGCGTTCTCGTGGGGCTTCGCGGATCGCTGTCGCGTCGTGGTTCCTCGCGCCGGGGTTGCTGCCGGACAAGGTCGCCTCGCTGGCTCCTGGTGCGCTGGTGGCGCGCCCGTTGGGTGACGACGTCGAGGTCGCGCAGCTGGTGCTGGACCGGTACGACGAGGCGTTGGCGCGGCAGTCGGTCGCCGCCTGACTCGGAGGTATGGCTGGGGTGTTGGGTGCAGTTGCGCGCCTGTCGATCTTGAGTTGGCGGTACTTGCAGTCGCTCCAACAGTTTCGGTGATCGCGGTGAACGACGCGGTCGCGTGGTGCCGGTAGCGACTGGAAGCGACTCAACACACCGTCCATCGGCACCGTCGATCTGGGGCAGGTCCGGAAAGCGCGAAGCCCAGGCAGCAACCGTCCGGAAGCGCACCTGGGCTCACTTCCTCCGTCTAGTGGCGGAGGCGATGCGAACACCATAGCGCATTTGGATCCAACTGATGCGGCCCTGACACCCCTGCGGGCGCCGCCACAAGATCGAATGTGCAGAGCCGTTCGGGCGATGTGAACTGTGAACTGTTGACGTGAAACCTACTCATGAGTAGTCAAGTGGTTACGCCGCGCGCTGGAAATGTCCCTCGTCCACTCATCGGGGAGAGGTCATGAAGCTAGCCGGAATCGCATCGCTCGTACTGGTACCGATGCTGATGTTCGCCACCAACGCGTCAGCAGCTCCGCAGACGATCACTTACAAGCTCAGGGCGAGCGCCGCCGGGCAGTCGTCGGACTTCACGCTCGACCAGGGTGTCGACGCCTCGGCTCCGGCGAGCGTCGCGCCCAACGGCACCCTCAAGGTCACCATCGACCCCGCGCCCAACAAGATCCCGGCCGAGGCCGGTGGCCGGCAGGTGCGTGAGATCAAGGGACTGGCGCTCAAGCTGCCGGTGCCCGGCAACTCGAAGTTCCAGTCCGCGTCGCTGTCCGGCGGCGCAGGGCTCGGTGGCACGCCGACGATCGCCTTGCAGGGCAACGACGTCGTGCTGAGCGTGCCCGGTCCGATCAAGGGCGGCGCCGACTTCGAGCTGCCGACCGTCACGATCAACCTGCAGGCCGGTGGCACCGGCACGATCACCACGAAGCTGGGTGGCACCAGCTACGACGCTCCCGGCTTGACCTTCACCGCCGTCGTCACGGTCATCGGGTTCCCGATCGACGCCGCCGCGAAGGGCTACCCGGACCCCAGCCCCGTCCTGACGACCACGACCATCGGCTAGAAGCCCTGATGCCCCCACCCCTGCCGGGCATCAGGAGATAGCCGCGACCAGTTTGGTCATGGTGTCGAGCGTCGTGCGCAGGTCTTCGAGCGAGACCTGCGCACTGACGCGGTTCGCCCACTCGTGCTGCGCCTCGCGCAACCGAGCAATCGCCGCATAACCCTCGTCGGTGGGCCGCACGAGCTTCGCGCGTTGATGAGCGGGGTTCGGCAGGTACTCGGCCAAACCCTTGTCCACCAACAGGTCCGCGATCCGCTGCACGGACTGGCGAGCCAGTCCCATCTCCCGCGCGATGCCGGAGACGGACAACGGCTCGCGCAGCACCGCGCCCAGGACCTGCCACCACGCCGCGGTCAGGCCGACCGGCTTCGTCATCACCTCGGACGCCTCGAGAAACGCTCCGTACAAACGGAAAGTCCTCATCACGACGTCGGTCAGCACATCGCCCGACTCAGTCCTGGACACTCGCCACCAGCTTCCCGAACGCCTCCGCGGTGTCGTCGCGGTTGAACTCGTACCAGGCTTCCAGCGTCCGCGGCGAGTACGCCTCCAGCTCGGCCAGGACCTCACGCGCCCACTCCAACGCGCTCGCGCCGCCGGCCGTGATCACGCCCTGATCCCGCACGACCCGCTCGTCGCGGTACAGCGCCGCGCCGCCGTAGGCGCCAAGCCCTTCAAGGAAGTTCGACGTGTGCGCCACGTCGTCCAGCAGACCCTCGGCCGCCAGCGCGACCGTCGCGCCGCAGATCGCCGCGACCGGCTTGCCCGCCTCGCGGAACCGCCGCGCGAGCTTCCCGAACGCCGCCAGTTCCCCGCTCTCCCACCCGTCTCCGCCCGGCATCACGAGCATCGCCGCGTCGTCCAGCGAGACCTCGGAAAGAGCGATGTCCGGCAGCATCCGCACACCACCGAGAGTGCGGATCGGGTCGGTCGTGAGCCCGACCGTCTTGATCTCGTAGCGCCCAGGCTGAGCCTGGAACTGCTGCAGGCTCACCTGCGCGGCCACGTGGCCGTACTCCCAGTCCGCGAGCTTGTCGGCGAGGACCAGGTACACCGTCTGCGTTGTCATGACAGTATGCTGTCATATTCGACAGCATACTGTCAACATCCCGACCAACTAAGGTCAGCCGCATGGCAGACGAGCTGGTCCACTACGAGGTGCAGCGTGGCATCGCGACGATCACGCTGGACTCTCCCCACAACCGCAACGCCCTGTCCGCGCAGCTGCGCCGGGAGCTCCGTGAGCACCTGACCGCGGCCGCGAGCGACGACCAGGTGCGCGTGGTCGTGCTGACCCACACGGGCACCGTGTTCTGTTCCGGCATGGACCTCAAGGAGGCCGCCGGCGCGAGCGCGGGAGACCAGGGCGTCAACGAGTTCCCCGCCATCCTCGAGCAGCTCTGGACCAGCCCGAAGCCGGTCGTCGCCGCACTCAAGGGACCGGCCCGCGCGGGTGGCGTCGGCATCGTCGCTGCGTGCGACATCGCGATCGCCGCGAACGAGGCGACGTTCGCATTCAGCGAGGTCAGGATCGGCGTGGTGCCGGCGGTCATCTCGGTGACCGTGCTGCCCCGACTGCTCCCCCGCCAGGCGCACGAGCTGTTCCTCACCGGCGAGGCGTTCGACGCCCAGCGCGCTGTCGAGATCGGACTGCTCAACTCGGCCGTGCCCGTGGACGGCGTCGACGCCGAGGTCCGCCGCTACACGGACATGCTCGCGCTCGGCGCGCCCACCGCGTTGGCAGCCACGAAGGAGATGCTGCAGCAGGAGCGGTCCACGAACCTCGGCGAGGTCTTCGCGGACATGCTGAAGCTGTCGGCGCGGCACTTCGGCGGACCGGAGGGCCAGGAGGGCATCGCGGCGTTCAAGGAGAAGCGCAAGCCCTCCTGGGTGCCTGCCGACTAGAACCAACCGGTGCACTCGATCATGCCCTGCGACGATCCGCAGGCGCGCATGATCTTGCCGTCGTTCTTGAACGCCTCGGTGTACTTCGCGGTGCCCGAGTCGATCCGGGTGTACCCGAGGAACCCCTCGTGCTCGTTGGCCGAGGGGTCCTTGCGGTCCGTCCAGATCTCCTCGCCCGGCGTGCCGGAAGAGATGCGGCCCCACGCGCACTTGGACACGTTCGACGCGCGCAGCTCGATCACACGGCCGTTCTGCATCGTCACCGGGTTGTCGCCGTCGATCGTCTCGAACGGCGTGAAGGGCCCCTCCTGCGAGCAGTCCGGGTCACCGGCGAACGAAACGGCCGGACAGAGCACACCAACAACTGCAACGACGCCGAGCGCACAGCTCAAGCGACGGAATTGCGTTCCCATGGAGCTGCACTGTCCACTCTGGACGGGAGAAGCGCAGCCCAAGTCACCGTTCCGTGCGAATCACACGCAGTTTCCGGTCACCTGATTCAGCGGTCCGTTTCACAGCGTCACGCAACACTTCCGAAACGCCGGCGTCCAGGTTCGCGGGCACGACCAGCACGTACTCACCCTCCGGCAGCCACGAGAGATCGGTCAGGCTGTCGTACAACGCATCCAGGTTCTGCCCGAACCAGCCGGGAAAGTCCAGCGCCTTGGCGATGGCCGCGATCGCCGCCTGCTTCTCGGAAACGAGAATGTGTCGTTTCATTTCGTCACGTCCACGACGACGAACGTCGAATAGTGGTCGCCGGTGTAGAAGACTTCCTTTTCCGAGCCTGTCACGATGCGGCGCGCGCCGCGGTCGGGACTGCCCGGCGTCGGCACGGTGTACTCCTTGTAGTACCCGGACTTCTGCTGCGGCAGCCGCTTCTCCCTGTTCTCGAACGTCACGCCGTCGTTGCGCGGGTACGGGAACGGGCCGTTCGACTCGATCAGCTTCCAGGTCTTCGCGGCTTCGGCCGGGAGCTTCGACAGCGCCTCGACGTCCAGGCCGGAGTTCGCGCCGGGAACGGTCGCACCTTGCGCGGAGCTCGTGACGACCGGTTTGGTGACCTCGGGAGGCGCTCCGGACGTGTTGTCCTTGACGAACCACCCGATGACGACCAGAGCAACCAGCCCGACCAGTGCGACGGTCAGGCGACGACCAGGGCTCACGCGGCGACCTTCTCGGGCTCAGGCTCTGGCTCCGGCGTCGTGTCGGCACCGGATGCCGGGTTCTTCGCACCCCAGTCCGCGACACGGTCGATCAGCCGCGCCACACCCAGGCAGAGCGGCAACACGACGACCATCACGACGGGGAACTGCACGGCGACGGGCAGCTGAACGACCCACAGCTCGACCCCGTCCCACCACTGCACCAGCCAGTCCACGACCACGAGCCTAGCCTCGTGACCGGTGTCACGGCATTTGGCCGGGCGCAGGATAGGTATGTTGCGAACCATGTTCGCCGTTTACGCAGCAGAACCCAGTCCTGAGAACCCGCTGGCCTCGCTTCGCGTCGGCGAGCGCCCCGAGCCCGAGGTGCCCGCCGGGTGGGTGCGCGTCGCGGTCAAGGCCGCCAGCCTCAACATGCACGACCTGTGGACGTTGCGCGGCGTCGGCATCAAGCCGGAGCAGTTCCCGATGATCCTGGGCTGCGACGGCGCCGGCACCCTCGACGACGGCACCGAGGTGGTGCTGCACTCCGTCATCGGCGACCCGAACTGGTCAGGCGAGGAGACGCTCGACCCGAAGCGCACGCTGCTCACCGAGAAGCACCAGGGCACGTTCGCCGACTACGTCACGGTTCCTGCCCGCAACGCGCTGCCCAAGCCGGCCGGCCTGTCGTTCGCCGAGGCCGCCTGCATGGGCACGGCGTGGCTGACCGCGTACCGGATGCTGTTCGTGAAGTCCGGCCTGCGCCCCGGCCAGACGATGCTGGTGCAGGGCGCGTCGGGTGGTGTGTCGACGGCGCTGATCCAACTCGGCCGCGCCGCTGGTTTCCGCGTCTGGGTCACCGGGCGAAGCGAGGAGAAGCGCGCATTGGCGACCTCCCTCGGTGCCCACGACGTGTTCGAATCGGGTGCGCGCCTGCCGGAACGGGTCGACGCGGTGTTCGAGACCGTCGGCAAGGCCACCTGGTCGCACTCGATGAAGTCCCTGAAGCCCGGCGGCATCGTGGTGATCTCCGGTGCGACGTCCGGCGACGCCACCGCTGCCGAGTTGCAGCGGCTGTTCTTCCTGCAGCTGCGCGTGGTCGGTTCGACCATGGGCACCCGCGAGGAGCTGGGCGACCTGCTCCGGTTCTGCTCGTTCAACGGGCTCAAGCCGCAGATCGGCGCCGAGCTGAAGTTCGAGGACGCCGAGCAGGGGCTGCGCTCGATGCTGGAAGGCGAAACGGCCGGCAAGATCGTGTTCACCCGGTAGCAGTCCAGCCGTAAACAGCACGATGCGCCAAAATTCGGCCCCCTGATTGGTGGGTTCGGACAAACCGCGTGACAGTTGACACGCATAGGTTCGCCCGGACCCACCTTCCATCGAGGGAGCTGAAGCATGAGCACGGCGCAGCAGGGCGTCTTCCGGCGCAAGCCCATCGACCAGATCACGGAGGACAAGGGCGACGGGCTCACCAGAACGCTGGGCCTGTGGCAGCTGACCGCGATCGGCATCGGCGGCATCATCGGCGCGGGCATCTTCTCGCTCGCGGGTGCCGTCGCGAACAAGACGGCGGGCCCGGCCGTGCTGATCTCGTTCCTCGTGGCCGGTGTCGCGAGCGCGGCGGCGGCGTTCTCGTACGCGGAGTTCGCCGGCCTGATCCCCAAGGCGGGCAGCGCTTACACCTACGGCTACGCGGTGCTCGGTGAGATCGTCGGCTGGTTCATCGGCTGGGACCTGCTGCTCGAGTACACCGCGATCGTGGCGGTGGTCGCGATCGGCATCTCCGGCTACTTCACCGAACTGCTGTCGTTGCTGAACATCCATCTGCCCCAATGGATGCTGGGTGCGCCGGGCACAGAAGGCCCTGGCGTCGCAGAGGGTTCGTACAAGGTGAACCTGTTCGCCGTCCTGCTGTGCCTGCTGATCGCGTACGTGCTGAACATGGGCATGAAGAACGCGGCACGGTTCGAGACCACGCTGGTGTACCTGAAGATCGCCGTGGTGCTGCTGGTGATCGGCGTCGGTGTCTTCCACATCAACACCGACAACTACAACCCGTTCTTCCCGTTCGGCCTGGGCGGAGCTTTCGCCGGCGCGGCAACGGTCTTCTTCGCGGTGTTCGGCTACGACGCGATGAGCACGGCTGCCGAGGAGTCGAAGGACTCGCAGCGGCACATGCCCAAGGCGATCATGTACTCGCTGGCGATCTCGATGGTGCTGTACGTGCTGGCGTGCCTGGTTCTCACGGGCATGGTCAACTACAAGGACGTCGACGCGGAGAGCGCGTTCGCCACGGCGTTCGCGGACATCGGTTTCCACTGGCTGGGCATCATCATCAGCGTCGGCGCGATCCTCGGCATCACCACGGTGCTCTTCACGTTCCTGCTGGGCGCGGCCCGCGTCGGTTACTCGATGAGCCGCGACGGCCTGCTGCCGCCGTGGTTCGCGAAGACGCACCCGGTGAAGCACGTGCCGTCGCGCATCACCTGGGTGCTGGGCATCGCCTCGGCGGTCATCGCCGGGTTCCTGCCGATCGCCGAGGCCGCCGAGCTCACCAACATCGGCATCCTGCTGGCGTTCGTCGTGGTCTGCATCGCCGTGATCGTGTTGCGCTACAAGCAGCCCGACCTCCCGCGCACGTTCAGGACGCCGGGCATGCCGGTGGTGCCGATCATCGGCGTGGTCTTCTCGATCTGGCTGATCACGTTCCTCACGCCGGAGACCTGGGCGCGGTTCGCGATCTGGTTCCTGATCGGCCTGGCCATCTACTTCGCCTACTCGAAGCGCAACTCCGTCATGGAGAAGCAGCGGTCCAGGCAGTGACGATCTGATCGAGGACGGGGAGCGGCACCGCGCCGCTCCCCACCACCAGGTCGTGGAACGCACGCACGTCGAACCGCTCCCCCAGCTTCGCTCGCTCGGCACGCACCCGCTGGATCTCCATGCGCCCCACCATGTACGCCAGGGCCTGGCCGGGCACCTCGATGTACCTGTCGATCTCGGCGTTGATCTCGGGCTCCGGCATGACGGTGTTCTCGCGCAGGTAGTCGACGGCCTGCTGCCGGGTCCACCCGAACGCGTGCATGCCCGTGTCGACGACCAGCCGGCCGGCGCGCATCGCGTCGAGTCCCAGCATCCCGAGGCGTTGCTCGTCCGACGAGTACAGGCCCATCTCGTCGGCCAGCCGCTCGGTGTAGAGGCCCCAGCCCTCCAGGTAAGCCTCGATGAACGCGAACCGGCGCATGTTGTGCATGTCGGTCTCGGCCGTGATCGACAGCTGGTAGTGGTGGCCGGGGACCGCCTCGTGGAAGGCCGTCACTTCGGACAGCGTCCGGCTGCGTTCGGTGGCGCCCAACGGGTTCAGCCAGTAGGTGCCGGGGCGGCTGCCGTCCAGTGGGGCGGGCATGTAGAACGCGATGCCCGCGGTCTCCCGTTCCGCCTCGTCGACGGCGCGCACCTGGCAGCCGACCTTCGGCATGCGGCCGAACCACTTCGGCGCCTCCGCCTCGGCACGCGCGATCGCCTCCACCGCGCTCTCGATCATCTGGTCTTCGTTGTCCCACAACAGTTCGGTGCGCAGCCGGTGGAAGATCTCCTGCACGTCCGAAGTGCCCCACAGCCGCGAGCCGATCTCCGCGTACTCCTCGCGCAACGCGGCGATCAGGTCGAGCCCCAGCCGATGCAGCTCGTCGGGGGTGCGCGCGGTGGTGGTGTAGTTGCGGACCAGGTTCGCGTAGTTCCGCTCGCCTTCCGGCAGCCAGCAGATGCCCGGCTTGTCGTCGCCGCGGGCGTCCTCGATCGACGTCAGCACGTCGCGGAACCCGGCGATGGCCGTCCGGATCTCGCCGGAGTGGCCGCCTTCCCACTCCTGCACCGGCGAGGCCAGGAAGCTCTCCAAGCGCTTCGTGCCGGCCTGGAGGTGCCGCCGGAGCGGCCTGCGGTCGGACTCTCGCACCCGCTCGCCCGCCTGCCCGATGTAGCGCGCGAACTTGTCGACGCGCTGGGACACGTCCAGCTGCGACGCGATCATGAGCAGGCCGTTCACCGGTGCGCTCAGCCCCTTCGCGACGGTGTGCTCGATCAGCCGGGCGTCGATGCGGTCGACGATCGACCGGCCCTGGTGCTTGATGACGGCGAGGGTGACGGGATCTTCGTCGCTCGTGTCGGCCCGGCTCAGGATGTCGGCGATCCGCGCCCGCAGTGCCTGTTCGCCCTCGACGCTCAGGTCCTCGAGCTTGTCGTCCCAGCCCTGCAGGCCGTACATGGTCGGCATGAACGGCTTCCAGTCCATGGCTGCCTGGAACATCTCGTCAGCGAGCGACATCAGACCCTTTCCGACCAAGCGGTGACAAGACTGCCCAATGTGGACAACGGCACCACGCCGTTCTCCAGCACCAGGTCGTGGAACGCCCTGATGTCGAACTTGGAGCCCATCGCGGACCTGGCCTCGGCTCGCAGGCGCAGGATCTCCAGGCGCCCCACCATGTACGCGAGCGCCTGCCCCGGCGTCTCGATGTACCTGTCGATCTCGGAGTGGATCTCCGTATCGGTCATCACGGTGTTGTCGCGCAGGTAGTCGACGGCCTTCTGCCGCGACCAGCCGAACGCGTGCAGGCCGGTGTCGACCACGAGCCGTCCGGCGCGCATCGCGTCGAGCCCGAGCATGCCCAGACGTGCCTCGTCCGACGAGTACAGGCCCATCTCGTCGGCGAGCCGTTCGGTGTAGAGGCCCCAGCCTTCGAGGTAGGCGTCGATGAACGCGAACTTGCGCACGTTCGACAGGTCGGTCTCGGCGGCGATCGTCAGCTGGAAGTGGTGGCCGGGCACCGCCTCGTGGAACGCCGTCACCTCGGACAGCGTGCGGCTGCGTTCGGTGGCGCCCAACGGGTTCAGCCAGTAGACCCCGGGACGCGAGCCGTCGAGCGCGGCGTCCATGTAGTACGCGAGCGGCGCGACCTCGCGGTCGATCTCCGGCACGAACCGCACCTCGCAGCGCGCTCGCGGCAGCCGGCCGAACCAGTCCGGCGCGACCTGTTCGGCACGCGCGACGGCCTCCACGGCACTGGTGAGCATGTCGTCCTCGTTGGCCCACAACAGATCCGTGCGAAGCCGCTGGAAGATCTCCCGCACCTCCCGTGTGCCCCAGACGCGCGAGCCGATCTCCGCGTACTCCTCGCGCAGCCGCTCGATCAGGTCGAGGCCCAGCTCGTGCAGTTCGGCGGGCGTGTAGGAGGCGGTCGTGTAGTCGCGGACCAGCTTCGCGTAGTTCGCCTCGCCCTCTGGCAGCCAGCAGAGACCGGCCTGCTCGTCGTCACGTCCTGGCAGCTCCAGCAGGACCTCGCGGAACCGGGCGAACGCCGGACGCAGGTCCGCGTCGCCCTCCCACTCCTGTTTGGGCGAGGCGAGAAAGCGCTCGACGTGGGCCGCGCCGCTCTCCGCGTGCCTGCGCAACGGCCTGCGGTCGGTGTCGAGCAGACGTTCCCCAGCCTGCCGCAGAAAACGCGGCACCAGGTGCCGCCGCTGTGAGAAGTCGACCTGGGTGGCCACTGAGAGCAGGCTCGCGACCGGTGCGCTCAAGCCGGCGGCCACGGTGTGCTCGACGAGCCTGGCGTCGATCTTGGTGATGATCGACTCGGCCTGATGCCTGATCACGTCACGCGCGACCGGGCCCTCGTCGCTGGAGTCGACGCGGGCGAGAATGCCGGTCAGCCTGGCGCGCAACGCCTGGTGGCCGTCGACGCTGAGGTCGTCGAGCCGGTCGTCCCAGCCCGGCACGCCGACGACCGTGGCGAACGTCGGGTTCCAGTCCATCATCGCCTGGAACGTCTCCTCCGACAGCGACATCAGGCCCTCCCCGACCACGCGGTGACAAGATCTCCCAGAGTGGACAGGGGCACAGGGCCGCTTCCCACCACGAGGTCGTGGAACTCCTTGACGTCGAAGCGATCGCCCATCCTGGACTCGGCCTCGGCACGCAGGCGCTGGATCTCGATGCGCCCGACCATGTACGCGAGAGCCTGGCCCGGCAGCTCGATGTACCTGTCGATCTCGGCCTGGATCTCCGGCTCCGGCATCACCGTGTTCTCCCGCAGGTAGTCGACGGCCTTCTGCCGCGACCAGCCGAACGCGTGCAGGCCGGTGTCGACCACGAGCCGGGCCGCGCGCATCGCGTCCGCCGACAGCATGCCGAAGCGCTGCTCGTCCGACGAGTACAGGCCCATCTCGTCGGCCAGGCGCTCGGCGTAGAGACCCCAGCCTTCGAGATACGCCTCGATCGACGCGTACTTGCGGATGTTCGGCAGCTCCGTCTCGGCGGCGAGAGTCGTCTGGTGGTGATGGCCTGGCACGGCCTCGTGGAACGCCGTCGTCTCGGACTGCGTGCGGCTGCGTTCGGTGGCGCCCAACGGGTTCAGCCAGTAGACACCGGGACGGCTGCCGTCCAGCGGAGCCTGCATGTAGTACGCGATCGGCGCGGTCCCGCGTTCCGCCACGTCGACGAGCTTGACCTCGCAGCCGACCTTCGGCATGCGGCCGAACCACTTCGGCGCTTCCTCCTCCGCCCGCGCGATGGCCTCCACGGCGCTGGCGACCATCTCGTCTTCGTTGTCCCACAACAGTTCCGTGCGCAACCGGTGAAAGATCTGCGGCACGTCGCTCGTGCCCCACAACCGCGAACCGATCTCCGCGTACTCCTCACGGAGTTTGGCGATCAGGTCGAGGCCCAGCCGATGCAGCTCGTCGGGGGTGTAGGAGGTGGTCGTGTAGTCGCGGACGAGTTTGAGGTAGTTCTGCTCGCCGTCGGGCAGCCAGCACAGGCCCGCGGTGTCGTCGTCGCGGACGCCGTCGAGGTTCAGCAGGGTCTCGCGGTACGCGGCGATCGCGGCCCGGATGTCACTGGAGGACTCGCCTTCCCACTCCTGGGACGGGGACTTCAGGAAGCTTTCGAGCCGTGCCGCGGTGCTCTGGACGTGCCGGCGCAACGGCCTGCGGTCGGAGTCGCGCACCCGTCCGGCCACCTGGCCGAGGAACCGCGGCACCAGCGCGACCCGCTGGGACATGTCCACCTGCGGCGCCGTCATCAGCAGGTTGTTGACCGGTGCGGCCAGCCCTTCGGCCACGGTGTGCTCGACCAGCCGCGCGTCGATCCGGTTGGTGATCGCCTCGGCCTGGTGCCTGATCACCGCGAGGGTGACCGGGTCCTCGTCGCTCGTCTCGGCGCGGCTCAGGATGTCGGAGAGGCGCCGCCGGATCGCCTGCTCGCCGTCGATGCTGAGGTCTTCCAGCCGATCGTCCCAGCCTGGCACGCCGACCAGCGACGCGAACAGCGGCTCGTGGTCCATGGCCGTCTGGAACATCTCATCTGCGAGCGAGGTCACGCTCTCCTTCTTAGCTGCGCTTGAAGCGCTCCGCCAAGGAATTGACCACATCCGTGAGCTCGCTGTTGATCCTTTGCACGATCTCGGCCGCCGGTTCCGCCGTCGCCAGCGGATAGGTGGTGCCCGCCCACAGCGACATGACCTCCGGCTCACCGGTCGCGCGCACCGGCTTCGTGAGGTGGTGCACGTTCGGGTACGCGGCCGGCGCGTACGGGCTGTGCTCGATCAGGAACCGGTTCACCAGCCCACGGGCAGGCCGTCCGCTGAACGCTCGCGTGAGCGCCGTGCGGCGGGCTCCTTCGGCGAGGGCTTCCCGGTGTGCCGCAGCGGTTCCGGCCTCCGGGCAGCCGAGGAACGCCGTGCCGAGCTGCGCCGCGACCGCACCCGCGGCCAGCACGGCGGCGACGTCGGCGCCGTTGATGAGACCGCCGGTCGCGATCACCGGCAGGTCGACGGTGCTCTTCACGAGCCTCAGCGCGGCCAGCGTGCCGTACAGCTCACCGCCGCCGGGCGAGATGCCGTCGTCGGTGAACGTGCCGCGGTGCGCTCCGGCGTCCGCGCCCTGCACGCACAGGACGTCCGCGCCGATCTGCTTGGCCTGCCGTGCCTCGCTCGGCGTGGTGACCGTGACGACGATCGTGGTGCCGGTCGCCTGAGCCGCTGCACGTCGTCCGCGTCGGGCAGGCCGAAGGTGAACGACACCACCGGAACCCGCAGCGCCAGCACCAGTTCGAGCTTCGCCGCGTAGTTGTCGTCGTCCCAGCGCGGGTCGCCGGGCACCACGCCGATCTTCTCCGCGCAGGCCGTCACCCGCTTCACGTAGGACGAGATGTCCGCCGTCGGCCGCGTGCCGGGCACGAACAGGTTGACCCCGAACGGCTTGCTGGTGAGCTCGCCGGTGCGCTTGATCTTCTCCGCGAGCTGCTCGACGGTGATGTAGCCGGCCGCGAGGAACCCGAACCCACCTGCGTCGCTCACCGCGGCGACCAGCTCGGGGGTGGAGGCGCCACCTGCCATGGGCGCGGCGATCACAGGCACGGCCAGCGTGTGGAACATGAGGACAACCTAGTTGGACCAGGCGCTGGATGCCCGGTGAAGTCCGTGTGTCCTTGATGACGCGAAAGACACGTCCGCTACTCCGAACGGACGTGGGCGCCACGTCCACAGTGGACGTGGCGCCGACGCGCCCATCATCTAGGGCAGGGAGTCCAGATGAGGGGCAACGGTGTTCGCGAACTGCCAGTTGTTCGAGGCGTCCCAGTTGATCGACCACGTCATGGCGCCGCGGATGGACGGCCAGGTCGTGCTCGGCTTGAACGTTCCGCAGCTGGTGCCGCGAGCGAGGCAGCTGAGCGCGTTGTTGACGTTGGACGGAGGCTGGTAGCCGCCACCGGCACCCGAGGGTGACGCCGGCAGACCGAGACCGACCTGGTCGGCCCGCAACCCGCTCTGCAACTGGATGCACGCGAGCGCGGTCAGGAAGTTGACCGTGCCCTGGGCGTAGACCTGCTGGTCGCAGCCGAGCATCGTGCCGGAGTTGTAGTACTGCATGTTGACGACCGTCAGGATGTCCTTGGTGGCCAACGCCAGCTTGAAGTACTCGGCGCTGGTGTTCTGCATGTCGATCGTCTGCGGTGCCATCGTGATCACGGTGCCGCCACCGACGTGGATGCTGCGCAGCGCCTGACCCATGTACGTGGCGTTGACGCCGTTCTCGAGGTCGATGTCGACGCCGTTGAATCCGTAGTTGGCGATCAGCGACTTCACGCTGTTGGCGAAGTTGGTGGCCGCCGTGGAGTTGCCGACGCTGATCGTGCCGCGCTCACCGCCGACGGAGATGATCACCTTCTGGCCGCGGTTCTGCAGGGTCCTGATGTCGGCCTTGAACTGCGCGTCGGTGTAGCCGCCGAGCTGGCTGCTCAGCCCCGAGTCGAGGGTGAACGCGACCTGCCCCGGCGTGGCCGTCGCGTCGGCGAACGCCACCGCAACGATGTCGTAGGTGGTGGGGACGTCCGACAGCCTGAGAGCGCGCGCACCGTTGTAGAAGTTCTGCCAGTAGCCCGTCAGAACGTGCTTCGGCAGACCGGTGTTCGGCGGGTTGCTGGTGGTGGTCGTGGTGGTGGTGGTGGTCGTCGTGCTTGTGCTTGTGCTCGTCGGCGGCGTGCCGGGGCCGTCGAGGTTGACGTCGTCGGCGTAGTAGGCGGGCTGGCCGTACCAGCCGTGCAGGTAGATCGTGACGCTGGTGGCGCTGCCACTGGTGAAGTCGACGGTGAGCTGCTGGAAACCGCTCGTGCCCGGCGTCCAGGTCTGCTTCTCCACGCCGCCGGTGACACCGAGGTAGACGTAGCTGCCCTGCACCCACGCGGACAGCTTGTAGGCCGTGTTCGGTTGCACCGTCACGGTTTGCTGACAACGCGCGTTGCTCTGCCCGGCTGGCGCACCCTGCAGCGCGTAGTTGCCGGTGCGCTTGGTGCTCGTGGTGGCGCTCGTGCCCTCGGAGCAGGTCCAGCCGCTCAGGTTGCCGGCCTCGAAGCCGCTGTTGGCCGCGAGGTTCGCGGCGACGGCGCTGCCGTTGATCACCAACACGAGACCGGCACAGGCGAACAGCGCGGACAGCAGCGCTATGGCTGCTCGTCTGGTCTTGGACATGGTCCACCTCCACACCTCATGCGGCGGCCATGTTGTGAGTGGACTAAAAATGGACTAGACCACTGTGCCAGGTCAAGCCTTGCTTTAGCTTGATGCGCATGTTCACCCTGTCCGACGCCATCGCGCTCGCCACCGCCGCCCATGACGGCCAGGTCGACAAGTCAGGCCGGCCGTACATCGGACATCCGTTGAGAGTGATGGCTTCGGTGACGGGCGAACACGCCCAGATGGCCGCCGTACTGCACGACGTCATCGAGGACACGCCGGTGACCGCTTCGGACTTGCTCGCACAAGGATGCCCCGCCGTTGTCGTCGACGCGGTCGTGGCTCTGTCGCACCTGCCGGGCGAGCCCCAGGAGGACTACCTGCGCCGGGTCTCCGCGGATCCTCTGGCACTGACGGTGAAGCGCGCGGACATCGCCGACAACCTCTCACCGGCCCGCCTGGCCCGCCTGGACGCAGAGACGCAGGAGCGCCTGAAGATCAAATACGCACGGGCGCTGGGGTTGCTCGACGAGTACGTGAGCTAACTCGCTTCTTCATCGGTACAGGTCGCCTGAACAGGGTGTATTATCGAATCGTAACCATGATTGGAAGGAAACGATGATCCGCCACGACCTGTCCGTGAAGTCCCTGCGCTCGAGCATGGCCTCCCGCCGTGACGCTCGCCTGAAGCGCCGGAGCCTGGAGCGGCAGTTGGCCAGCTACACCACCGAGAGCGACCGACTCGAACTGGACGCCATCCTGTCGCGCCACAGCGCCGACGAGACGAGCGAGCTCCGTTCGATCATCAACCGCCAGGCGATGGACCGCCTCCTGCGTTCCGCCTGACGAACACCTGTGGGCCACCCCCGGCAACGTTGCCGCGGGTGGCCTTCGCGTTTCCAGGGCTTGGCAGCGGAAGAAAACAAGTCTAACGTTATATTCACTGTGTGTGGGACATAGAACTGCATCCAGAGGTCGACGACTGGTTGCTTGACCTGGCCCGGACGGACCCGATGTCCGCAGACCTGGTCGAGAGCGCCATCGACCTTCTGGCGGAGCGAGGCCCTCAACTGGGGCGACCGCTCGTGGATCGCGTCAAGGGATCGCGATACCACAACATGAAAGAGCTCAGACCGGGCTCAGCGGGAGCGAGTGAGGTGCGGATCTTGTTCGTGTTCGATCCGGCACGATGCGCCGTCCTGCTGGTCGCGGGCGACAAGGCGGGCAGTTGGAACCACTGGTACAACACGAACATCCCGCTGGCTGAACAGCGATACGACGAGCATCTCGCGAACGTGGAGAAGAGGTGACGCATGGGCCGCTCGTGGAAAGACGTGAAGGCGGACAAGGAAGCCATCGACCGCGCTGCTGGACGCGAGGTCGAGGCTTCCCGAGCCACGGCGCGCAGCCGGACACAGGCTTACGTGCTGGGATTCCGGCTTGCCGAGCTTCGCAAAAAGGTCGGACTGACCCAGGTCGACGTGGCTGAGCGCATGAAGGTCAGCCAGGCGCGGATCAGCCAGCTCGAACAGGGCGAAGTGGACCAGCTCGAAGTGGACACCGTGCGGAGGTACATCACCGCACTCGGCGGCACGCTCAAGATCGTGGCGGACATCGACGGCGTGGACGTGAACCTCGCGACCAGCCAGGTCGCATGAAGCACAGCGCCTAGAACAGGCGCTTGACCGTCAGAACGTTGTCCTTGCGCGTCTCTTCCTGACCGTCCGGCCCCACGAGAGGCCGCTCGACCACCTCGTCCGTGACAACGATCCAGTTGTCCGTGAGCTTGAGATGGTCGAGCACGTCCTTCGTCGTCGGGAAGTAGTAGTCCTGATGCTCGGACCACGACGGCGCTCCCGCGTGCCCCCCGATGATCAGGTACCCGCCCGGCGCCACCGCCTCCGAGGCCTTGCGAAGGATGCTGTTGCGCTCCCCGTCCTCCTCGACCGGCGAGTGCAGGAACTGAGCGCTGACGAGGTCGTACTGCCCTTCGGGGAACGTCTCCTTGAGATCATGCTGCTCCACCGAGATCTCCACGCCGGCTTCGAACGCGTGCTTCAAAGCCCGGTCCAGCGCGACCTGCGACACGTCGACGCCGAGGACTCGCCAGCCTCTCTTCGCCAGCCAGACCGCGTCGCCGCCTTCGGCGCACCCGATGTCCAACGCACTGCCGGGCGTGAGGCGTTCGGCCTCCCGCACCAGCAGCGGATTCGGCCTCCCGGACCAGACCTGGTCCCGCTCCGAGTAGAAGGTCTCCCAGAACTCCTGCGCAGTCGTCATACCGACCACGGTGCGCCAGACCGTGCCGAACCGGCAACCTATGTTGCTGAACCAGCAACGCCAGGACCCGGCAGCAGGTCGACGTCACCCGCACGCATCGGCTCACCGCAGTGGTCACAACGCAGCTCGACGTCAGCGATCTTCCCGCAGGCGTGGTGCCGGTAGAGCACCGGAGGCCCCGCCTCCCCGGCGAGCCACCTGTCACCCCAGCCCTTCATGACCATCAGCAGGTCGACGAGCTCCAAGCCCTTCCGCGTCAGCACGTACTCGTACCGCGGCCGCTGGTCGTACGGATGGCGCTCCAGGACACCCTGCTCGACGAGGTGGTTCAGCCGCTCCGTCAGCACCTTGCGCGAGATCCCGAGATCGGCCTGGAGCTGCTCGAACCGGCTCATCCCGACCCACACGTCCCGCAGGATCAACGGCGACCAGGGCTCCCCGATCACGTCGAGCGTGCGCGCGATCGAGCACGCCATCCCACTGAAGCTCGTACGTTGCATGCCGTCACTCTAGCAATTCGGGGTTCCCTTAGGGAACTCACCACTGCTACAGTCTCTTAAAGGAACTCAAGGAGGTACGGATGAGCAAGGTCATCAGCGCCCACTCCGTCTCGGTCGACGGGTACATCACCGGACGTGATCCGCGCCCCGGGCAGGGAATCGGCGACGGCGGAATGCTCTTCGACTGGTACTCCGACGGCGACACGCCCAGTCAGGTGTTCGACGGCTTCAAGCTGAGCGAGGCCAGCGCACCGGTCTTCGACGGTCTCGCCGCACGGGTGGGCGCGATGGTGGCCGGCCGCAACACCTACGAGGACTCCGAGCGGTTCGGCGGCGGCAGCCCGCACCCGAACGCCAAGCTCGTCCTCCTCAGCCATCGACCAGCAGAGGTCAGCGAACAGCAGACGCTCGTCACCACCGGCATCGAGGACGCCATCGCCAAAGCGCTCGAACTCGCCGACGGCAAGGACGTCGGCCTCATGGGCGGCGGGGTTCTGACCGCGGCGCTCGAAAAAGGACTCGTCGACGAGATCGTGCTGCACCAGGTGCCGATCCTGCTCGGCGGCGGCCGCCCGTTCTTCCAGGAACTGCCGAAGCACGTGCGCCTCAACCTCGTCGAGGTCGTCCCCGCTCCTGGCGTCACGCACCTGCGTTACGAGGTGCAGCGATGAGGCCCGACGTGCGTGAGGTGCTCGACGGCACCCCCATCGCCCATCTCGCCAGCGTCCTGCCCGACGGTGCGCCCCACTCCGTGCCGGTCTGGATCGGCACCCACGGCGACCACGTCGTGATCCTCACCGGGCCGAACTCCCGGAAGGCTCGCAACCTGCGCCGTGACCCGCGCATCGCGCTTTCCCTGACGCCGCCGGACAATCCGTTTCAGCCGATCATCATCCGCGGGCGCGTCGTCGAGTGGCTCCAGGGCGAGCCGGCGTGGGAGATCGTCGACCGGATCGCGCGGAAGTACATCGGCGGGCCCTACTCGCGCGACGAAGAACGAGTCGTCGCGCTCATAGAGCCAGGCGCATAGTCACGCCCGGCCGTTCGGCACGTTCTTGTGCGGCCCGAAGTAACCCACGTAGACCTTGCCGTGCTCGCGCGCCGGCAGGAAGTAGATGCGTGGTGCACGCGAACCGCCGCCTTCAGCGATCTTGATGTGCGCCTGCATCTCCACCCTGCCGGAGGAGTCGACTTCGCTGTCGACGGGAAAGATCCTCTTTGCCGCCAGCTTCGGATTGTTCATCACGGTCTCGCTCTCCGACATGGCGAGCTTCTTCGGCGTGGCGGGCCACACGTGCGGATGGCGCGATTTGACGCACCACGACCAGAAGTCAGCCGCGTTGTCGGAGGTGCGCAGCGTTTCACCGTATGCGTACAGGGCCAGAAACGCCCGCCACGAGGTCTGCCCCCATGCTCTCGCCTCCACCGCCGCATCGAGATCGTCAAGATCGACGCACGCGTCGTCCGGGAAGCTCAGGAACTCGGACAGCAAGTCCTGCGCCAGCAGAGCCGCGGTACTGGGCGAGTCGATCTCGGCAGGGTCGACGGCATCGATGCCCTCGACGTCAGGGGTCGTTGCGGACGAACCGCTCCGCAGCAGTGCGTTCTCCTTCCACGCGATGCTGAGCTGCTGACGCAGCCGAGTGTTCTCCTCTTCAAGCGCCTGCTGGTCTTCCACCAGGTTTTCGTACCTCTGATCAAGATCTGCCCTATGGCGCTCGAGATCATCTGCCACCGCGATCGCCATGGTCAGCATCTCGTGGTCCTCGCCGGACATTCCCGATTCCAGCAGGGCCGCGGCTGTCTCATAGCTTTGCGCGGCCCGCCGCACTCCGGCCCGTGGCGACACAGCACGGAAGATCTGGGCTCCGGCACTCTCGTTCCTCAGGTATCGGGCAGCCACGGTGTACCTGTGCCGCCACCCGTCGCTCAGCGCGGGGTCTGCGCCGGGGAGGTAGACCCGGAAGGCACCGTCGCGAACGCCGTAGTCCTCACCGAGGATCGCGCCGAAGTGAGTCGTGGCTTCATCGTCGAGCCGGCAGACCTGCGCCAGGCCCGCGTTGATCTCGACTGCACGCTTCACCGATCGTGCATAGGCCCCTGCGGCCGCAAAGCCGGGAGGCGCCCAGTTCAACACGTAGTCGGCGGGTAGCGGAGCGAAGACCACCACTGGTATGTCCCTGTCCATGGCGGTGACGATCTCGGCGAGTTGTTCCGCGCCCGACTCCCCCTCGTAGGTGATCGGCGCCGCTGAGAGCGGTACAAGACGACGTCTGGCCGTATGGCTGGCCGCGAGCAGGTCGCGGACGAATCGGGGTGCCGCGATCTTCACCCGGTCGAGCTCGTCGTGGGAAACGAGGTCGAGGTCGACCCAGGTCCAGCTGCCGCCTGGTCCCACTTCCTCAGTTACCGCCTGGCCGGACCAATGACGGACGGTCGTCGTCCACCTGACGCCGTTCTCGAGCGACTCCACCAGGGAGAACCAGAAGATGGAATCGATCGGGCCACCGGGATCCCCTGCCGTCTCGACCCTCACCCGAATCGTGCCGTCCTCGGTGACACCGTCGGCAAGTCCCAGCCGGCCGCTGGATTTGTAACCGACCCACCGCTCCAGCAAGCTCATCAGGCGGGCTTCCACGCCGTCGTCGCTGTCGCTCCACATGCCCCGATAGACGATCGCCATCGTCCCCACCTCGGCTCCGGTTCGCGGTCAAACCTCTGCGGATGGGTAATCGTGGTTGCGGTCCGTCACGCATCGCGCGTTACCGAAACGTTCAGAAGACGCCAAACGGCCGCGCCCTGCCAAGTCGGCAGAACGCGGCCGTGAGACTGCAGAACCTACTTCTTGCCCTTCGGCTCATCGGTGGACAGTGCGGCGACGAAGGCCTCCTGCGGCACCTCCACGCGCCCCACCATCTTCATCCGCTTCTTGCCTTCCTTCTGCTTCTCGAGCAGCTTGCGCTTACGGGTGATGTCACCGCCGTAGCACTTGGCGAGAACGTCCTTGCGGATCGCGCGGATCGTCTCGCGGGCGATCACGCGGGCGCCGATCGCCGCCTGGATCGGCACCTCGAACTGCTGCCTGGGGATGAGCTCGCGCAGGCGAGTGGCCATCCGCGTGCCGTAGGCGTAGGCGTAGTCCTTGTGCACGATCGCGCTGAACGCGTCGACGGTCTCGCCCTGCAGCAGGATGTCGACCTTGACGAGCTCCGCGTCCTGCTCGCCGGACTCTTCGTAGTCCAGCGACGCGTAACCGCGGGTGCGGGACTTCAACGAGTCGAAGAAGTCGAAGATGATCTCGCCGAGCGGCATCGTGTAGCGCAGTTCGACGCGGTCCTCTGAGAGGTAGTCCATGCCGCCGAGCTGGCCGCGCTTGGACTGGCAGAGCTCCATGATCGCGCCGATGTAGTCCGACGGGGCGATGATGGTGCACTTGGTGATCGGCTCGTAGACCTCGGCGCGCTTGCCTTCCGGCCAGTCGGACGGGTTCGTGACGACGTGCTCGGTGCCGTCCTCCATCACGACGCGGTACACGACGTTCGGGGCCGTGGAGATCAGGTCCAGGCCGTACTCGCGCTCCAGGCGGTCGCGGGTGATCTCCAGGTGCAGCAGGCCGAGGAAGCCGCAGCGGAAGCCGAAGCCCAGTGCCGCGGAGGTCTCCGGCTCGTAGGTGAGCGCGGCGTCGTTGAGCTGGAGCTTGTCCAGGGCCTCGCGCAGCTCCGGGTAGTCCGAGCCGTCGACCGGGTACAGACCCGAGTAGACCATCGGGCGGGGCTCGCGGTAGCCCGCCAGCGGCTCGGTGGCGCCCTTGCGCTCGGACGTGACGGTGTCGCCGACCTTCGACTGGCGGACGTCCTTCACGCCGGTGATCAGGTAACCCACCTCGCCGACGCCGAGGCCCACGCTGGGCTTGGGCTCCGGCGAGACGATGCCGACCTCGAGGATCTCGTGCGTGGCGCCCGTCGACATCATCTTGATCCGCTCGCGCGGCGTGATCTTGCCGTCGACGACACGGATGTAGGTGACGACGCCGCGGTAGGTGTCGTAGACCGAGTCGAAGATCATCGCGCGGGCCGGGGCGTCGGCCTGGCCGACCGGGGACGGAACCTTCTTCACGACCTCGTCGAGCAGCGCGCCGACGCCGAGACCCGTCTTCGCCGAGACCCGCAGCACTTCCTCAGGCTCGCAGCCCACGATGTGCGCGATCTCCTTGGCGTACTTGTCCGGGTCCGCGGCGGGCAGGTCGATCTTGTTCAGCACCGGGATGATGGTGAGGTCGTTCTCCATCGCCAGGTACAGGTTCGCCAGCGTCTGCGCCTCGATGCCCTGCGCGGCGTCGACCAGCAGCACGGCGCCCTCGCAGGCCTCCAGTGCGCGGGACACCTCGTAGGTGAAGTCGACGTGGCCGGGCGTGTCGATCATGTGCAGGACGTGGTTCGTGCCGTCGACCACCCACGGCAGGCGCACGTTCTGCGCCTTGATGGTGATACCGCGCTCCCGCTCGATGTCCATCCGGTCGAGGTACTGCGCCCGCATCGCCCGCGCGTCGACCACGCCGGTGAGCTGCAGCATCCGATCGGCCAGGGTCGACTTGCCGTGGTCGATGTGCGCGATGATGCAGAAGTTCCGGATCAGCTCCGGCGACGTGAACGTCTGGTCGGCGAACGAGCTCAAGGTGATCCTCAGCAGGAAATCGGACGGGTGTCCCCTTATGGTCCCATAGAGGCCCGTGTGCTCCACACCACTAGGGTGCGTCCGTGCTGATGAACGGTGAGGACCCCCGCCCGGTGAAGGGCGCGGTCCGCGAGATTTTCGACGCCGCCGACGCCGCCAAGCTCGAGTACGAGCCCTCGATGGACGGCGACGCGGACCCCGGCGAGGTCGTCTGGGCCTGGGTCCCCTTCGAGGAGGACGCGTCACGCGGCAAGGACCGCCCGCTGCTGGTCGTGGGCCGTGCCAAGGGTGAACTGATCGCGCTGATGCTCTCGTCGAAGGAGCCGCGCGACGACTACCTCGAACTGGGCGCGGGCGCGTGGGACCGCGACGGCCGGCCGTCGTACCTGCGGCTCGACCGCGTGTTCGCGCTCGACTCGGACGACGACATCCGGCGCGAGGGTGCCGTGCTCGGGCCGGCCGCCTTCGGTCAGGTCGTGGACGTCCTACGCCAACGTCACGGCTGGCGCTGAACGAACGCACGCCACGCGGGTGCGCTGAAGGTCAACGTGCCCGCGTCGGCGTTCTTGGAGTCACGAACGAGCACGTCCTGGGCAAACGCCACTTCGACGCAGTCGCCGTCCTCGGTCCCGTCGCTGTAGCTGCTCTTACGCCAAGCGCGCTCCTGGGCCATCGAAGTCCTTTCGCGGTCGGCCGACGTACTCCGCCAGCTTGCTCCGCGATTGTCCCTCATCCAAAGCGACCTCAGCCAAACGGTCGAAGAGCAGCCGAGTCCTCGCGATAGCGCCCGGATCCTGCACGAACACCTTCGCGAGGTTGCTCTCGGTGAAGGCGACCGGCATCGACTTCTCGTACTCCCACAGCGTGCAGTTCGAGGCGATCACGGGAGCGTCGGCAGGCACGATCCGAATCATGTGAGCCTTCAACAGCAGCCGGGCGTACTGGTCCTCCATGACTCGGTCGTCCCCGACTTGTAGCTGCAGCGCATGGTGAGGTCGACTCGGAGCGCCCTGTCAGCATTGCTGCTGATGGGTTTCTCCGAGCCGCCTCCCGAACCCGGCGTGCCCATTACTGAGCACCGGGCTCTCCATGATTCCCGTGTGGACGTTGCCGATTTCCTTACCCGATAGCAGCCCAGGGCGTCGGGATCCGTGTTCCTCGATACCGGTAGCGAGTGGTGTGCACCCGTCCCGGTTCGAAGAGTCGGCCCTGCGCCGTGATCGGCCACCAACCACCGCCGCAGTAGCGGCGACGGAGTTCCTTCCAGGTGATCCGCCGGTGTTTGCGCCTGATCCACCCGATGACCTGCCACCAGGTGAGGTGGCTCAGCCAGTGAAAGGTCGAACCGGACACGCCGGGCTGGAAGTAGGCGCACCAGCCCCGCAGCGCCGGGTTGACCCGGCTGAGCAGGACCGGTAGCTGCCGGTTGATGTCCTGACGGCACAACCTCTTCACCTTGACCACGACGGCCATGAGGGCCTTCTTGGACGGATAGGTGTAGACGTAGCACCGATCGCCGCCTTTCTGCCGATGCCGCTGGATGCGCCACCCCAGAAAGTCGAAGCCCTCGTCGATATGGGTGATCGTCGTCTTGAACGCCGACAGGCGTAACCCCATCGGCGCCAGCACCGCCGCCACCACGTCACGCAACACTTCGGCGTGCTCGCGGCTGCCCGACACCAGCACCAGGAAATCGTCCGCATACCGCACCAGGCGGTAGTTGGCCTGTCCCCGGCGTCGGCGTCTGACGCGCTCCCACCCCGGCGTGGCCGGACCGCCCGCGGCCTGAGCGACATAGTCATCCAGAACCGACAACGCGATATTGGCCAGCAGGGGCGAGAGAATGCCCCCTTGCGGAGTACCAGCGTGGCTGTCGCGCACCACGCCGTCCTGGCCCAGGATCCCCGCCTTGAGAAAGGCCTTCACCAATGCCAAGACACGCTTGTCTCCGACCCGAACCCGCACCCGGTCCATCAGCGCGGTGTGATCGATCATGTCGAAGCACGCCTCGATATCACCCTCGACCACCCACTCATACGAGCGCGCGGCCAAATACCGAGTCTCAGCGATCGCGTCCTGCGCGCGACGATTCGGCCGGAACCCATACGAGCACGGCTGAAAATCCGCCTCCCACACGGGTTCCAGCACCAGCTTCAACGACGCCTGCACCACCCGATCCGCCACGGTCGGGATGCCCAACCGGCGCA
>NZ_VSRL01000072.1 GCF_012184385.1 Lentzea indica
AACAGGCGCGGGCGATGGGGCCGCGCGTTCGGGGGAGTGCTCGCCGTGCAGCTGTACCGTCATGGCGGCGCACCTCACCTGGTAGGGATTTTCACAACCAATTCTACGGTGATGATGACAAGTACCAGCAGGACCACCACGCGCAATGTGCGTTGAGCTGGGGAAAGTGCCTTCCAGGTGGCCGCCAGCAGCACGCAGGCGCCGATGATCAGCACGCCGAGCAGCGTCGCGCCCAGGGTTCCGCCGACGAGGACGCCGGTGATGAACAGACCGAGCACGAGCACGAACGCCACGACCGGGCGGACGCGCGCGAGCGGGCCGTCGCCGGGCAGGAGAGGGCGCTTGGAGTTCACCGTGCCATCCTTGCACCGTGCTGCTGGTGTGCCGTTTTCGCGTATCCGACCCTGAGACGTTTACCTCGCGGGTGGAACAGGCTTTGAAGCTCCTGACGGCCCAGCCCGGGTGTCGTCGGGGCACGCTGGCGCGGTCCACCGACGAGGACGACAGGTGGGTGCTGACGGTCGAGTTCGAGTCGGTGGTGGCCTATCGGCGCGCGATGTCGCCGTTCCCTGTGCGCGAACACGTGATCCCGTTGCTGTCCGAGGCGCTGACCGACGAGCCCGCGATGTACGAGCCGGCGTTGACCAGCGCAGACGGCCAGGTCGAGAAGCACACGAGCCTGCTCGCCGAGGACGCGTTCACGGTGCGGCTCGGCGAGGCCGGCGGTCCGGCTAAGCCTCGCTAGCGATCTTGCGCATCTCGTCGAGGAACTCCTCGTCCGAGCCTTCCGGCAGCAGCTCCAGCGCCTCGCGCGCGGCGAGCGCCGCCTCCGCGGGACGCCCGAGCAGGTGCAGCGTCTTGGCCTTGCCGTAGGCCGCATAGGGCGCGGGCGTTTTCTCGAACGCCGCGAGCGCTTCGTCGAACCGCTCGTTCTCGAAGTGGTGCCAGCCGAGGTTGTTGTAGAGCGGCCCCAGCCAGTGCTCCAGCTCCGGGTGCTCCTCGATGAGGTCCAGGCCGACCTGCGTCCACTTCTCCGGGTCGTCAACCAGCGCGACCATGTGCGCGGCGTCGGCGGCGAGCCACAGGTCGCCGCGCTTCTTCGCGAGCACGAACGACGCGACGAACAGCGGCTGGGCCTTCTCCGGCTCACCGCCGGAGCGGAAGAGGCGCCCGCGCTCGAGCAGGGCGCGCACTCGTCCCGTGCTGTCGGCGTCGGCGAGCACGTCCGCCTCGTCGACAAGGGTGTGGCCTGCGGCGAAGTTGTCCCGCAAGCCCTCGACGCGGGCGAGCTGGGTCAGCACCTCCGCACGCTCGTCGTCGGTCTCCACGTTGTTCAGCAACGCGCGGAACTGCGCCTCCGTGCCGTCAAGGTCGGCGAAGTCCCACAGCTCTCGCAGCCGGTCTTCCATTCGTGCAGGGTAAGGCTCCGGTCGCCCATTCGGGGTGCAACGTGACGGGCTAGGCTTGGGCCCCCGAATCTGATTCCCCCGATGGAGTTCCCGTTGGCCGCCGATCGTATTGAGACCGTTGTCAGCCTCTGCAAGCGCAGGGGGTTCGTCTACCCGTGTGGGGAGATCTACGGCGGTACCCGTTCGGCGTGGGACTACGGACCTCTGGGCGTCGAGCTCAAGGACAACATCAAGCGCCAGTGGTGGAACTTCATGGTCCGCGGCCGCGAGGACGTCGTGGGCCTGGACTCGTCGGTCATCCTGCCCCGTGACGTGTGGGTCGCCTCCGGTCACGTCGAGGCGTTCGTCGACCCGCTGGTCGAGTGCGAGTCGTGCCACAAGCGGTTCCGCGCGGACACGCTGTCCGAGGAGTACGCCGAGCGCACCGGCAAGGAGGTCGCGGAGGGCGACGTGTCGGACGTGCCGTGCCCGAACTGCGGCGTGCGCGGCCAGTACACCGACCCGAAGATGTTCAACGGCCTCCTGAAGACGCACCTCGGTCCGGTCGAGACCGAGGAGGGCCTGCACTACCTGCGCCCGGAGACCGCGCAGGGCATCTTCACGAACTTCCTGAACGTGCAGACGACGTCGCGCAAGAAGCCGCCGTTCGGCATCGGCCAGATCGGCAAGTCGTTCCGCAACGAGATCACGCCGGGCAACTTCATCTTCCGCACCCGCGAGTTCGAGCAGATGGAGATGGAGTTCTTCGTCGAGCCAGGGACGGACGAGGAATGGCACCAGTACTGGATCGACGAGCGCACGCGCTGGTACACGGACCTCGGCGTGTCGAAGGAGAACCTGCGGCACTACGAGCACCCGAAGGAGAAGCTCTCCCACTACTCGAAGCGCACCGTCGACATCGAGTACCGCTTCCAGTTCGGCGGCCAGGAGTGGGGTGAGCTCGAGGGCATCGCGAACCGCACGGACTTCGACCTCACCACGCACTCGAACCACTCGGGCGTCGACCTGTCGTACTTCGACCAGGCCACGAACTCGCGCTACAAGCCGTTCGTCATCGAGCCGGCGGCCGGCGTCGGCCGCCCCATGATGGCGTTCCTGCTCGAGGCGTACGTCGAGGACGAGGCCCCGAACGCCAAGGGCGGCGTGGACAAGCGCGTCGTGCTGAAGCTCGACCGCCGCCTCGCCCCGGTGAAGGTCGCCGTGCTGCCGCTGTCGCGCAACGCCGACCTCTCGCCGAAGGCCCGCGACCTCGCGACCGCGCTGCGCCGCCACTGGAACGTCGACTTCGACGACGCCGGCGCCATCGGCCGCCGCTACCGCCGTCAGGACGAGATCGGCACGCCGTTCTGCGTGACGGTCGACTTCGACACGCTCACCGACCTCGCCGTGACGGTGCGGGAGCGCGACACGATGTCGCAGGAGCGGGTGGCGATGGACCAGCTCGAGTCCTACCTCGCGGCTCGCCTGATCGGCTGCTAGCGAGACTGGACTCTGGGTGTGGTGTGTCCGCGGAGAGCGCGGACCACGTCGTCCAGTCGTGTCTTGTGGGGGCCGAGCCCCCACACCCCACGCCGGGGCAAGCCCGGACCCCGGCCCCCTCGCCTGCGGCGTCGGCGGCTCCATCTGGGCCCGCGTCTCGCTGCTCAACGTCATCACCTCGGCCGATGCCGTTCACCGCGGGGGTGGGCGGTGCACCTCGCGCTGCTGGCGGTGATGGTGGTGCCGGGCGGGGGCGCGTTCTTCCTCGCGCAAGCCGTGCTGCGAGTGCGCTGAGGCAACATCCTGGGGCGTTTCCGCGTGTAAAGGGCATGACGGGGGAGCAGATCAGGGGACGTGGCCTCGTGCAGGCCGCGGTGGGGATGGTGCTCGTCGCCTGGGTGGTGGTGCTGGCGGCGACGGCCGAGGTCGGGAACCCGCAGGCGCTCCTGGGCGCGGTGGTGAGCGGTGGGCTGGTCTGCCTGTGCTCGGTGGCTGGCGGCGTGGTCGCCACGCGGATCACCGATGTGGCGTCGGCTGCTCGGCTGCGGCATGTGGTCGTGGTGCTGGAAGGTGCGCGCTGGCGATCTTCTTCCCGTTCTACTGGTTCGCGTTGTGCGTCGAGTCCGTGGGGAAGCCGGGATACATCGCGCTGGTGGTCGTGCTGGTGGTCGCGGTGCCGGTGGTCGCCGCGCTGGTGCTCGCCATGCAGGGCAGTCGCACCGTGCACAAGATCGTCGTTGACGCCTACGGGCCACTCGTACCGGACTCCGGGGCCGGTGCGCCGGCGCACCGGATCAGGGTGCTCGGCACCGTGCTCGTCACGGCCGGCGTCGCGTTGTCGGTCTCCGCGACGGCGGTGGCGTTCACCGCGCCGTTGTACCGGCCGGTGTTGCTGGTCGTCGGCTTGCTGGTGACGCTCGCGCCGGTGCTGCTCGGGGTGTTGCTGACGCGGGTGACGGACGTCTGCTCGGCGCGGCGCAGAAATGTCGGCAGCTACCTCATCGTCCCCACCGCGTCCGGGTTCGCCGTCGCCGAGTACTCCTCTGGGACCGGTGTTGTCGGGATGCTCTTCGGCGCGCTGGTCTTCGGATCGATCGTGCTCCTCGTGATCGCGGTCCTCGTGGTGCGTGAGTTCACCGGCGACTGGGACCGGCCGAGGCGCGAACAGAAGCGGGCTGTCAGCCGTTGACGCCGAGCTTCGCCAGGACGGCCCTGGTGACGGCGTTGATCGACTGTCTTGCCGTGGTCCACGAGCCGGTCGGGTTCGTCGTGAGCACGGCGACGGCGTAGCGGTTGCCGAGGACGCCCGCGCTGTGCAGGTAGACGTCGCTGGGCAGGTAGTACATCCAGCCCTGCTTGGCGTAGGCGCCGGTGACGCCGAGCAGGCCGAACGCCTGGTCGAAGCCGTCGGCGGCCTTCGGAGGGGCGGAGGACAGCGCGGCGACGATCTGGTCGTGCACCGGTGAGCTCAGGATGTAGTGGTAAAGCCGCACCATGTCGTTCGCGGTGATGACGACCTCGCCCCACTGCGACGGGTCGTCCGGGGCGCGGGTGCCGGTGAGGCCGGCTTCGGCGGCGACACGGCCGATGGCGTCCATGCCGTCGAACCTCGTCCACAGCACGTCCATCGCGTTGTCGTCGCTGGCGCTCAACGCGCGGTGGATCAAGTCCTGGTCGTCATCGGACAACGGCTGTTGCAACGCGTCGACGGCGAGGATCAGCTTCGACAGCGACGCCGAGTAGAACGGGCGATCGCCCTGCTCCGAGACCACCTGGTCGGATTCGAGATCCATCACGGCGACGCCGACGTCGGACACGCCGCCTGCCGCCACCGCAGCCGACAGATCAGCCGCCGATATATTGGATATCGCGCTGGATCCTGTATCCGATATATCAGGAGCGGTATGCGATATATCGGGGGCCGAACCTGTATCCAGTACATCGGGACCACGCGATATATCAGTCGACGGCTTCCCGTGCGCGTGGCACGGCGAGACGTCCGGGACCACGAAGACGGCCGCCGTGAGGAGGAGGATCAGGGCCCAGCGCACACATAAAAGGTCCGTCTCACAGGAGCCTGGTGTCGAGCTTTTCCTCCTGAGCGGTTGCTGAAGAATCCTCCCTGACCACGACATATGCGCCGGAACCCTGTCGTTCCGTCACCGCTTCGACGAGCTCGGTGCCGCGGTACAGCAGGCCGACGCCGTCGTCGGTGCAGTAGGTCGTCGGCAGCACCCCGGCGGCGACCGCCTCGTGGATCTTCGGGCGGCGGTTCTCGTCGGAGTCGTAGTGCACGCCGTTGCCGTAGGGCAGCAAGCCCAGGCCGTTCGTGATGATCCGCAGGTCGGGGCCGAACGAGTCGGTCGCGCCGCCCGCGTGCCAGCAGATCGAGCCCGCGGACACGCCGCTGAGCACCACGCCGGCCTCCCACGCCTTGCGGAAGATCGCGCCGAGCCCGTGCACCTCCCACACCGCGAGCAGGTTCGCGACCGAACCGCCGCCCACCCACACGACGTCGTGGGACAGCACGAAGCTTTCGAGGTCGTCGGTCGGCGGCATGGTGAAGAGGTTCAGCATCGACACGTCGACGCCCGCGACGCTGCCCGCTTCCGCCATGTTCGCGTTCATGTACCGCTGATCGCCCCCGGCTGTGCCGACGTGGCAGAGCCTCGGCCTGCGACCCTCGACGCCGGACAGGTCCAGCGCGAAGTGGATCAGCTTGCCGAATTCGAGGAACGTGCGGTGGCCGGCCCTGAGGCCTCCGGACGTGGCGAGGATGGTGGGCTGCTCAGCAGGCATGACGTTGATCCTTGCAGGGGCGTCAACGCGGCACCCTCACGGTCTGGAAGCATGCAGGGTGTGCGGACCACGCCCCTCAAGCCACTCGCCAGGATTCGCCGGATCGTCCTGCGCGTCGTCTTCGGCGCGTTGATCGTCGGCACGCTCGTGGTGGGCGGCACGGCGTTTCGCGTGTGGCAGGTCGCCCGCGTGGACGACTGGACGAAGGCCGACGTGGCGATCGTCCTCGGTGCCGCGCAGTACAACGGCGTCCCGTCCGACGTGCTCGAAGCTCGGCTCCAGCACGCGCTCGGCCTGTACAAGAAGGGCGTCGTCAGTTACATCGCCACGACCGGCGGCCGCCAGCCGGGCGACAACTTCACCGAGGGCCAGGTCGGCAAGCTGTGGCTGGTCAAGCGCGGTGTCCCCGAGGACCACGTGCTGCAGGTCGGCGAAGGCGCGGACACGCTCGGCTCGCTGCGGGCCGTGGCGTCGGTGGCGCAGGAACGCGATCTGAAGACCGCCGTGATCGTCAGCGACCCGTGGCACTCGCTGCGCGCCCGCACGATGGCCGAGGACGCCGGCCTGCACGCGTGGACGTCGCCGACCCGCAGCGGCCCGAACGTGCAGACCCGTGAGACGCAGTGGTTCTACATCAAGCGCGAGACCGGAGCGCTGCTGTACTACCGCTTGATGAAGGCGCACGCCGGCGTGTTCGACGAGCTCAAGCTCCCTAAAATCGGCTGATGGGATATACCGGCCACGACGCGGAGCGCCTGCTCCCCGAGGAACCGAAGAGCGCCGCGCTGCCGGGTGCCCGCACTGACACGCGCACGCCGTTCTCCCGTGACCGCGCCCGCGTCCTGCATTCAGCGGCCCTGCGCCGGCTCGCCGGCAAGACCCAGGTCGTCGGCCCCGGCGAGGGCTCCGAGGTCACCGGTGTGCCGCGCACGCGCCTGACGCACTCGCTGGAGGTCGCGCAGATCGGCCGCGGCATCGGTGAGGAACTGGGCTGCGATCCCGACATCGTCGACACTGCCGGCCTCGCGCACGACATCGGGCATCCGCCGTTCGGGCACAACGGCGAGAGGGCGCTGAACGAGATCGCCGGCCCGTGCGGTGGCTTCGAGGGCAACGCGCAGACGTTCCGCATCCTCGCCCGTCTGGAGCCCAAGTCCGCGCACGGGCTGAACCTCACGCGCGCGGTGCTCGACGCGTCGACGAAGTACCCGTGGCCGCGTACGCCGGGCACGGTGAAGTTCGGCGTGTACGACGACGACCTCGAGGTGTTCGAGTGGATGCGCGCGGGTGCACCGGAACGAGAGAGGTGCATCGAGGCGCAGGTGATGGACTGGTCTGACGACGTTGCGTACTCGGTGCACGACGTCGAGGACGGCGTCCTGGCGCACCGCATCAGCCTTGGCGCACTGGCCCGTCCCGACGAACGCGCTGCCATCGCCTCGCTCGCGGCCAAGACGTTCTCCGACGAGTCCGTGACGGCGCTCGAAGCCACCGCCGAGGAACTGCTGAAGCTGCCGGTGATCGCGTACTGGACCGAGCACGAGTACGACGGCTCGCTCGGCGCGCAGGTGGCGTTGAAGAACCTCACGAGCGAACTGGTCGGCCGCTTTGCTTCCGCGGCCGTCACCGCGACCCGCGAGGTGCACGGCGACGGCGCGCTCACGAGGTACAACGCCTCGCTGGAGGTCCCGAGGCAGGTCGCGGCGGAGGTGGCACTGCTCAAGGCGATGGCCGTCCGGTACGTGATGAGCGACCCTGCCCGCCTGGCCATGCAGGCAGAGCAACGCGAGCTGATCGCCGACCTCATCACCCGTCTGATGGAGCGCCCGGCGTTGCTCGACCCCGCGTTCCGGCCGTTGTTCTCGGCCGCTTCCTCTTACGCCGCACGGCTTCGCGTCGTCGTCGACCAGGTCGCGCTGCTCACCGACGCGCAGGCCGTGGCCTGGTATCGCGCATCGGCGTAGCTTCGAGGACATGGCGGACGAGTCCAGACCGCCAGGCCGAAGGTGGCCGTGGCGGAGACCAACCAGGGAAGCCGTGCCTGTTGGCTTCGACGACCAGGGGGACGACGACGGTTCGGCAGGCGTGCGCGAGCCCCGTCACCCCAAACCACTCGGGCCGATGGGAGGAGCGGGGGAGCGGCCCGTCCCGGAAGATCCGATCGTGATGTCACTGCCAGATCCACGCCAATAGAGGAGTCCGACGTGACCGATCAGGCCGACTTCGCTCTGACGATGCATCGCGTCGCCGTACCTGATCCGTCCTCGAACGCGTGCTGGTCGCCGTTCTCGGTGGCCAGCGCGCTCGCGCTGGCCCGCGAGGCCGCGCGCGGCGAGACCCGCACCGAGCTCGACGCGCTGTTGAAGGACTTCGACGCCGCCGACGCTCTGGACGTGCCCGAACTCGCGGTCGCGAACACGTTGTGGGCCGACGACGACCTGACCCTGAACCCGGACTTCTCGCTGACGTCCTCCGTGCGCCGCACGGCGTTCTCCGACCCGGCGACCGTCCGCAAGCTCGTCAACACCGACGTCGCCGAGACCACCCGCGGCCTCATCCCCGAACTGCTGGCGAGCCCGCCGCCACCGGACGCCGCGGCGATCATCGTGAACGCCCTGTACCTCAAGGTGGGCTGGCTGAACCCGTTCGCCGCCTGGGAGACCGCGGAGAAGCCGTTCCACGCGCCCAGCGGTGACGTGGACGTGCCGACCATGAAGGTGATCGAGAAGTTCCGCTACGCCCGGCACGAGGGCTGGCAGACGATCGTGCTGCCCGCCGCGTCCGGCGTCGAGACCGTGGTCCTGCTGCCCGACGAGTCACTGGAGCAGCCGCTCGACCCGTCGGTCCTCGAGGCCACCGGCCGGGTGAACCTGGAGCTGTCACTGCCCAAAGTGGACGTTCGGGAGAAGTTCCAGCTGAAGGGCGTTCTGGAACGGCTGGGAGTCCGGCGCATGTTCGCCAGGGACGCCGACTTCGGCGGGCTCTCGCCGGACGAGCGGCTGTTCGTCGACGACGTGATCCACGAGGCCGTGCTGCGCCTGGACGAGGAGGGCCTCGAAGGCGCGGCGGCCACCGCCGTCACGTTCAGGACCGTGTCGCTCGAGATCCCGACGGAGCCGATCGTGGTCACCGTGGACCGGCCGTTCCTGCTGGCCGTCCGGCATGCACGGTCCGGCGCGATCTACTTCCTGGCGCAGGTTGCCCGTCCGTAACCATTTCCGGGACCATTCGCCCTGAAGGGCGAGCGTTTCGCGCGGCGAGATCATGATCATGGCTTTACCGTTCCCGGTATGACCCAGCACGGTGCCGGCGAGCAGCTCGTCGTGCTCGCCGCGGCGGGCGCCACGCGGATCACCTGCTTCAGCGGCGTCACCATTCCTGTTCTCCTCAGGACGGAGTGCTACTCGAAGGCGCTGGCCAGCGCGCTGGGTCTCACGCCGTCGCCCGACCTGCAGCGCGACGGCGTGCTGCCGCAGTGCGTGTTCTTCATCCACGAGTACGCGCTGCGCACCGTGGTCGGGAACGACCGGCTGATGGAGGACCAGGTCCTGCACCTGCTGTTCCACGCGCCGTCGATCAGGATCGTGCCGGCCAGCGCCGGCGGGGCGGCGGCGGTCGGGATGGACTACGCGCTGATCCAGTACGAGCACGAACCGCCGCTCGTCTACCTCTCGAACTGGGCGCTCGTCAGCGACGCGGCGACCGTGGAACGGGCCGTGCTGATCTTCCAGCGCATGCACGTCGTCGCGCTCGACAACGAGCGGTCCCGTGATCTGCTGATGGAGTACGTGGCGGTGTACGACCGTTAGTTCGGCGTGTTGCGGCGCAGGAAGAGACGCATGCCGTCCTCGCCGGGCAGCGCACACAGCAGCAGTCGGACGTTCTGGTGACGCACCGGCACCGCGCACGAGTCGCCCGCCAGCAATGTCCCCGCCAGCAGGCCGGCCGACTCGTGATCGATCTCCAGCACGAAGTCGTTGCTCATGGATGGACCCTATGAGCTGGCCGCCTCGCAACCCAGTCACCCAAAGGTGTCACATTCTGGCCAGCCACCCCGTCCAATGAGCATGACGAGGATCAAGGGAATCACGAAGAAGGACGCGGGCCTGCTCATCAAGGCCGTGTACTGGTTCGCGCGGCGCGAGTTCGGCGCGGTGCCGGAGCCCGTCACGGTGACGGCGCACCACCCGAAGTTGCTGCTCGCGAGCGGCCGGCACGAACTCGCGGTCAAGAAGGCCGTGAAGAGTTCTGCGCACGGGCCGTTGTTCGAGCTCTGCGTCTACCGGACGGCGGTGAAGCTCGGCTGCTCGTGGTGCGTGGACTTCGGCGCGATGCTGATGAAGCACGAGGGCCTCGACATCGAACGGCTCAAGCACATCGACTCGTACGCCACGTCAGCGCTCTTCACCGATCTCGAACGCAAGGCGCTGGCGTACGCCGACGCGATGACCGACACGCCCGTCAGCGTCACCGACGAGCAGGTCGCCGAGCTGGAGAAGCTGCTGGGGCGCAAGGAACTCGTCGCGCTGACCTACGAGATCGCACTGGAGAACCAGCGAGCGCGGTTCAACAGCGCCTTCGCAATCTTGGACCAGGGATTCACCAGCGGCGACGCTTGCCGCGTACCGGCAAACTAGAGGCGTGGAGAAGATCACCCTCACGGGGGCGCAGGAGACCATGCTCGCCACGTTGTACGGCCGGGCGCTCGACAGCGAGCGCCCCACCTCCGTGCTGCACGACGACGAGGCGAAACGCGCGGTCGACCGCATCGACTACGACTTCGGCAAGACCGGGATGACCACGACGACGGCGGTCGGTGTCGCCATCCGCGCGAGAGTGCTCGACGACTGGACTCGCGAGTTCCTCCAGCGCACGCCGTCCTGCACGGTGCTGCACCTGGCCTGCGGCCTGGACACCCGCGCGCATCGGCTCGAACGACCCGACACCGTGCGGTGGATCGACGTCGACATGCCGGACGTCGTCGCGTTGCGGCACAAGCTCTTGCCGCCGCCTCAAGGCGACTACCGGCTCGTGGCGTCGTCGGTCACCGAGGACGCGTGGCTCACCGACGTGCCCGCCGACCGCCCGGCCGTGGCGGTGTTCGAGGGCCTGTCGATGTACCTCACGCAGGAGGAGGGGCACGCGTTGATCCGGCGGATCACCAGCCGGTTCACCCACGGCGAGCTGCTGTTCGACGTCTACGGCTCGTGGGGGATCAAGCTGCAGAAGCTCGTTCCCGCCGTGCGCAACGCCGGTGCGACTTTGCACTGGGGCGTCGACGATCCTGGCGAGATCGAGGCGCTGCACCCCGGACTGACCACTGTGGACGCTTGGCGCAGCGTGGACCTGCCGCACCTGGACGCGTTGCCCAGGTCCGGCAGGATCCAGATGAAGGTCGTCAGCTCCATCCCCAAGCTCCGCGATGTGGGGAAGGTGCTGCGACTGCGCTGGTGAGTCAGGAGCCGGTCAGAGCTCCACGTGGCCGAGCTTGTCCGGGTTCGCGATGTCGTAGACGGCGAGGATCTTGCCCTCGTGCACGGTGAACGTGGTGACGCGGGCCGCCATCTCGCCCTGCGCCGCCATGACCATGCCGAGGTCGCCGTTGACGAGGGCCGGGGTCATCGCCGGGAAGAAGCCGTACTTGCGGAGGAGACCGAAGAAGAAGCGGGCGACCTTGTCTGCGCCGGTGACCGTCTGAACCGCGGTGCGCACCTTGCCGCCGCCGTCGCCGATCATCACCGCGTCCGGGTGCAGCAGGCCCAGCACCGCCTCGACGTCGCCGCTCGACATGGCCTGGACGAACTTCTCCAGCACCTCCTGCTGCTCGGCCAGCGCCGCACGGGGCGGTGGTGCCGAGCCGGTCACCGTTTTGCGGGCCCTGGACGCGTGCTGCCGGGCCGCCGCCTCCGAGACGCCCAGCACGTCCGCGATCTCGCTGAACGGCATGCCGAACGCGTCGTGCAGCACGAACGCCACGCGCTGGTCGGGCGTGAGCTTGTCGAGCACCACCAGCGCCGCCATCCGCACGCCGTCCGACCGCACCACGCTCGCCAGCGGATCGTCGTCCTCGCTGGTCGTGACCAGCGGCTCCGGCAGCCACGAGCCCACGTACGTCTCGCGGCGCACGGCGGCGGAACGCAGGCGGTCCAAGCAGATCCGGCTCACCACGGTCGTGAGCCAGCCACGCACGTCCTTGATGCCCTGCGCCTTCGCGAACCGGGGCCACGCCTCCTGCACGGCGTCCTCGGCGTCGGCGACGCTGCCGGTCAGCCGGTAGGCGACACCGATCAGGTGCGTTCGATGGAGTCCGAAGTCGTCGGCCGTGGTCACGGTTGGCAGTTTGCCAGGGGATTAGACTCGGGGACGTGGCAGGACGCATCAGGGAGAGCGACATCGCGTTGGTGCGTGAGCGCAGCCGGATCGACGAGGTCGTCGGTGACCACGTGTCGCTGAAGAGGGCAGGCGGGGGCGCGCTCAAGGGGTTGTGTCCCTTCCACGACGAGAAGACACCTTCGTTCAACGTGCGCCCGTCGCACGGCACGTTCCACTGCTTCGGCTGCGGTGAGGGCGGCGACGTGATCGCCTTCGTGATGAAGGTCGAGCACCTGTCGTTCGTGGAGTCCGTCGAGCGGCTCGCGGACCGTGCGGGCATCCAGCTGACCTACGAGGGCGGCGGCGTCACGATCCAGCGCGACCGTGGCACGCGCAGCAGGCTCATCGAGGCGCACAAGGCGGCCGCCGAGTTCTACGCCGAGCAGCTCGCCACCCCGGAGGCGCAGGCGGCACGGGAGTTCCTGGCCGAGCGCGGATTCGACGAGGCAGCGGCGCGCCAGTTCGGCTGCGGTTTCGCGCCCGGCGGCTGGGACAAGCTCACCAAGTACCTGCTCAGCCGTGGTTTCGAGCTCACAGAGCTGATCAAGTCGCAGCTCACCAAGGAGGGCCGCCAGGGCCCGATCGACAGGTTCCACCGCCGGCTGCTCTGGCCGATCAAGGACATCGGTGGCGAGGTCGTCGGGTTCGGTGCGCGGCGGATCTTCGACGACGACCCGATCCAGGCGAAGTACCTCAACACCAGCGAGTCGATGATCTACAAGAAGTCGCAGGTGCTGTTCGGGCTCGACCAGGCCAAGCGGGAGATCGCCAAGCGCAAGCAGGCGGTCATCGTCGAGGGTTACACCGACGTGATGGCGATGCACCTGGCCGGCGTGCCGACGGCGGTCGCGTCGTGCGGCACGGCGTTCGGCACCGACCACATGAACGTGCTGCGCAGGCTATTGATCGACGACGACGTGAACGGCGAGGTCATCTTCACCTTCGACGGCGACGAGGCAGGCCAGAAGGCAGCGCTGAAGGCGTTCGACGGTGAGCAGCAGTTCTCCGCGCAGACTTACATCGCGGTGGCGCCGGACGGCATGGACCCGTGCGAGCTGCGGCAGGCCAAGGGAGACGTCGCCGTGCGCGACCTGGTGGCGCGGCGCACGCCGTTGATCGAGTTCGCGATCAAGGCGCAGCTCAAGGCGTACGACCTCGACTCCGTCGACGGGCGCGTCGAGGCGCTGAAGAAGATGGTGCCGTTCGTCGCGCAGATCAAGGACCGCGCCAAGCGGGACGGCTACGCGACGCGGCTGGCGTGGTGGGTCGGCTGGGACGACGAGGCCATGGTCGTGCGGCGGGTCCGCCAGGTCTCCGGCGGCAAGACGCCCGCCGTCGCCGCTCAACGCGTCGACCCGAACCAGATGGCGCTGGGCGTGGAGGTCGACGGTCCGCCTCGGCCGAACCCGCGCGACCCGCGGCTGGTGCCCGAACGCGAGGTGCTCAAGGTCGCGCTGCGGCTGCCCGAGTACGCGGGGCCGTTGTACGACTCGTTGCCCGACGAGGCGTTCACCGATCCCGCCTACGTGGCGCTGCACCGCGCGATCCGTGCCGCCGGTGGCGCGTCCTCCGGCCTCGCGGGCTCGGTGTACCTGGACGCGATCTCGCAGGCGTGCTCGCACGCGTCGGTGCGGTCGGTGCTGACCGAGCTCGCGGTGGAACCGTTGACCGTCAAGCAGAACGACGAGTTCCGTTACGCGTCGATGGTGATCGCGCGGCTGCAGGAGGTGCAGGTCGGCAGGCAGGTCGAGGACGTGAAGTCGCGGCTGCGGCGGCTCTCCCCGATCAAGGACGCCGACGAGTACCGGGCGCTGTGGGGCGACCTGGTGGCGTTGGAGGAGTACCGCAAGGCGCTCCTGCAGCAGAGCGCTGGAGTGCTGTAGTGGGGCTGTTCCGCCGGTTGTTCGGCTCTGGTGCGCCGGACGGGTTCACCGGCACGTTGGAGCCGGACGAGACCGTGGTCGCCTTCGCGGCCGTGCAGGGTGGCGGTCACCTCGTGGCGACCTCGCTCGGGCTGTGGGTGCCGGGGCCGCGCAGGATCGGCTGGCACCTGATCAGCAAGGTGAGGTGGGAAGGCGCGCTGCGGGTGGTGGAGGCCCAGGAGGCTTCGACAGAAGGTCCTGTCGTGCTCCTGGAAGACCTTCCCGCGCAACGGTTCGCGCTGGACGATCCCGGTCGCGTGCTGCGGGCGATCAGCCAGCGCGTCGAGGGATCGATCCGTGTGCGCGAACGTGTCGAGTCGCCCGGCGTGTGGATCGTGCAGCGCAAGGTTCCCGGCCGTGACGGCGTCGTCTGGCAGGCACGCGGGGACGCCGGGGTGGATCTCGCGGACGTGCGTGCGGCGGTGACGGCGTTCGCCGAGGGGCTGACGCGCTAGCAGTACGTGTGTACTGTTAGTCGTATGTGGGATCCGGCGCAGTATCTGGCCTTCGCCGATCACCGGGCGCGGCCGTTCTACGAGCTTGTGGCGCGCGTGGGGGCCGAGTCCCCGCGCCGCGTGGTCGATGTGGGCTGTGGGCCCGGAAATCTGACCGTGTCGCTGTCCTCGCGGTGGCCCTCCGCGGTCGTCGAGGCGTTCGACTCGTCCTCTGAGATGGTCGAAGCCGCCCGTGCCGCGGGTGTTGATGCGCGCGTGGACGACGTGACCACGTGGGAACCGTTGCCGGACACCGATGTCGTGGTGTCCAACGCGGTGCTGCAGTGGGTCGCGTCACATCCCTCGATCGTGGAGAAGTGGGCCACGACGCTGCCATCCGGTGCGTGGCTGGCGTTTCAGGTGCCTGGCAACCACTCCGACGCGTCGCACCGGCTGATCCGCGAGGTCGCCGGACCGTCGTTGGCCCACGTCTTCCGTGCCGAGAAGCCCGTGCTGGACCCCGTGGAGTACGCGGAGCTGCTGGCAGGCTGTTCCTCTGTGGACGCCTGGGAGACCACGTACGTGCAGCGGCTGTCCGGACCGGATCCCGTGCTCGAATGGGTAACTGGCACGGCTTTGCGGCCGGTGCGCGCGGCACTGTCCTCATCGGACTGGGAGTCGTACGTCGCGGAACTGGCGCCGCGGCTGCGCGAGGCGTACCCGCAACGGACCGACGGCACGACGTGGTTCCCCTTCAGGCGGATCTTCGTGGTGGCGCAGGTGTGAAGATCGTCACGCCCGCGGGGTGACCGGGCGTCCGTTGGCCTCCTCGTGGTGCCGCCACGGAGCCTTCTCTGCGGCCTTTTCCGCAGCGTCCGCCGCCAGGTCTTTTGCCTGGTGAGCCGCCTCGAACGCCTTGTCCTTGGCCTGGCTCGCGGTCCTGCGCACCGTCGGGTTCTCGACGACGCGGTGCCAGAGGCGCACGATCTGGTCGTACCGCTCCCGTCCGGCCTTGGCGCCGAGCACGTAGCCGATCGCCGCACCGACCAAGATGCCCTTCATGCGGGTCTCCTCTCACATCGTGCCTGGTCAGGGCCCATTCTGTCGCAAAGTGGGGGGTGGTTGCAGAACCCGTTTTGCGGACCATGTAGAGTTACCCACTGTCAGGAGGAACCAAGCCTGACCAGCGGAACAACAGAACATTCCCCCATAGCTCAATTGGCAGAGCATGCGACTGTTAATCGCAGGGTTACTGGTTCGAGTCCAGTTGGGGGAGCGTAACCGATAGGCCTCAGTCATCCGACTGGGGCCTATCGCTTTCTTCGGGCTTGGGTCAGCTTGGACTGATGTCTCGCTTCGCGAACCTCCGCCGCATCTCCTCGCTCGACCCGGTAGCCGACCACGAGGAGATCCTGCGGATCTCCGCGGGCCTGGAGTTCCCGTGGGACTACCAGAAGTCCCTGGAGATGGCGCTGTTCCGCACGTACTGCGTCCCCACGATCTCGGGCCTGCTGGAACGCACCGGCGAGTTCGAGCGGCGGCCGCAGAAGCGCTACGACGACACGGCCGTCCTGATGGCCGAGCTCGTGGAGCACGGCTACGACTCCCCGCGCGGCCGTGAGGCGTTGCGCGTGGTCAACCGCCAGCACGGCCGTTACGACATCTCGAACGATGACATGCTCTACGTGCTGGCGACGTTCATCTACGACCCCATCGACTGGCTCGCGCAGTACGGGTGGAGGCCTCTCTCGAGGAACGAACAGCTGGCCGCGTTCCACTTCTACCGCGCGGTCGGTGCCCGAATGGGCATTCGGGACATCCCGGCGGACTACAGCGAGTTCCTTGCGTTCAAGACGGCCTATGAACGGTCGCACTTCGTGTTCGCGCCGTCGAACCGTCGTATCGGCCAGTACACGCTGGACCTGTTCTGCTCGTGGTACCCGTCGATCGCCCGCCCCGTGGTCTCACGCGCTGTGGTCGCGATGCTGGACCCGTTGATGGTGCGAGCGTTCGGCTTCACCGCGCCGCCGGCCTGGGTCGGCACGCTGGGACGGCTGGCGTTGCGCGTGCGGGCGTTCGTGGTGCGCCGGATGCCGGTGCGGAAGACGTTGAAGCTGACCAGCGCCCGCAACCGCACCTACCCCGGCTACCCGCGCGGCTACCGGCCGTCGGACCTGGGCGCGATCTCCAGCGACGCGCTCTGATCGTTGAACGTGAAGCCCATCGCCCTGAGGAACTCGTTGCCGGGCTTGAAGTCGTCGAGCCTGGCATGAACGTGCGTGACCCCAGGAAAACGTTCCGTGAGCGCCTTCGCCATCTCCCTGCCGATCCCCCACCTGCGAAGATCCTTCGGCACCAGGAAGAACCCGATGCTGACGTGGTTCGGCGCGGGATGGTCCAGCACCAGGTCCACGAACCCGATCATGCCCTGAGCCTGCGCGACCAACAGGTACTTCTGCTCGAACGCCACCCCCTCCGGCAACGCGTAGAAAAGACTCTGCAGGTCACCAGGCCCCGACGGATGACCCGTGGCAGCCTGGAACCAGTCGTCGCAGTCGGCGAACAGCCGGAGCACCTCTGGCTCGTCCGCCGGGGTGAAGTCGCGGAGGGTCAAACGCACCCGTCCAGCCTATGTGTCGCCCGCCACGGGGGCGCGCAAGGCCCGTTCGGCGTGATCGGTATCCTCCACCACGCAGCGTGAGCCAGTTGCGCCGGCCGCTGCGAGGGGGCAGTAGCTCAACCGGTCAGAGCAGCAGACTCATAATCTGTCAGGTTGTCGGTTCGAATCCGACCTGCCCCACGGCCTCTGGCCGACCCTGCTCAGTGGCTTCGCCACTTTCGCCGGGGTCGGCCGTCATTATGTTGGGGGGCCGAGCCCCCCAAGCCCCCCACGGTGCGGTTGGTCCCGACCCAGCGTGGTTGGGATTCGTGGGCTCCTGCGGAGCCCACGGGTGGGGCTTCTGCGGAGGCTATGTGCGGAGGCCTTCTACGTAGATGGACAGGAAGCGGCGCCATTCGGTGGGGGCGTCTCTGATCACTTGGGCCATTGCCCTGGTCAGGGTGGCCATGTCCGCTATCGAGTAGTCGGGGCGGAGTGTGCCGGCTTCTGTGGCGCGGTTGATCAGGATCTCTGCGTGGCCGGCGCCTCGGTGGCAGGCTGATACGACCTCTGGGGCGTTGGGGAGGTCCCTGGCCAGGATGTCGTTCAGGCCGCGGTCTTGGGCTTGCAGGGCGAAGAGGTCTTCCAGGTAGTTGGCGAACGCGTGCCACGGATCCGGGTCGGCCAGGGCCTTCTGGCCGATCACGTCCAGGGCGGCCAGGCGCTCGGGGAAGATCGCGCCGACGAAGTCCTCGCGGGTCGGGAAGTGCTTGTACAGCGTGCCGATGCTGACCTCCGCCCGGCGCGCGATGTGTTCCAGGGGCACGTCGAGGCCGCGTTCCGCGAACAGTTCCGCGGCCGCTGCCAGCAGCTTCTCCCGGTTGCGTGCCGCGTCCGCACGCAAGGGCCTCGACGCGGTGACCATGCGCCGGATCCTACTCAGCAGCTAAGTCGAGGGTGCCCTCGAATTCTGTGGTAGCGTCGGCGAACGTAAGTCGAGGGTTGCCTCGAATTAGTCTCCGAAGGGTGAAACCCATGTCTCCCACCGCGGTTGTGCTCGGCGTCGGTCCCGGGCTCGGCATGTCCGTCGCGCAGCGGTTCGGTCGCGAGGGTTACGACGTCGTGCTGCTCTCGCGCAGCGCGCCCGGCACGCCGGCTACCTCGCGGCCCTCGCCGAGGCGGGCGTGAAGGCTCGGGCGTTCGCGGTCGACGTGCGTGACCGCGAGCAGTTGCTGTCCACATTGGACTCGATCGGGCCGGTGGACGTCGTGTACTACGGGCCCGGTGCCGCCGACCTGGACAACCTGCCCCGCGAGATCACGTCGACCACCTCCGACGAGGTGCGCGTCGCGATGGACTGGGTCTACCCGGCCGTCGACGTCGCCGAGCACGTGCTGCCCGGCCTGATCGAACGCGGGGGAGGCCTGCTGTTCGCTGGCGGGCTCAGTGCGGTGCAACCGATGCCGCCGCTTGGATCTCTTGCCGTCGCCGCGGCCGCGCTGCGCAACTACGGTCTGACGCTCAACGCAGCGCTCGCCGACAAGGGCGTGTACGTGGGTTCGCTCATCATCGGCGGTGTCATCGAGCGCGGTGACATCCACCGGCTGGTCGAGCGGGAGCCCGAGAGGTTCGGCAACGTGCCGGTGCGCACGCTCGACCCCGACGTTCTCGCCGAGGCCGCCTGGCAGCTGTTCGTCAAGCGGGACCGCGCGGAGGAGGTGTTCTCCGTGTTTTAGCGGTACGAACCCAGGCCTGCGATCACCGAGTCGTTCGATGCGAGCTTGAGCCGCGGTGACTACGGTTGAACGCGTGCGAGTGGCGACGTGGAACGTGAATTCGGTCAAGCAGCGCGTGCCGAGGCTCCTGCCCTGGCTGGACCAGCGCAAGCCCGACGTCCTGTGCCTGCAGGAGACCAAGCTGGCCGACGACGCCTTCACCGCTCTCCTCGGGTCAGAGCTCGCTGATCGCGGCTACGAGGTCGCGCTGTTCGGCGAGACCCAGTGGAACGGCGTGGCCCTGCTGTCCCGCGTGGGCCTGGCCGACGTCACGGTGGGAGTGGCGGGTGCGCCAGGGTTCCCGCACATCGAGGCCCGTGCCGTCGCCGCCACGTGCGGCGGCGTGCGCGTGCACTCGCTGTACGTGCCCAACGGTCGTGAGCCAGAGTCCGACCACTACAAGTACAAGCTCGAGTGGCTCGCCGCGTTGCGCGACGTGCTCGGGGCCGGGCCCGCGGATGCCGTGGTGTGCGGTGACATCAACATCGCGCCCACGGACGCCGACGTCTTCGACCCCGAGGCTTACATCGGTCAGACGCACGTCACCGAGCCCGAGCGCGCCGCGTTGCGGGCCATCGAGGCCCTGGGGTTCCACGACGTCGTGCGGGAACGGTGGCCGTCGGAGCGGATCTTCAGCTACTGGGACTACCGGGCCGGGATGTTCCACCGCGATCTGGGCATGCGGATCGATCTGATCCTCGCGTCCACCTCTGTTGTTCCGCGGGTGCGGGCGGCGTGGATCGACCGGCATGCGCGGAAGGGGGCCGGGCCGAGTGATCACGCTCCGGTGATCGTGGACCTGGACGAGGCGCCGGACGGGGACATCGGGCCGGTGGTGCCTCCGCCGTCGTCGCCTGGGGCGAAGAAAAAGGTCAAGCTGCCCCAGTCGAAGTAGGCCGCACCTGCTCCCAACGCTTGCGCAGCCGTTCACCCTGGCCAGCGGACAGCGCCCGTCAGCAATGCATGGCAGTCGGCGGACCTGGCATCCGCGAGCGCGGGGATACCAGGTTCCAGCACTTCAGGGGGCACCTCGAGCCGGCACGACTCCCACCGTCCCGATGAAGTGCGATCGACCGGTGCGTGAGCTGAGATCCAGTTGCTCGGCACAGTGGCGATCGCGGCTGGGGCCAGTTCGCCGGTGAGGCGAACGGCCACCAGATGCCAGCCCACGTCCTTCCGCATTGTATTGAACTCATGCCTCGACAGGTGAACGCTGAGACGCCCGCGGCGCAGCGTTGACTTCACCTCCAAATGGAGGGCAAGCAGCTCTCTGCGGACAGCGATGTCGTAGCCGTACCCGTCTGATACCGCCGCGACGTGGTCAATTTCCGCTTGGACGTTCTCGGCTAGGAGTTTCACCAGAGCGAGTTCTCCAGCACTACCAACACGTTGGCGGTGTTCAAGGTCGACCTTGCCCCACACCGCGGTGATCTCGCCGTATGCCTCCACTTCCGAGAGGCCCAACAGGTCAGCGGCCCGGAGTGCGTCCGCCGGCAACTCGGAAGGATCGCGGATCAGGAAGTCAGCGTTGGCAAACCACCCAGCGGAGCCGCTGTTGATCGCGGCCGAGAAGACTCTGAGTTCTGCGGGGCGAGAGCGCTCCTGGTCGGTGAGCAGCCCAGTTTCCCGCAACCAGGTGTACGCCAGCTCGTACTGGGTTGGTGTGATGTCGCTGTAGCCGGCGTGGGTGGCGAAAAGTGCGCGGCACCGGGCTGCGCTGGAATGAGGGAGCAACTCCAGCCAGCGCACGGCTGCACGCAGGATCCGGTCAGGAGGAACGGCCACGGAGATGCCCCAGCAGTGCTTGGATGTCTCGCTGGTCGAGGCCGCCACCCACTGCTGGCTCTTCGTCGAGATCCGCGAGTTCGTGCACTGCCGGATCGTCGAGTATCCGGCCCATGAACTCCAGCTTGTCGCCGAGACGCGCGGTGACGATCTCGTCGATGCTGCTCTCGGTCACGAGAACCGTGATCCTGGTTTCGGTCTCGGGCGGGAGGCCGAGCCTGTGGATGCGGTCGAGACTTTGCAGGAACCTGCCAGCAGCGAAGTCCCGGTCCACGTAGACGGCGTCGTGACAGTGGTGGTGCAAGCTGATTCCCTCGCCGAGCGTGGCCGGGTTCGACAGCAGAACCATGCAGTCAGGGTCGTTGCGGAAACGGCGGATCTGGTCCTCACGGTCTTCCGTGCCACCGTGCACCATCGCAGGGTTGAAGGCACTGAGCAGCCGCTGCAGTGTGTTGAGGCTGCGGATGAACGTGGACCAGACGAGCGTCTTCCGGCCATCGGCTGCGTTCTTTGCGACGATCGCGAGTGTTTCCTGGTACTTGGGCGACAATTCGTAGGAGGGCAGGTCCTGCATCAGCTTGAACAGCGGGGTGTCCGGCGGGACGCTGAGCGGCGGTACCTGGTAAGCAAGAGGCTCGTATTTCGTCGTGCCGACAGAGAGCAGCGCGGGGCTGGTCGCGGCCATCAGCATGTATACGACGATCTTGCCCAGCGCAGCGAAGTCCTCCTCCGCGCCGAGCGAACGTGCGGAAAACCGGCCGCACAGGGCCTCATACACCTCTTGATGCAACGGTGGCATCGGAACCGGAACCATCTTCGTCTCCGGCGGGGTGAGCCCGAGTTCGGCTTTGGTCGTGCGGGTGAACAGCGGTCGCAGCACCCGGCTCGCTTTCGGCAGATCTCCCCCTGCCACAGCCTGAAGCACCTTCTGCCTACCGTGGCCCGGCCAGACGAAACCGAAGAGGTTCTCGAGATCTCTGGCTCCGTTGGGCGCGGGCGTGCCGGTCAGGATTAGGCGATGGCGTGCCCGCGGCCCGAGAGCCAAGCATGCCGACCCGTAGATGCCGTCAGCACCGAGCTTCATCCTGTGCGCCTCGTCCAGCACCAGCATTGCTGGACGGGCAGCAAGCCACTGGCCTAGTTCGTTCACTGCTGGGGCCAAGCGTTCGTAGTTCACGATGAGTGCTTCTGTGGCGGGGTCTTCTTCCCTAGAGAACACAGCGACACGCAGAGGTGTGTCGAAACAAATCGCGTTCTCTTCGTGCCACGCCTCGTAGCAGGACTTCGGTCCGACGATGAGAACGCGCTCAATACCCTTCGTCTGGCGGAGGACCTGGAACACGGCAAGAGCGACGCGGGTCTTGCCCGCACCCGGTACTGAGAAGTTGGCCCCGTGACGCAGTGACAGGAGCTTTGCTATGTCCCGGCGTTGGAACGGCGTCAGGTCGCCGATCCAATCCGGTCCGGTGAGCAGGTCGATGTCGTGCGCGGAGACCTCCACCGGGGGTGGGTCCGAAGCGAGGCGAGCTTCGACTGTTTGCGCGTCCGCGTTGGAGTCAGTCGCGAGGGCGGCAAGCTGCGGATCCCAGGAAACGCTCGTCCGCTCGGGCCAGCTAGCGAGTGCGACGAGGTTCGTGAGCAGATCGTCGATGTCGACGTCCATCGTGCTTGCTGACCGCTGCACACCGCTGCGCAACCGGAGGGCAAGCCTGCGCAGGTCGGCTTCATGCCCGTCGCCAGCACGAAGACGTGCCTTCGTCACGTCGTCGCCGAACCCGATCACGAGGCTTGGTCCAGACATGCCCGTCATCACTGCTCCCGGGCTGCGCCGAGCAACCAGGCAACACCGTCACCTGGGGCACTGAACGTGCGTCCCGCCTGCTTCGCGAGACTCGCCAAGCTGGCGCGGAGTGTCAGCAACGCGTCGTCGAAAGCGTCCTCGTCCAGGGCATGCTTGGCCTTCGCCTCGGCGAACTCAGCCACGCACTGGTTGACGTAGTCAGCAGCGTCCGTGAGCCGTTCTGAAACTGCCACCTGGCGCTTCAACAACCTCGCGTTCTGCCCGGCCAGATCCACCGCCTTGTCGAAGACACCGCGCGCTGACTTGATCAGCTGGTCCGCCTTCGACACCTGATCCGGGGACACCTTGTCACCTGCTTGTGCGGTGGCTTTGGCCTGGAGCAGGAGATTCGTCAGCTCGCGAGTGGTTTTTGCGTCGCTCGTCGCATCTGAAACCACGACACCCGGCAGTCCGGGGATGCTCACACTGGCAGGCTTCTGGACGACCGGCTTGAGTTCATCCGGAAGCCGCGAGTCGAGATAGCGGTTGTGAAAGTCTGCCTCAGCCAGGCGCAAGGTGGTCTTCGGGTAGTTCAGCACGACCATCGCGAGACGGGACTCCTTGAGCTGCAAGGCCGCATCAGGATCCATCGCCGCCAGCTTCTCGTAGTCGCGGTGGAGTTCACGCAGCTTTTCCTGGTGGTCTTCGAAGTCGACCAGCCTCAGCGTCGCGCCGCCGGTCGTCGCGCTCCGCTCGATCGCGTCCCTGATGAGCTCATAAACCCACCTGTCCTTGCGGAGCGTCGCGATCTTGATGTTGAACTCGCGGGCGACGTCGTCCTCACGGCGGCCTTCTGCCAGCTGCTCTTCGATCGCCATGAGCCTGTTGATGTACGAATACTCGCGCCGCTTGTCACGACGCAGCTGAAGAGCGAGCTCCACGCGGTTGATGTCGCTACGAGAGGTGTCCTGGGGCAGGACACCAACCCTGATGTCCTTGACACCGAGCTCCAGCAGCGCCGCTCGCCGGGTGTTGCCATCGACCAGGATGCCTTCCCGGGTGATGATCCCCGGTTCCTTCTGCTGGAAGTCGTCCAACTCCTCCATCAGCGCGGTGTAGTCGGGATCCAGCTGATTGGGGTTTGACGGCCGACGGGTGAGCAGGTGGCGTAGGTAGTCCTGGCTCTCGCTGCTCCAGGGGTTTTCGTCAAGTGCTTTGTCGCGCACCGGGTCGAGCGTGCGCTGAGCCCTGACCCGGTGAGTGTCGGGGTTGAAGTACAGCAACTCCACCGGCATTGATATGACGTCCAGGTGCTTCTGCTCGCCGCGCCAGTCGACAGTGACCTTGGCGCCCTTCTCGAGCAGGGCCTGCGCAAGCCGCTCCTCCACGACAGAGCGGATGTGGTCGCCTTGCGGTGGAACGCCAAACTTCCGAGACATGCACTGGCCTCCAGCTGGACTGTCCGATCTTGCCCTGCCTGCATCATCGCAGGAACCACTGACAATGTTGCGGCTCTTGATCCACAATGTGTGAACCCCTGTGAGAACGGAGTGGAGTTGGCGATCCCGGAGTGGAACGATCCATCGTTGAAGGCAGGCACCATGGTCAGGGGTGCATTGTGGCTGTTGCAGCTGGTCGGTGAGGGCAACAGGTTCACCAAGGGCCAGCTCAGGGAGGCTTTTCCCGGCGTATCGCAGGCTGACCGCCGCATTCGTGATCTGCGTGATTACGGTTGGGTGATCCTCACGAACACCGAGGATGCGACGCTGACGGCAGAGGATCAGCGGTTCGTGAAGGCTGGAGTTCCTGTGTGGGATCCGGCGGCCCGCGCGGCGGCCGCGCCACAGAAGGCTGTTTCCGCCAAGGAGAAGAAGGCGGTGATGGCGCGTGACCATTACATGTGCACGAGCTGCGGTATTTCTGGTGGCGAGGAATACTTGGACGACTCGAACCAGACGGCCGTGTTGTCGGTGACCAGGCAAGAGGTGGTCATGCCTGGTGGTGAGCGGGAGATCCAGCTGACCACCGAGTGCAAGCGGTGCCGGGCCGGCTCTGATGACGTACCAGTGAGGGCTGATGACGTGCTGGAGACGATCAGAGGCCTCGATCAGGCCGATCGTGCGCGGCTGCTGCGCTGGATGAATCGTGGCCGCCGTGGTTCGACCGCGTTGGAACGAGCGTGGAACTCATATCGGCGCCTGCCCGATGACGCCAAGGACGCTGTGAGGGCAGATTTGCTCAACTGATCCCGTGAGCAAGCCACCGGATGGTAAGCATGTCCGCTCAAGATCGTAGCCCGAAGCGTTAGGGGTAAGACCATGACTGAAACCCCTGTGAGTTCAGATGTCGAGCTCGAGCTCGTGCGAGCCGAATTGTACAGGCTTGATCCGGACGGCGGGAGGTTCGCAAGCGTTCTCCGGGCGACCTACGACCAATTGTACGACGGTCAGAGGACTGGCCGATGGAACTACGATCAGTTGCACAAGACCGAGAAAACCCACATGGGCACGTTGGTTGAAATCAACCTGCATCGTGAGTTCAAGTTCAGTGATGGTGATCAGACCGATTACCGGATCGCTGGTGTACAGGTCGACTGCAAGTTCTCCAAGTCCTGGGGAGAGTGGATGCTCCCACCGGAGTCCTGGAATCACATCTGTCTGGTCGTCTGGGCGAGTGATGCGGAAAGCGCCTGGTCGGCAGGCCTGCTCAGGGTGGACGGGAATCAGCTCACCGCGGCGAACAGGGACAACAAGCGGCGGTTGAAGCCCGAGGGCAGGTCGGCAGTCGTCCAGCTATGGCCGGATCGCGGTGTACTGCCGAAGAACCTGTTGCTTCACATGGACGGCGCAGCTCGCGATCGGGTTTTCAGCGCGACCGCCAAGCGGGGGAATCAGCACGGGCAAGCGCGGGTGAACCAGTTGTTCCGCGAGTTGCAGGGTGTGCTGGTCAGCCGGACTGTGATTGCAACCGTTGCACAGCAGGACGACTTCATGAAGCGCGTGCGAGGTTACGGAGGCGCGCGGACCTACCTGCGTCCTGAAGGGATTCTGGTGCTGGGGCACCAAGACAACGACCCGGCGGTGGCACGTGATCTCGGGCTTCCAGTACCTCGCAAGGGCGAGGTCGTCGCGGCGCGAGTGGTGCCTGCCTCCGCAGGAGACACAAGGTCATCTGCGGAAATCGAAGGACGTCGCTGGGTGATCGCGGCCGCTTCAGATTCCGTGTACGAAGCGCCTGTCGTCCCGCGAAAGCAGGATGAGTACTAGCCCCGCGTGTCCGAAGCTGATTACGCGGAAAGTGTCAGACTTCGGAGGTAGGGTCGAACTCATGTTCGGTCTGCCTCAGTGCGGCCACGACAGCGCCGACAGCGTCCGGCACCTGCTCGTGCTCCCAGAACCGCAGGACACGCCACCCTGCGGCGTTCAGCGCCGCGTTCACAGACTGGTCGCGTTCAATGTTCCTCCGGAGCTTGGGAGTCCAGTACCACTCGTTGGTGGTGGGTTGTCTGCCGTGCTCGGGGCAAACGTGCCAGAAGCAGCCGTCGACGAAGACCGCCACCTTGCGTGCGGTGAAGACGATGTCCGGCTTGACTCGCATCCCGCCGTCGAGCCGGAGCAGGTGGTCCTTGCGGTAGCGGTACCCGAGCTTGAACAGAGCGCTTCGCAACGCGATCTCGGGCTTCGTCTCCGAGCGCCGGTTCGCGCTCATGTTGCGAGAGCGGCCTTCGTTGAGCGGCGCTGGGTAGAGGCCGGCGGTGTGGGCGCGCTGCCGGGCTTCCGCCCTGCTCTTATCAGACATATGGGATCACCTGGGCCGATGGCCGGCGGGGAACGCTGAACACCGATGGACGATACTGCACCACGTCAATCGCCTGATCATGCTCGCCCTGGGGAGGAGTTCCTGTGCAGAACCTCGAAGTCGTAGAGATCTGCGCTGGTGCCGGAGGTCAGGCGCTGGGCCTTGAGAAGGCGGGATTCAAGCATCGGCTCGCCGTTGAACTAGACGCCAACGCTTCCGCGACCCTCCGGCGGAATCTCCCGCACGCGGAGGTAGCCACGGGAGACGTCGCCGACTCCGACGTGTGGAACCCGATGGAGCACCTCGGGGTACCTCTGCTCGCGGGTGGCGTGCCATGCCCGCCGTTCAGCATCGCGGGTAAGCAACTGGGCGCAAACGATGAGCGTGATCTCTTCGCGTGGGCGGTCGAGCTGTGCGAGGTGATCAGGCCGCAAGCGTTGATGCTGGAGAACGTCAGGGGCTTGAGCATGCCCCGGTTCGCTGGCTACCGGCAGCACGTGCTCGACCGGCTCGGGCAGATGGGTTACGTCGCCGAATGGCGACTGCTCCATGCGTCCGAATTCGGAGTGCCGCAGCTCAGGCCGAGGTTTGTTCTTGTCGCGCTGCAGGATCAGTATGCCCCGTACTTCGCCTGGCCGAAGCCGCTGAGCACCACGCCGACTGTCGGAGAGGTGCTGCGGGACCTGATGGCATCACGCGGGTGGAAAGGCGCGGACGACTGGGCGCGCCGTGCGAACGGTATCGGCCCGACCATCGTCGGCGGTTCGAAGAAGCACGGCGGGGCGGATCTTGGGCCGACGAGGGCCAAACGCGCGTGGGCTGAGCTCGGCGTCGACGCGATGGGCGTCGCCGATGAACCGCCGGCGCCTGGTGACGTGTTCAAGGTGGGGCCCAAGCTCACCTGCGAGATGGTGGCCCGCATTCAGGGCTGGCAGGACACCGACGAGTGGATCTTTGAAGGTCGGAAGACGTCGCGGTACAGGCAAATCGGCAATGCGTTCCCACCCCCCGTCGCGGAGGCGATCGGCACCTCAATTCGCCGGGCGCTGAGGAAGACGGGCAAACGCCATGAACGGGACGTCAACGCAGATCAGGATCCGATCTACCGCGTGCTGCGCGACAGCGGTGAGTTCATGACGCACCGGCAGCTTGAGAAGGCTGTCGGAAGGGCCTTGGAGTCATACGAACTGGAGCGCGCGATCAGTGCTCTCAGCAGAGACTTCACGGTTGAGATTCGCAACGGCTCGAGCGCGACGGCTTACCGGCTGGGATCGTTCAAGGGATTCGTGGGACAGGACGACCACCTGAGGCACGAGTTGTTCTTGAAGCATCGCGCCAAGATCAGCTAGTCCGGTCGCAGGTCTGCAGCGGGTTGTCATGCATCGGAGACTGCCGGGTGTGAAAATGGGTGGCTTCTCGAGCCTGCGGCTGTTGTGTCGTCACGAGTTTGAAGAAATCAAGCTGCAGCAGGCAAAGTGACGGTGAACGCGGCCCCGCCCTCCGGCGCCGGCCCAGCCGTGATCGTCCCACCCATCCGAGTCACGAGCCCGTGCACCAACGCGAGCCCAACCCCGGTCCCCACCGGCCGGCTCTCCTGGTACCGCGCATGCAGCACCCCGCGGTCGAACGCCACCGGGTAGTCCTCCGGCGCCAGCCCCGGCCCGCCGTCCCGCACCTCGAGCACGGACGACAGGGCTAGCACGACGGGGCGGCCGGCTGGCGTGACGCGCAGAGCGTTCTCCATCAGCCCATCGATGACCTGACGCAACCGTCGCGCATCGGCGTACACCACCGGGGAGGACGACACCTCCAACGAAAAGATCACCCCACGCGCGTGGGAGCGGGCGTGCCACACCTCGGCGGCCGAACGGACAACGGGTTCCAGGCCTACGGCGGCCATGTCCAGGCGGAAGTCGTCGGCGCCCAGGCGGGCCAGGTCCAGCAGGTCGGTGACCAGGCGGTCGAGGCGACGGGCCTCGTCGAGGATCACGGTGCCGACCGGTGCTACCTGCGCGCCGGAGACCACGCCGTCCGCCAACGACTCCGCGAAGCCCGTCACGGCGGTCAGCGGGGTGCGGAGTTCGTGGGAGACGGACAGCAGGAAGTCGCGCTGGCGGGATTCGCTGCGCTGCAAGGCATCCGCCAGCGAGTTCACGGACGCTGCCACCTCTGCCAGCTCGGACGGACCGGAGACCGGCACGCGGAGGTCGCGTCGGCCCGCGCTCATCGAGTGGGCGACGGACGCCACGCGGCGTAGCGGGCGGGCCAGGAAAGTGCCCAGGGCCAAGCCTGCCAGGCACGCTACGGCCAGGCCGATGCCCAGCGCGAACAGCACGTTCCGGACCAGTTTGCGGTAGGTGGTGCCGGTCTCGGTTTCCTGGACCAGGGCGAAGCCGCCCGCCCCCGACGGACGGGCTTCCACGTTCAGACGGCCGCTCACCCCGGACACAGGAGAACCGCCCAGCACACGGCCTACGCCAACCTCACGTGCCGCGCGCACCGCCGAACGATCCGCGCCCGACACCTCACCGGAAGCGGAGATCCGCACGATCGCGATGCCCTGACCTTCCAGGACCTGCTCGATTCGGTTGTTGGAGATCTGGCCAGCCACCACGTCGGCCTGGGAGCGCAGGATCTCGCGGCTCACTTGTTGCGAGGTCGACAGAACGAGGCGCGTTGAGACGACGCCGGCGACGAGCACGGCGACGAAAGCGACTCCCAGGCACAGCAGGGCGATCCGGGCTGCCAGGTTCATGACGCGTCCGCCGAGTAGCCGACGCCGCGCACTGTCCGAATTGGACTCAGTGCGCCGAACTTGGCGCGCAGCTGGGCGATGTGGACGTCGACGGTCCGGGTGCCGGCCACGGACGAGTAGCCCCACACCGCGCTCAGCAGCTGCTCGCGGGAGAACACCTGGCGCGGGTGCTTCATCAGGTGAGCGAGCAGCCCGAACTCCGTTGAGGTCAAAGACACCTCGTCAGAACCGGCGAACGCACGCCGTTCGCTCACATCGAGCCGTACGGAACCCACCTGCAGAACGTCCGGCACACCCCCGGATGAGCGTCGCAGGACCGTACGCACGCGCAGCGCGAGCTCGCGTGGGCTGAAGGGCTTGGTGATGTAGTCGTCGGCGCCCAGTTCCAGTCCCAGCAGGCGGTCCACCTCGTCGTCGCGGGCCGTCACGAACAGCACCGGGGTCCAGTCGCCTGCGGCACGCAGGGCGCGGCAGACCTCGATGCCGTTCATGCCGGGCAGGCCGACGTCCAGGACCACCGCCACCGGCGACAGGGTCCGGACCGCGGCCAGTGCCGCGTCCCCCGAGGACTCGAGGTGCACGCCGAACCCGTCGCGCCGCAGGTACAGCGCGACGAGCTCGGCGATCGCCGGTTCGTCCTCCACGACGAGCACCAGGCCACGTTCCACGCGTTCACCCCGGCTGGTTGATGTCCGACTCGATGCTGTTCAGCGTTGATTCCACATCATCGAGGTCCGGCGGCGGGGCCTCGCCCCGGCACGCCGTCAGGGACACCAGCAGAACCAGAGCGGCAACCCACCTCACTTGGATCCGCAGTGCTCGGACTTGAACTTGGCGACCCGCTCCGCGGCCTTCGACAGCTTCACGAGCTGGGCGTCCCGCAGCTTCAGCCGCGCGTCCAGCACGTCCGCGCGCGCCGTGTTGCCGGCCTTGCGGGCGTCAGCGGCCTTCTGCTCGATCCACTTCTTCGATCCCAGCGTCTCCGCGGTCCCGTTGATCCTGTCGGTCAAGGCCTTCACGCGAGCCTCGACCCTGGGAACGCGGTTCGAGCAGATCTGCTGCACCTTCTCGGGGCTGATCGTGATCGGTTCCTGCGCCGACGCGGTTCCCGCGCCCAACAACAGCAGTCCGGCCACGAGCCCACCGATTCGCGAAATGTTCATGACACAGAACGATGACCGCGCACCATCAGAGCTGGATCCGCCCCATGTTCGGGTTGTGCAAAGATCATCCCAGCAAAGATCACCTCAGGGCGACCCCGCGCGCCGCCGCGGCCTGGAGCATCGGGCGCATCCGGTCCCACACGCGCTCGGACCGCAGCCCCTCCGCCGCGCTCACGGCCCGCATCCCGACGGCCTGTCCCTGATCGTTGTCGCCGTCCAGGAAATGGCACGTGGCGAGCGCGATCAGGCAGAACGTCGAGCTGCGCGCCATCGCGGGCCCGAACCGCTCGACCGCGGTCGACAACGCCGGAATCGCGTTCCGGGTGTCGCCGAGCTCCGCGTGGACGGTGCCGATCATCGCGGTCAGGTCCGTTTCGTCGTGGAACCGCGCCCAGTCCGGCACGTGCGCCAGATCCGCTTCCGCGAACGAGTCCTGGGCCTTCGCCAAGGCACGCAACGCTTCCGCGGAACGGGCCTGACGCGCGCACGCCCACGCCTCGTTCGAGTACATGATGCTCGACGCCAACGGCGCGAGAGCACCCCTCTGGAAGTACGCCAGCGCATCGCCCGGTGCGCCGTGGTGCAGATGTACGCGACCACGCCGGTACACGATGTTGGTCGTCAGGTCCTCGTCGTGACGCGCGAAGTCCAGCGCACGGTCGAAGTGGTGGTACGCAGCCCCGACCTGGCCGCTGTCGAACGACGTCCACCCGGCCAGGTTGTGCAGATCCGCGACAGCGGACAACAGGCGTGAACGAACGACATCCGAAGCTTCTGCCGCCAGCAGCTGCTCCGCCCAGTAGATCCGCACGACGACGGCGTCCCGGCACGCCCCTCCGCCGTACTGGTAGTCGACCGACCTGAGGGAACGGGTCTGCGACTCCAGCTGTTCCACATCGCTCATGCCGATGCGGGCGGAGCGCGGGGGAGGGAAGTACGCAGGATCTGCCATGTGGGATACCTCTGCGCTGCGTCGTAGTAATCCGAGCGTATGGCGCGCACGAGCGGCTGAGAAGAGGGTTCTATGCCGCATGGAATTCGACGCAGATGGCGGTTAAACAGGTAGTAATGCGGGTATACCTGGTCGCGCCGACGCGGCAGTGTTCTTGAGATGAAGCGACGCGCGCATCTGCGGCTGGTGACGTCCTTCGAGGCCGGGGACACGACCTTGATGGCGGTCCTCACCGCCGAGGACCTGGCCGAGGAGCTCGGTCTCGACCCCCACGCCCGAGTGACGTGCGGCCTGCATCGTCGCTGGTTGCATCAGTGCGTCGCTTCGCCGGACCACGTCATCCCCGTCACGGGACACCGCTGGTGCCGCCCGTGCCGCCGCCCTCTCGAGGTGCACGTCGACGAGACGACTGCGCGCCTTTCCTGTCCCAGGTGTGGCACTGGAACACCGGACACGGCAGCGAACCGCCAGGTTGTCAGGGCGTGCCGCACAAGTCTCGCGGCGAGCCACGCCCAGTAGAACGACCCGGAAGCGTTAAGCCTGGTGGGTGAAGACGGCGGCTTCCGGGAGATAGCTCGGTGGCCGCTGGCTGTCCTCCGGCACGTCGAGCAACGCCCAGATGATGTGCCGGCCACCACCGGCCGGCGTCTCGCCCAAGGTGAAGTTGCAGACGGCGATGGAAGCGATGTCCCGCCGCATGACGTGCCACTGCCTGAGGTCCAGCCGTGTGGTCGTGCGCACGGCAACGGACAACTTGTCGCCGCGCATGCGCAGCAGCAGCGCGAGAGGGTTGTCGTCTTCGAGGTGTGACACGAGCTCAACGGCCACCTGTGGCGCAACGTCGAGCATCGACTGGACGCCCCACCGTTCGCAGGCGCGTTCGGTGATCCGCTCGGCCACGTGCGGCAGGCAGCGGCACGTCGGCAGGGCCGCGTCCACCCGGTCTTCGTGCCGCAGCCGCACGACCGCGGCCACCGCGGCCGTCGTCGTCGTGTGCAGCGGGATGTGCCGGGGGAGACCGCGCGACTCCAGCGTCGACCGCAGCTGGTGATCGGTGACGACGAGGCTCAGCGAGATGCCGGGCCAGCGCGCCGCGGACAGCCACACGACGTCGAACACCACGAGCAGCGCGGGCGACTCGGCGGCGAGGTCGTCCAGCTCCACCACCACGCCGACGAGTTCCTTGGTGGCGCAGTCGAGCAGCACGTCCTGCACACGCATGTACGTCGACCAGTCGAGTCGCCCGCTGAACCGGACGACGAGCACGCCGTTCTGCTCCCGGACGTCCACCTCGAGGCTGTCACCGGCCATGATCCGTCCCCTCCCGCACGCGTGCCCGAACTTTCGAGCCTGGCAACGTGACCGGGAGAGCCCTAGGGGGTAACTACCCGTGTTTCGGCGTTGGTGCCTCCGGGGGACGGCGTTGCAGCGGGAGATCGCGCAGACCTAGGGTGCCGCTGTGTGCGGTTTGCTTTCCCCAGGTCGCAAAGGCAATTTGCCTGCCGACACAACTAGTTTCGTCGGCCGCAGGAGCGACGTCGCCGAGGTGAGAAGGCTGCTGTCCGAGTCTCGCCTCGTCACCCTGACGGGTGTCGGCGGCGTCGGCAAGACGCGGCTGGCGTTGCGGGCGGCGGCAGAGACGAACCGTGCTTTCCGCGACGGAGCGTGGTTCGTCGAACTGAGCGGTGTCACCGACCCGGAACTGGTCGTGCACACGGTCCTGGAGCAGCTGGGCGTCCACGACGACACGGTCCGCAGGCACCGCACCGTTCTGGTGGAACACCTGCGCGACCGGCAGATGCTGATGATTCTGGACAACTGTGAACACGTCGTGGGGGCCACCGCAGACCTCGTGGACGTGTTGCTGCGCACGGTCCCCGGCCTGCGCGTGCTCGTGACGAGCCGGGAACGTCTCGGCATCGACGGAGAACACCTGTGGCAGGTCGCACCGCTGCCGCAGGACCCGGCACTGACGCTGTTCGCCGAACGAGCCGCCGCCGTCGAGCCGGGGTTCACCCTGGACGCGCGGAACCACGAGACGGTCAGCCAGATCTGCGCCCTGCTGGGTGGAATCCCATTGGCCATCGAACTGGCCGCGGTGCGTTTGCGCGTGTTGACGCTCGACCACCTTCTGTCCAGATTGGACGACACGTTCCGGGTGCTGGCCGACGGCAAGCGCGGCGGCGACCCGCGTCACCAGACGCTGCTGGCCGCGGTGGACTGGAGCTTCCACCTGTGCACGCGGTCGGAGCAGATCCTGTGGGCGCGCGCGTCGGTGTTCTCCGGCACGTTCGACCTGCAGGCGGCGGAACGGGTCTGCTCGGGTGACAGCGTCGCGCCGGAGGAAGTGATGCACTCGCTCACCGGCCTGGTCGACAAGTCGGTCGTCGTGTCCGAGCAGCAGCCGTCGGGTACCCGCTTCCGGTTGCTGGAGCCGTTGCGCCAGTACGGCCTGGAGAAGCTGCGCGGGGCCGGGCGCGAGCACGTGATGCGCGAACGGCACCGCGACTACTTCATGGAGTGGGCGGAGTGTCGGGAAAAGGAGTGGTTCGGCCCCGCCCAGCCGCAGATCTTCGCGCTCACGCGCCTGGAACACGCGAATCTGCGGTCAGCCCTGGACTTCTGCTTCGACAACGAAGGCGACCACTGCGTGCACCTCGCCAGCACGTTGTGGTTCTACTGGGCGGGCTGCGGCATGCTCGGCGAAGGCAGGCACTGGCTGGACCGCGCCCTGGTCAGGTCGGCGGCAGGCCCGCTGCGGGCGAAGGCGTTGTGGGTCAACGGTTATGTCGCGACGTTGCAGGGAGACCTCGCCGCTTCCGCGCGTATGCTGGAGGAGTGCCGCAGGTACGCCGCGGAGGTGGGTGACGAACCCGCGCTGGCCTATTCGACCCACCGCCTCGCCTGCACCCACCTGATCGGTGACGATCTCGACCTGGCTGACAACCTGTTCGAGGAGGCCATCGGTCTCTACCGCGGCCAGGGCACTGTCAACAGCCACACCATGCTCGCCGGCATCGAGCTCGCGATCTCGGCGACGTTCCGGCACGACTTCGCCGCCGCGGAACGGCTCTGCGTCGAGGCCAAAGCCGTCGGCGAGCAGCACGGCGAGCTGTGGGCGCAGGCGTACGCGATCTACGTGCTGGCGCTGTGCGCGTGGGTCAGCGGCGACTTCGCGCGCGCGGACCAGCTCGGCAGGGAGTGCCTGCGGATCAAGCGGACGTTCCACGACCTGCTCGGCATCGTGCTCGCGATCGAGGTGCTGGCCTGGATCGCGGCCTCGCAGGGCAACGCGGCGCGCGCGGCGACGTTGCTCGGTGCCACCAACGAGATCTGGCAGTCGGTCGGCTATCCCATGTTCGGGTCGCGGTACTTCGGCGCCCCGCACGGCGAATGCGAGTCCGCGGCCATCTCCGCACTGGGCGAGCAGGAGTTCCGCGCGATGTTCCGCAAGGGCATGGACCTCGAACTGGAGGACGCCATCTCGCTCGCGATCGGCGAGAAACTGATCGAGGAGCCACTGCCGATACCGGCGCCCACGCCGCTGACCCGGCGCGAGCAGCAGGTGGCCGACCTCATCGCCGGTGGCATGTCGAACAAGGAGATCGCGGCCAGGCTGGTGATCGCGCGCAGGACCGCGGAGGGGCACGTCGAGCGGATCCTCCAGAAGCTCGGCTTCACCTCACGCGCGCAGATCGCCACCTGGGTCACGGAGCGCAGGCCCTAGTCCACGCAGGGAATGCCGTCGTTCGGCGGCGGTGGAGGCGGGGCCGTGGCCAGTTCGGTCACCTTCGCCCGCACCTTGGCCTGGTCCACCTTGTTGATGTCGAGCCCGCCGAGGTGCGCACCGCCCTCGATCGGCAGCGTGTCGAACCGCACCTCCGCCGGCAGGTTCCCGGCGAAGTCGATCAGGTCGAACCCGGCGTCCAGCACGACGTCCTGCTTCGCCATGTCGATCATCGCCTGCACCGCGGACACGTCCGCGCCCTTCAGCCGCTTCGTCACGGCCGACAGGAACGCCTGCTGCCGCCGCGTGCGGTCCAGGTCGCCGTTCGGCAGCCCGTGCCGCTGCCGCACGAACGACAGAGCCTGACCCGCGTCCAGGTGCTGGGGGCCTGCGGGGAAGTCCGCGCCGGACAACGGGTCCTTCGTCGCCTTCCGCAGGCAGACGTCCACGCCACCGAGCCCGTCCGCGATGTGGAAGAAGCCGATCAGCGAGATCTCCACGAGGTGGTCGATCGGCTGGTTCAGGAACGCCGACACCGTCGCCACCTGAGCCCGGCGCCCGGCTTCACGCCCCGCGCGTTCCAGCATCCGCTTGTCGTGCGTCCCGTGGGCGCGCAGCCGGTCCTCCTCTGCGACCTTGGCCAGCCCGTAGGCCTCCTTGATCTTGCCCTCGCCGCCGGACGACAGCGGCACGAGGTTGTCACGTGGCACGGACATCGCCACCGCGGGCCCGGAAGCGGGGATGTGCAACAGGATCAGCGTGTTCGCGTTGTAGCCGCCGCGGTCGCTCTCACCCGCCTGCATGCGCCGCAGCACGTCGTCCGGCAGCGGTTCGCCGTGCAGGTCCAGCCGGGTCGTCAGACCCATGATCAGGATGTTGCGGCCGGACGCCGAACGGGGAGCGTCGTCCCCGATCGCGTAGGACCGCTCGACTCCCGTCGAGATGGTGGACACCGTCGACCACGCGATGCCGGACGCGACGAGCACGGCCGCGCACAGACTCACCCACGCGGTGCGCAGCAGGACGAGAAAGGCCGTGCGGTGACAGCCACCACGTGATCGCATGAACAGGACACCCCCTGAACTATTCTAGGTGCTCATGGGGGTTCAGCTGCCGAGTCTGGCGGCGGTCGCGGTGCTGGCGGTGTTCACGCAGACGGGAATCTGGATCGACGGGGACAACCTCGGCCGGCCCTTCGGCGTGTGGTTGGTGGCGGGCGCGGTCGTCGCTTCGGCACTCGTGCGCCGGGTGGGGTTGTGGACGGTGGCACCGGCGCCACCTCTCGTGTTCGTCGTCGTCGCGATGGGCAACGCTGTCTGGGAGCGGCAATCCCGGAGACAGGCTTTGTGGGGGAACACCAAGGAGTTCGCCGCGGACGCGGTCCCGTGGTTCGTCAACGGGTTCCCGTGGATGGTGGCGGCGGTCGGCGCGGCACTGGTGGTCGTGGTCGTCCGCGCGTTTTCTGGGGGGAAGAAGAAATGCAGGTCTTCGTCGACGCCAACGGCGGTAGACGGGTAGTCGCACGGCTGGTGAGCCTGTCCGTCGCGAGTGGACTGATCGTGTTCGCCGCCGTGGTCGGTGGCACGCTGCTGGGAATGTGGTGAACCGCGCTCCGCGGCTGCACTGGATCTCCATCCTGCTCGGGCTGGTCGTGCTCATGAGCGTGGTGTCGTTCCACGCCTACACCGCGATCAGGCCCGAGCCGGTGCAGCACGCCGGTGACCGCCGCGAGCTGCCGGAACGCACGCTCGCGCTGGCGTTCCACGGCGGCCCTGATCCGAAGTGGACACCGCGCGTCCTGAACGTGCTGAAGGAATCCGGCATCAAGGCGACCTTCTTCGTCACCGGTGCCCAGGTCACCCGCAACCCGGAGGTGACGAGGCGGATCGCCGCGGAGGGACATCAGATCGGCATCGACGGCTTCCGCGCGGAGGGCGACCACACCAACCCGCTGAACCTCGCCTTCGCGCAGGCCGCGCTCGCCGACGCGCTCGGCGTCCACACGCGGCTGACCGCGCGCCGGCCGCAGATG
>NZ_VSRL01000073.1 GCF_012184385.1 Lentzea indica
CCACGGGTCGGCCGGGTGACGGGCACGACCGGCGTGGTCGGCCTGGTCACCGCCGGCGGCACCGCAGGGCGAGTGACCTTCTTCGTCACCTGCGGCTTCGCCGGTGCCGGCTTGGGTTTCGGCTGCGCGGCTTCTTGCGTTCGGTCGCGCCGCACACGTCGCACTCGCGAACCGACATGACGTTGTTCGTGTCGCATTTGGCGCACTGCCACGTGCTCACGGTTCGGCCGCCTCGCTGGGCTGGACCATGTCGATGATCTCCGCGGTCTCCGGTGACGGGCGGAAGCACAGCCAGTCGCCGCCCTCCGGTGCCGTCCGCACGCGCAGCCTGGGCAGCGAGGACGGTGACGGCTTCTCCGCGGGAACCGCGTCGACGACCAGAGGCGCGTCGTGGCCTACAGGCGGCGGCACCGCTTCTTTCACCTGTTCTCGCACCGGTTCGCGCATCTGAGGCATGGGCGGCGGCGCGACCGGCGGCACGTTCCCCCGTTCCACCATCGGCCGGACCTGGCGCCTGCGCTTCGGCCGATCCGGGTACAGCGCGTCGACGAAGCCGGTCAGCTCCCGCTCGCGTTCGCGCGGGTAGAGCAGCTCGACCACGGTGGCCGCCGCTGTGGGCGACTCGCCGATCCCCGTCTCGACGACCACCCTGAGCTTGACCAGGGCACCCGCCGGGAGAAGATCCATCGTGCACGCCGCCACCGGAGCCACGACCAGCGTGGACCCCCGATGCTGGCATTTGTTCGTCATCACCACGACCCGCTCGCCGACCACGCTGAGCGCGCCGGTGTCACCCTGGAAGTAGAACCGCGCTTCCGGGTTGCGGCCGAACATGTGGTCCCACAGCTGAAGGTTGACGTGCCCGCTGGGAACACCCCGCTCGCCCCTCCACCGCTCCGAGTACCTGCCCGTGTCGTCCGCGAACCACCCCGACGACTCGTCGTCAGGTCTGCGACCGATCCTGAACACCACGTGGACCCGCCCGTCAGAGACTGTTGGCGATCGTGTTGATGATCTCGTCCATCTCCCACTCCTCCAGCCCTTCGCCCGCTTCCGAGGGGAAGAACAGGGTGTGGTTCCACTGGTCGGCGATGTCCTCCCACGGCTGGTCCTCCGGAGCGAACAGCAGCAAGCGCTTCGCCGAGTTCTCCATCAGCGCATCACTGCTCTGCGCGTGGCCCCACTGGGAGAACAGCTCCTCCATCGAGTGCGGTACGGACTGCGGGTACGTGCGCACCGACACCTGCGACGGGCTGCCGAGCGGATGCGCTGGCGCGTCGGTGAACAGGACGATGACGTGACGGCGGCGGTCGAGCCCCTGCTCCCACGGCGCCTGCACGGCGAGTGCCAGCGCCTCCAGCCCGGACTCGGGGATGTCACCGCCACCCCGTGCGGTCAGGTCGCGCACGAACCGCTCGAACTCGACCGCGCCGTCGGGGAAGGTGAGGAAGTCCGTCTGCTCGATGGCGTCGTCGGCGCGGTCGCCGAAGTCGCGGAACCCGATCACCTTCAGCCGCAGCTGGCTGATCGACCGGCCCTTCTCCTCCATCGCCGCCGCCAGCCTGGTGTGGAAGGACAACGCGCTGTCCTTCACGCGGTCCAGCGTCCGCTTCATGCTCATGGTCGCGTCGATGCACATGACGATGTCCACCGCGTACTTCAGGCTCTCGTTCACGAGGTCTCCTTGCCGTTGAGATTGATGCGCAGCCGGGGACCGGTGACCGGCCTTGGCGGTGGGGGCGGTGGTGCGGCACCGGTGAGGTTGATGCGCAACCGGCTGCTCCGTGCGGCCGGCGCCACCGACGGGACGTGCACGGTCGGGGCTTCCGCGCGGACGCGAAGCTCCAGCATCGGTTCGTCGACCATCGCCCGAAGCTCGCTCACCGCGGGCCGGTGGCACGGGTCGGCTGCCGTCGCCCGGCACAGCGCGTCCGTGAGATCCGGGTGCAGCCGGCGGTCGAACATCAGCTTGGCGCCCGCCTTCACCGCCTCACCCGCCGACGCGAACCCGTCAGGGAACGACGGCTGCTCACCGGTGAGGTAGCGGTGCACGATCAGCGCGAGCGCGAAGACGTCGACAGCGGTGGTCAGCTGGTCAGGCCCGACCGAGTGGTCGTTCTGCATGTACCGCAACCACTCCGGCGCGCCGTGCACCGGGTCGCCGCCGATCTGGTCGCGCGGTTTCGGGTCGCCGGACACGTACGCGTCGTCGAAGTCGATGAGCTTCGCGGTGTAGAAACCCGTCTCCGTCGGGCGGTGCAGCAGGATGTTGTCCGGCTTCAGATCGCCGTGCACGATCTCGTGCTCGTGCAGGAACCGCAGGCTCGCCATCAGAGTGAGCAGCAGGATCCGCTTCTCCTTGACGCTCAGCTCGTGCGGGTTCGGCACGTCCGCGGGGTGCAGCCGTTCGGTGATCTTGTAGTAGCGGGTCTTCTCGAAGAAGAAGTCCTTTGCCATCACCAGATTTCCGGCACCGGTGTCCTTCGGGTCGAGCCGGTTCATCACCGAGGTGTGCCTGCGTTCGAACTCGGCGCACTGAGCGAGCAGGCGCTCACGGTCCTCGGGTGAGGCCATGGAACCCGGCCGTTTCGGGTCGAGGAACTCCTTCACGAAGTACTCGTGGCCGTCCTTCTCCGCGAACGCCCACATGCACTGCCCTGCGTCCTTGTTGGACGGACGGGAGGTGATCTCGTAGCCGTGCAGCACCTGACCGAGCTTCATCGAGGCTCCTTCACGGGCATCAGGCGCTCGTAGTCCTCGCGGTACCGCGCCCACGAGTCCGCGCGCACCGCGGTGAGCGTCTCCAGGTCGCCGGGTGCGATGGCGGCGATCTGGGCCGCGTGCTCACGCACGACGGCGGTCCGGCCGCTCAGGTCATGACGCAGCTGCGAGAACCCGGTGAACCCGAGCGCGACGATCGCCAGCGACGCGTCGTCACCCGTGTAGCCGACCACCTCGTCCGCGAGCGCGTTTCCCCACTGCTGCATGGTTTCCGACCGTTCGAGGGTGCGCAGCAGAACGTCCTCGAACTCCGCGGGCGTTGTCACGTAACCGAAGTAGCCGTCGGTCGCACACACCAGCACGCACGGTACCTTCGTGCTGCCACGCGCAATGTGCACCTCGAACGGCCGGTCGGCGCACACCATGTTCGTCATCGGCGGGTCCTGGGTGAGCAGCTCCAGCGCGTCCGACGACTCGGTGTCGTCTCTGGTCACCTGCTGCAGGCCGTCCTGGGCGTCGAGCACGTAGGCGCGGGAATCTCCTGCCCACAGCGCGGCCCACTCGGCCGTCTCGTCGTCACCCCAGCGGTAATGCAGCGCGGCCATGGTGGTCGGCAGCTCCCGCCGCATCGTGCCGAGGATCTTGCGACGGGCCGTGCCCCGTGCCTTCACGAGTGCGGTGGCGATGTGCTCATGCAGGTCCTCGTGCACCCGGTCGGTGCCGACGAACCAGTCCTCGACGAGCGCGCGGGTGAACCGCGAGGCGAGCCATGCCTGCGTGCGTTCGGCACCGCTCGCCGATGTGCCGGCGGCCGCCGCACCCGCGCCGCCCGCGCCGTCGAACACACCGACGACGCCCTCGCCGCTGGAGAACTGGTGGACGAACAGCGGTTCGGCGTCCTCTCCCCGCCCCGGTTTCTTCTCCGTCCACACGCTCGCCGCCAGCAGCCACTCGCTCTCCGCCCACGCGACGCCCCTGCCGGTCATCGGCCCCTCCGCTCGGCCGCGGAGCCGCGCAGCCTGCTGACCCGCTTCTCCGGTGCGGGTGGAGGTTCCGGAACGGGCGGCGGCGCGACCTCCCTCGGTTCGCGCGGTTCCACCGGCTCCGCCTCTCCGCCCGCGGTCACCTCGGCGGGCCCGCCATCGCGACGGGACGCGATGACGTCCCTGCGGGACAGGCGTTTGCGCTCCGGTGGCTTCAGCATCGCCGGGTCGCCGAAGATCTTGCCGAACACGTGCCTGCGCGCCTCGCGCATCTCCACCGGGTCCGCGTCCTCGTCGGTGGAGATGCGCACCATCTCGATCATGCGGTCCTTGTCGCGGTCGACGGCCTCCGCCTCGGCCGCGAGCAGCGAGGTCGGGTCGCCGTCGTGCTTGACGAGATGCTGCGCGATGAGCTCCTCGCGCCCGCCGTCGACGACACCGCGCATGTCCCTGCGGCGCATCGACTCGATTCGCATGTCGCGGGTGTGGTCGTAGTACTCGGACTTGTTGAGCAGTTTCACGTGGAAGTTGCCGAGCGCGATGCCACCACGGCCGCGCAACACCTCCAGCTCCCGCTTCAACGTCTTCAGCGCGGTGTTGTACTCGGACACGTCGAACTCGCTGAGGACGTCGGACATGATGCCGGCGAGACTCGGCTGCACCGCCCTGGTCATGTCCCGGATGCCGCTGCGCACGATCTCCACCGGATCCGTGACCTGGCAGGTGAACCGGACCTCCGCACGCTGCAGGAAACCGGGGTCGGCGGTCGGTATGTCGTCCTCGACGAACCTGCACTGCACCACGCGCAACGTGACCCGCGCGGCCCGCCGGTAGCGGCCGAGCACCGCGCCCGGCACCTTCTCGCCCGCGCTCACCAGCACCGGGTCGCCACGCATGGGCTCCAGCACCAGCGCCGTGTCCATGGACGGGCTCTCCAGCCGGTCCAGCAGCCTCACCGCTCTCGGGAAGATCTCCTCGACGATCGGGTCGTAGGTGTCGATGTCTCCGATCACCGCAGCGCCTCCTCCGCTTCCACGAGATCGTCGTGCGCCCGAGCCGCGGCGTGCGAGGGATCGCGCCAGTCCTCGGCCCAGAGCTCCAGCTGGTGCAGCAGATCGTCTGATTCCCGCTCGCCGAGGTCGGTGATGCCCGCGAGCACGTCCAGCACCGCGTCGTAGGCGGCGTGGTCGTGTTCGGCGAGCCGCAGCCACTCCCGCAGCACGTCGAGCGCGAGCGGGCGCACCCGCCGTTCGCACAGCGCGCGAGCCCACAGCACGGGCAGGTCCTCGTAGTGCTGCGCCGACTTCCGCAGCAGCACCGGCCAGCGCACCGTCCGGCCGGACTTCGGAGGGCGGGCGGCGATGACGAACGCGATCAGCACCTTCACCGCGAAGTCACCGCGCCGGTGCGCGTCCGTCCAGTCCCGCAGCGTCGGCACCGTACGGACGTCGGCGCCATCCTCGACGAGCCGCGCCACGCTGAGCGCGGCGGGTTCGAGCAGGCTCCAGTCGTCGGCGGCCAGCAGCTCACGCAGCAACCACAAGGCGCGCAACGGGCTCGCGAGACCAGTGAGCCCACCCGCCGCCAGGGCGGCTGTCTGTGGCAACGGCAGGCCTTCGTCCCGTTTGGACTGTTCGGCGAACTCACCGAGCAGCTGCCAGACCCGGTCCACGTACTCGTCGTTCAACCCCACCACGCCGAGCGCGAGCGCCGCGCTGTGCCGTTCCTCCGGCAGGTCGCTGCCCGCCCACTGCAACAGGAACGTGTGCAGCGCGTGCTGGAAGTCGCCGCGGGCGAGGAACCCCGCCGCCGTGGCCGCGCGGGCACGCACCTCGACGTCGGAGTGCCCTGCCATGTCGCGCAGCCACTCCTGGATGGCGTCGCGCATGCCGTCCAGCTCGTGCCAGGCGTGGGACAGGACGGTGAGCCGCAGGTCGGCGTTGCGGAACCGGACGATCTCCCCCGCGACCGCGCCGGTGCCGGTGCCGGTGGCGAGTTCGATCCACGGGTGGTCCGACCGCAGCAGGCGTCGCATGTGCGTGACCGGTTCCGCGGTCTTGCCGGCCAGCTTGCGGTGGAGGTCGGCCGCACCATCGGACACGGTGAGGTAGCCGCAGCCCTCCAGCACCGAGGTGGCGACCGCGAACGCGATCTCCGCCGGATCGACGGTGTCGCCGAACCACTCCGCGACCTGCTCCTGAGGGTCACGCAACCCGGCCACGACGGCCGCGAGGTCCTCGCGGTTGCCGACCGCGGTGAGGATCTCGGCGGCCGCACGCACCGCGAACCTCGGCCGGGGTCGTTCCCGCAGCAGCGCGTCGATGTCGGTGGACCGCAGCTCGCGCAACACGTCGCCCGGCGCCTTGAGGTCCGAGCACCTCAGCCGGGCCTCGAACACCTCGTGCGGGCTGGGCGCGGTGACGTTCTCCAGCACGAACTCGTGGCGCTTGGCCGCCATGGCGAGCTTGCCCCGTGGGGGTCCGGTGACGACGACGAGGAAGCTGCCGTCCTTGTTCAGCAGCTCACGGGCACGCGTCAGCCAGACGTCGTCGAGCACCTCAGCGCTGGCAAGTGGCTTCGACCCGCGAACGCGTTTGGGAGTCGAAGACTGCTCGTCCAGCACGACGTACCCGCACTCGCGCATCGGCGGTGTCCAGGTCGGATCGGCGCAGATGTCGACCGGCAGCTGTCGCACGCGCACCGGACCGGCGCCCTTGAGCACCCTCCGAAGCAGGTGCAGCGCCGCCGTGTATCGCCCGGTGCCCGTGGGGCCGGAGACGACGAGCAGTTTGCGGTGCACGAGCCGTTCGAACGCCTCGTCGTACCAGTCGGGTTGGACGTAGGCAGAGGTGTAGTCGTCGAGATAAGCGTCGGAGTACTCGGTGGGACCGATACTCGCTCTCGCAGAGGAGCGATTGCCCCTGCCGCCGACGTTCATATCGCCGCTGATGGACGTGCTTCCGTTGAACACGACAGTAGCGCCGCCGCGCAGGAACTTGTGTGCGATCTCGGCGGAACGCGCACCCTCGAGCCGGTCCGCATTTGGCGAACCGAGCGCGGCGAGAGCGCCATCCGCTCCGACCTTCACGGAAAGGCGCGGGACGTCAGCCCCGCCGTCCGCTTCCGGAACAGGCGTGGTCATTCATTCTCACAAAGTTGTTGAACCGCTTTCACGCGGTGAGAAGCGAATCAGTTCACGTTGAAGTCACCGGCGATGTCGACACGGTCGTTGAACACGGCACCGACCTTCTCCGCGTGCCAGGTCACCCTCGGCCGCTCGATGTCGCGAACGGCCACCTCTGGCACGAGCTCGGTCAGGCTCGCGACGAGCGCGGCCACGTCGAGGTGACTCTCGCGCCACCGCACCCGCACGTCCTGGCGTGCGGCCAGCGGACGCAGCTCGTCCGGCAGGTCAGCGGGTTTGAGCCGCTCAGCCCCCATGAGCACCGGCACGACTCGCACGTCGTGCTCGAACGCCTCGACGATCTCCCTGCGGATGAAGTCGTGCGGCCGGTCGAGCAACCGGCTGCCGTCGGACTGCGTCCCCGTCCAGCCCTCCCCGATGACGACCAGCAGCACCGTGCTCTCCCGCACGGCCCGCATGATGTCGGGATCGAAGTCGTCACCCGGTGTCAGCGATCGGGCATCGCGAAAGACCTGTCCCTCGCCGAAGTGAGCGGTGAGCGCGGTGTCGATGAGGCAGGCGCCATAAGGCACGTCGGAACTGCGGTAGCTGATGAAAATCTTGCCCAAGGATCGACCCTCGACGATTGCGGCGGAAGGAGGCCTGAACTATGGCAACCGGCCGCGATCATGTCGAGCCCTACTGGCAAGTAGTGCGGAAGACGTCAACTATTTGTCCACTTGACGATTCCCGGCCGATTGGAAATGCAGCCCCAGAACGTGAGTCCTTCTCTCAAACGGATTCCCTGGTCTGCGCCACGCGGACATACCAACAGAGGGCACAGCGCGTGGCTGTGCCCCCTGGCCGATCTCGTGTCAGAACAGGCGGAACTCGTCCGGTTCGATCCCGCGCAACGCGTCGTAGTCCAGCACCACGCACCGGATCCCGCGGTCCTCGGCCAGCACCCGCGCCTGCGGCTTGATCTGCTGCGCCGCGAACACGCCCCGGACCGGCGCCAGCAGCGGATCGCGGTTGAGCAGCTCCAGGTACCTGGTCAGCTGCTCGACACCGTCGATCTCGCCGCGCCGCTTGATCTCCACGGCCACCGACCCACCGGAGGAGTCACGGCACATCAGGTCGACCGGGCCGATGGGGGTCGGGAACTCGCGGCGCACCAACGTCCAGCCGTCGCCCAGGGTGGTCACGTGCTCGGCGAGCAGCTTCTGCAGGTCGGCTTCGACACCGTCCTTCTGCAGGCCCGGTTCGGGGCCGAGCTCGTGCTTGGAGTCGTGCAGAACCTCTTCGAGGGTGATGATCAGCTTCTCCCCCGCCTTGTTCTGCACTGTCCAGATGTCCGGGTCCTCGATCAGCCAGCAGGGCGGGCTCATCCAGTTCAACGGCTTGTACGCGCGGTCGTCGGAGTGGATCGACACCGAGCCGTCGGCCTTGATCAGCAGCAGTCGCTGAGCCATCGGCAGATGGGCGGTGAGTCGTCCGACGTAGTCGACCTGGCAGCGAGCGATGACGAGACGCACCGCGACAGGCTACGGGGTGTGTCCAGAAACCGGTCGTTAGGTACGGTCCGTGGCGTGGAAAGCCTCGGCACCCGTGAGGTGTACTCAAACCCGTGGATGACCGTTCGCGAGGACGAGATCCAGCGCGCGGACGGTTCGAGCGGCATCTACGGCGTGGTCGACAAGCCGGACTTCGCGCTGATCATCCCGCTCGACGGCGAGCGCGTGCGGCTCGTCGAGCAGTTCCGGTACCCGCTCGGCCTGCGCCGCTGGGAGTTCCCCCAGGGCACCGCGCCCGAACGCGCCGACTCCGATCCGCTGGAGCTGGCCCGCCGCGAGCTGCGCGAGGAGACGGGGCTGCGCGCCGGCAGGATGATCGAGCTGGGCCTGCTCGACGTCGCGCCCGGCATGTCGTCGCAGCGCGGCCGGGTGTTCCTCGCCACCGAGCTCACCGAGGGCTTCCACGAGCGGGAGCCGGAGGAGCAGGACATGCGCTCGGCGTGGTTTCCGCGCGCCGACTTCGAGGCGATGATCGCGAAGGGCGAGATCACCGACGCCCAGTCGATCGCCGCCTACACGCTCCTGCTCCTGCACGAGCACGCTCAGCCCTGAAAAGCCGCCCGATAGGCGTGGGGTGAGGTCCCGGCGATCCGCTTGAACCTGTCGCGGAACGCCGTGGCCGATCCGAACCCCACCCTGCTCGCGATCAGCTCGACAGGGTCCTTCGTCGTCTCGAGCAAGTGCTGCGCCTGACGTACCCGCGCCCGGTGCAGCCACTGCAACGGCGTCGTCCCCGTCTGCTCGCGAAACCGCCGGTTCAACGTCCGAGTGCTCATGCCGGCGTGGTTCGCGATGTCCGCGAGCGTCAGGTCCTGCTCGGCGTTGGATTCCATCCACCGCAGCACAGGTTCGAGCTCCGCACCTTGCGGCGCCACGGGCGGCGTCACGATGAACTGCGCCTGCCCGCCTTCTCTCTCCAGGGGCATCACGGCGAACCGCGCCGCATCGGCAGCCACCGCGGACCCGTGATCACGCCGGATCATGTGCAGGCACAGGTCCAGCCCCGCCGCGGCACCGGCGGACGTCAGGAACTGCCCGTTGTCGACGTAAAGCACGTCCGGATCGACCTCGACGGCGGGAAACCGCGCCGCCAGCTCCTCCGCTCCCAGCCAGTGCGTGGTGGCCCGCAACCCGTCCAGCAGCCCGGTCGCCGCGAACACGAACGCCCCCGTGCAGATCGACGCGATCCGGGTGCCCCGTGCCGCGGCCCGCCGCAGTGCCTCGATCAACCGCTGGGGAACGACCATGCCCGGGTCGTGGCCCGGCAGCACGATCGTGTCCACCTCGGACAGCAACTCCAAGCCGTGTGGCACTTTCATCTGGAAGCAGCCCGCATCGACGGTCCTCTTCGGACCGCAGACCCGGACCCGGTACCGCCCGGTCCAGTTGAACGCGTCGACCGGCGTCGCGAAGTCGAACGGAACGACGCTGTCCATCGCTACCACTGCCACATCGTGCACGCCCACACCCTAGCTGGCGAGAATCCGTTGGAACATGGCATTCCAGCCAGTTCTGCGCGAAGGCCTCCGCTCCTACCGTTTTGATCACCGACATGAGGAGGGGCAGATGCTTGCTCAGGTGGTGTTGTTCGACGGGTTCGACCCGTTGGACGCGATCGGGCCGTACGAAACGTTGACGGGAGGCGGGATGCGGGCCGAGCTGGTGAGCGCGGCCGGGCCGCATGAGGCAGACGTCGGGCTGTTGCCGCTGAAGGCAACCGCACAGCCGATCTCGCATCGGGCGGCCGCCATCACGACACCCGGAGATGCCGCGGCACCAAGCGGAAGGCAAGATCATCGTCCGGCGCGCAGCCCCCGCCCTCCTCGGGGGAGCGGCCCTCTTCCAGCGTACCGAGCGAGCGGTCACGACGGGCGCCGCTTGCAGATCTGTGGACAACCGCCCGGACCGGGCCACGCAGCGTCGAGTTGTCCACAGATCGCCGAGCGGGGCCTTGACAGTGCTCTTCCGCATCTAAAGTTGAACCCGACGCTGTGTGGTGGTCAGCCCCCTGGGTGGGCGGGGCCCCAGCGTGGTCAGCTTTTGCGCCTGATCGAACGCGACATCAGCGCCCAGAAGGCTTTCGAGGTCGAGCAACTCCCAGCCCACGAACGCCGCGGCACGGTGTGGTGCGCGGCGTGAGCAAGCTCTTCCTCTCGCTGCACGTCCTCGCCGCCATCATCGCCATCGGGCCGGTCACGGTCGCCGCCAGCATGTTCCCCAAAGCCGTGACCACCGGCGGCAATCCCGAGCTCCTGCACCGGATCTGCCGCGTCTACGCCCTGATCGGCATCTCCGTGCCGGTCTTCGGGTTCGCGACGGCCGGCGTGATGGGCGTGACCGGCCACCCCTGGGTGATCGTGTCGATCGCGCTCACCACCGCCGCCGCGTTCGTGCTGGCCCTCAAAGTCCTTCCCGGCCAGGAGAAAGCGCTCAAGACCAAGAACGTCAAGCACCTGGCGATGTACACCGGGATCTTCAACGTCCTGTGGGCCGTGGTCACCGTGCTGATGATCCTCAGGCCGGGCTCGACGACCGGCGCCTAGCGCTGTGTCTACCTTTGCGACACCGGCCGCACCACGATCTCGTTCACGTCGACCTCGGCCGGCTGCGAGATCGCGTACGCGATGGCGTCACCGATCGCCGACGCCGGCAGCGCAAGCTTGCGGAAGTCCTCCATCAACGACGCCGCGTACTCCTCGGTGATGGTGTCCGCGAGCTCGGACTCCGTGACACCGGGCGAGATCACCGTGACCCGCAGGTCAGTGCGCTCCTGACGCAGGCCCTCGGACAGCGCCCACACCGCGTACTTCGTCGCGCAGTACACGGCGGCGGTCGGCATCACCATGTGCGCGCCGATCGAGGCGACGTTCACGACGTGCCCACCGTCCGCGAACCGGGGCAGCACCGCGGCGATGCCGTTCAGCACACCGCGGATGTTCACGTCGACCATGCGGTCCCACTCGTCGACCTTCAACGACTCCAGGAGGGACAACGGCATCACGCCCGCGTTGTTCACCAGCACGTCGACCCGGCCGTAGCGCTCGACCGCAGCATCCACAAAGGACTGGAAGGACTCCCGCGAGGTCACGTCCAACGGCGCGTAGGCGCCGCCGATCTCGGCCGCCAGCGCCGCCAGCCGGTCCTCCCGCCGCGCTCCGAGGAACACCTGATGCCCAGCCGCGGCCAGCACGCGGGCCGTGGCCTCACCGATACCGCTCGAAGCTCCACTGATCACCACAACTTTGCTCATGGCCACAACGATGGCCAGGGCCAACGCCGTCAACCAGGACACCTTCTCCCTAGGTGCGACACACCCAGGCAGAAGCCACCCACACCGAATAACCTCGGCACCATGCTCGGCGAGTTCCTGAAAGCCCACCGCGCCCGCGTCAACCCGGAGGACGCGGGCCTGCCGAGCCACACCCAGCGCAAGGTCAAAGGGCTGAGGAGAGAAGAAGTCGCCGTCCTGGCCGGTGTCAGCGCCGACTACTACGCCCGCCTCGAACAGGGACGCGAGACCAACCCGTCAGCGCAGGTCCTCGACGCCCTCAGCCGTGCGCTCCAGCTCGACGCCGACGCACGAGCACACATGCACCGGCTCGCAGGAGTCGTCGCCGAGGAGGGCCACGAAACCCACGTCGTGAGCCCGGAGCTGCGGCAGCTCATCAGCGGAATGCACGACATGCCGGCGTTCGTGATGAACTCGGTGCTCGACGTCCTCGCCATGAACGCGCTGGCCGACGCCCTCTACGAACCGTTCACACCGGCCGACAACGCGGCCAGGATGACGTTCCTCGATCCCGCCGCCACGAGCTTCTACCCGCGCTGGCAGTGGGTCGCCCAGAGCACCGTCGGACACCTGAGGCAGACCGCGGACCCGAAGTCGCCGCGCCTCAGGCAAATCGTCGAGGAGCTCAGCAAGAGCCCGGTGTTCAAAGAGCTGTGGGAACAGCACGAGGTGCGCGGGAAGACCCAGGACGCCAAGGAGTTCGTGCATCCCGCGGTCGGCCCGTTGAAGCTGAACTACCACTCGTTCGACGTGCGCGAGGCACCTGGCCAGTTCCTGGTGATCTACCAGGCCGAGCCGGGCCCGAACGCGGACGCGTTGAGGCTCCTGGCGACTAGTCGGGCCACACGGGCGGCCGCTTCTCCAGGAACGACGCCCGTCCCTCTTTGGCTGACGGGGACTGCGAAGTCTCGGCCATGACGGCCAGCGCGATCTCGTAAGCGTCAGCCTCCGGCCGGTCCAGCTGCGCGTAGATCGTCCGCTTGCCGACAGCCTTCGACACCCGGCTCCCCCGCGTCGCGCGCGCCAGCAACTCGTCCGTCGAGGCATCCAGCTCGCCGGCAGGCACAGCCCGGTTGATCAGACCCCACTCGACAGCCGTCGCGGCGTCGATGACGTCACCGGTGAGCACCATCTCCATCAGCCGTTTGCGCCCGACGGACCGCGCGACCGGCACCGCCGGCGTGTGGCAGAACCACCCGGCCTTCCCGCCGGGCAGGGCGAAACCCGCGTCCAGCGAAGCCACCGCGAGGTCGCACGACGCCACCAGCTGACACCCTGCAGCCGTCGCCAGCCCCTGAACCCGCGCGATCACCACCTGCGGCACGGCCTGGATGGTCTTCATCAGCACCGTGCACAGCTCCAGCAACAGCCGCACGCCCTCTTCGTCACGGGCGTGCACGTCCGCGAAGTCGTGCCCCGCGGAAAACACCGGCCCCTCGGCGGCCAGCACGATGCCGGCCGCGTCGGACGAACCGGCCTCGCGGAAAGCTTCCAGCAGCTCGGTCAGGTGCTCGGCGGACAACGCATTGCGCCGAGCCACCCGATTCATCGTGATCCGGACGACGGACCCGTCCCGCGCGACGTCAACCATCCCGAGAATCTAAGCCCCTACGGCAAAGAACGCACCTCACGGATCACGGTGACGATCTCGTCCATGATCTCGGTCAGCTCGTAGTCCTTCGGCGTGAACACCCGCGCCACGCCCCGGTCGCGCAGCTTCGCGGCGTCGTCCGGCGGGATGATGCCGCCGACGATCACCGGGATGTCCCCGGCACCGGCCGCGCGCAGCCCGTCGACCACCGCGGGCACGACCTCGAGGTGCGAACCGGACAGGATCGAGAGACCGACGACGTGCACGTCCTCCTGCACGGCGGCAGACACGATCTGTGACGGCGTGAGGCGAATGCCCTGGTAGACGACCTCGAAGCCGACGTCGCGGGCCCGCACGGCGACCTGCTCGGCGCCGTTGGAGTGCCCGTCGAGGCCCGGCTTGCCGACCAGCATGCGCAACCGCTCGCCGATCTCCTCGCCAGTCGCGCGCACCCGGTCGCGCACCCGTGCGATCTCCGAGCCTGCCTCTCCCGACGCCGAAGCGCCGGAAACACCGGTGGGCGCACGGTATTCGCCGAACGTCTCACGCAGCGCCTGCGACCACTCACCGGTCGTCACGCCGGCACGCGCGCAGGCCAGCGTCACCTCGACGAGGTTCTGGTCGGTCTTGGCGGCCTCGCGCAGAGAGTCCAAAGCAACGGCAACTGCGGCGTTGTCGCGGTTGGAGCGCCATTGCTGGATCGCCTCGACCGCGTGCATCTCGACGACCGGGTCGATGGTCTCGATCGCGTTCGCGCCCTCGGCCTGCAGCGGCGACGGCTCGGTGGTGTCGAACTTGTTGACACCGACGACGATCTCCTCGCCGGACTCGACGCGACGACGCCGGTCGGCCAGCGACGACACCAGCTGCGACTTCATGTAGCCGGACTCGACGGCCGCGACGGCACCGCCCATCGCCTGCACGCGGTCGATCTCCTCGCGCGCACCGGCGAGGATCTCGTCGACCTTCGCCTCGATGACCGGTGAGCCGTCGAAGATGTCGTCGTACTCGAGAAGATCGGTCTCGTAGGCGAGCACCTGCTGCATGCGCAGCGCCCACTGCTGGTCCCACGGGCGCGGCAGGCCGAGCGCCTCGTTCCACGCCGGCAGCTGGATCGCGCGGGCGCGGGCGTTGCGGGACAACGACACCGCGAGCATCTCGAGCACGATGCGCTGGACGTTGTTCTCCGGCTGCGCTTCCGTGAGCCCCAGCGAGTTGACCTGCACGCCGTAGCGGAACCGGCGGTGCTTCGGGTCCTCGACGCCGTAGCGCTCGCGCGTGATCTCGTCCCAGAGCTGGGTGAACGCGCGCATCTTGCACATCTCCTCGATGAACCGCACGCCGGCGTTCACGAAGAAGGAGATGCGCTGGACGACCTCGCCGAACTTCTCCTGCGGCACCTGTCCTGAGTCGCGCACCGAGTCGAGCACGGCGATCGCGGTGCACATCGCGTACGCGACCTCCTGCGCCGGCGTCGCGCCGACCTCCTGGAGGTGGTAGCTGCAGATGTTGATCGGGTTCCACTTCGGCACGTTCGACACGGTCCACGCGACCATGTCGGTGATCAGCCTCAGCGACGGTCCCGGCGGGAACACGTACGTGCCGCGGGACAGGTACTCCTTGATGATGTCGTTCTGCGTCGTGCCGGCGAGCGCCGACGGGTCCGCGCCCTGCTCCTCGGCCACGGTGACGTAGAGCGCGAGCAGCCACATGGCCGTCGCGTTGATCGTCATCGACGTGTTGGCGGCGCCGAGCGGGATCTGGTCGAAGAGCTGCCGCATGTCGCCGATGTGGCTGATCGGCACACCGACCTTGCCGACCTCGCCCTTCGCGAGCTCGTCGTCGGGGTCGTAGCCGGTCTGCGTCGGCAGGTCGAACGCCACCGACAGACCGGTCTGCCCCTTGGCGAGGTTCCGGCGGTAGAGGGCGTTGGAAGCCGCGGCCGAGGAGTGACCCGCGTACGTGCGCATCACCCAGGGGCGGTCGCGTTCACGGTCACTCGGGTACGGCACAGCAACCTCCCACGACGTTGTTCATTCGGAGCGTACTGGCCGGTAACCAATGCTGCGCGTGCGCTTGCTCACTGAATCGTGAAGGCGGAGCAGAATGGAGGGGTGACGGCGATTTACCAGACAGTGGTCGTGTTCGGGGTGATCGGACTGCTGGCTCTGGCGTTGCGCTACTTCGTGGGCAACGACAAGCGGCCCGTGCCGGATCTGGACGGCACCGACTTCGGTTTGCTGAGCGAGGTGGCCGTCGTGCCCACGGAGGAGGCCGCGAACGTTCTCGTGCAGAAGCTGAAGGCGAACGGGGTGCGTGCCACGCGTTCGCGAAACGCGCCCTACCGGGTGATGGTGTTCCCGTCGGACGTCGCGAACGCGCGCCTGGTGCTCAGGACGTGACGCGCTCCACGTCGGCCCCGAGCTTGCGGAGGTTTTCCACGAACCCAGGGTAACCGCGCTCGATGTGGAAGATCTCGTAGACCTCGGTGGCCCCGTCCGCGCACAGACCGGCGAGAACCAGCCCCGCACCAGCGCGAATGTCCGACGCCCACACGGGCGCGCTCGACAGCTTCTCGACGCCGCGGATCACCGCGTGGTGACCGTCCGTGCGCGCGTCCGCCCCGAGCCTGATCATCTCGTCGATGAACCGGAACCGCGCCTCGAACAGGTTCTCGGTGATCATCGAGGTGCCCTCGGAGACCGCGGACAGCGCGATCGCGAACGGCTGGTTGTCCGTGGCGAAACCGGGGTACGGCAGCGTCACGAAGTCGACGGCCTTCGGGCGGCCGTCCATGACGACGCGGAAGCCCTCGTCCTCGCCGCCCTCGTAGACGGTCACCTCGGCGCCCGCCATCCGCAGCTTCTCCAGCACCAGGTCGAGGTGGTGCGGGTTGACGCCGCGCACGCGCACGTCGCCACGCGTCATGACGGCGGCGAACCCCCACGTGGCGCCGACGATCCGGTCACCGATGACGCGGTGCTCGGTCGGCTTGAGCTCGGTCACGCCGTGGACCGTCAGCGTGGACGTGCCCGCGCCCTCGATCTTCGCGCCCATCTGGGTCAGCATCAGGCAGAGGTCGATGATCTCCGGCTCGCGCGCGGCGTTGTCGATGACCGTCGTGCCGTTGGCCAGAACGGCCGCCATCAGGATGTTCTCGGTCGCGCCCATGCTCGGGAAGTCGAGCCAGATCTGCGCGCCGTGCAGCCCCTCGGCCTCGGCGACGATGCAGCCGTGCTCGATCCAGGTCTTGGCGCCGAGCTTCTCGAGCCCGCTCTGGTGCATGTCGAGCGGCCGCGAGCCGATCGCGTCACCACCCGGCAACGCCACGACCGCGCGCTTGCACCGGCCGACCAGCGGCCCCAGCACGCAGATCGACGCGCGCAGCTTGCCCATCGCCTCGGAGTCGGCGTGGAAGCTCAGCTCCGCCGGCGTCGTGATCCTCGCCACGTCACCTTCGAGCTCGACCTGGCACCCGAGGCTGCGCAACGCGTCCGCCATCAGCGGCACGTCGAGGATGTCCGGGCAGTTGGTGATGGTTGTTGTGCCCTCAGCGAGCAGGGCAGCCGCCATCAGCTTGAGAACGCTGTTCTTGGCGCCGACGACATCAACTTCGCCGACCAGACGTGCGCCACCGTGTACCCGGAAATGCTCGCTCACGCGGCAATCCTACGGACGGTCATAGAGTGCCACTCATGGCGGTACATCTCACCAAGATCTACACGCGGGTCGGCGACGACGGCACGACCGGACTCGGCGACTTCTCCCGCGTCCAGAAGACCGATCCCCGAATCGAGGCGTACGCGGACGTCGACGAGACCAACGCGTCGCTGGGCGTGGCCCTGGCGCTGGGACAGCTGGCCGAGGACGTCCACGACGTCGTGCGCAAGGTGCAGAACGACCTGTTCGACGTCGGAGCGGACCTGTGCACGCCGATCGTCCCGGACCCGAAGTACCCGCCGCTGCGCGTGACTCAGGCGTACGTCGACCGCCTGGAGGGGTACTGCGACACGTTCAACGAGCGGCTGGGGAAGCTCGACTCGTTCATCCTGAACGGCGGCACGCCCGGCGCGGCCCTGCTGCACCAGGCACGCACGATCGCGCGCAGGGCTGAGAGGCGTGCGTGGGCGTTGATCGAGGCCGAACCGGAGCAGACGAACGTGCTCACGGCGAAGTACCTGAACAGGTTGAGCGATCTGCTGTTCATCCTGGCCCGCGTGGCGAACCCGGACGGTGACGTGCTCTGGCAGCCAGGCGAGAACGCCTAGCTGGCCCAGGGAATGGATCGGCCCGGAGGCGCTGACTCAAGCCAGGACAGGAATCCTGTCAGCGCATCCGGGCCCATCGCGATCTCGACCTCGCCAGAAGCGGAACGGCAACGCAGCACTGTGGCGCCGACCGGCATGGCGTACGCCTCCGGCCCTGTCGGCTCACGGCGCGCGTCGATCTCGAGCCCGGCTCTGGAGATCAGCTGGTTGGGCCCGGACCCGAGCGAGAGCACCCGGAACCAGGCGAACGAGTCGCCCCGGTAGTGCCCCACGCCCAGGTGCCAGCCACGGCCTCGATCGTCGAACTGACTGCGCAGCGCGACGTGCACGCCACCCTCACGCAGCAGCCGGATGCGGCGCCAGGCGAAGCAGGCGATGATGATCGCCACTCCAAGCAGGATCAGGCCGGCAATCTCGGTGATCCCCACGGCTGGGCCCTCGCGCCCGGTCTCAGGCCGACTGTTCCACGGCCCGCACGCGCGCTGCCGCACGTGCGCGCTCTGCGTCGTCCGCGTCCTGCAGCGCCGAACGCGCCGCGTCCACGTCGATCTCGCCCGCGAGCTCGGCGTCCTCGGCGAGAATCGATACGCCGGTGCCCGTCACGGAGAGGAAGCCACCGTGCACGGCGGCGGTGACAAGAGCACCGTCCGTCGTGCGGACGCGGACCACACCTCCCTCGACCAGCTGGCCGAGAACGGGCTCGTGACCGGGCAGGATGCCGATCTCGCCCTCGGTCGTCTGCGCCGACACGGACGTGGCCTTACCGGACCACAGGCGGCGTTCAACGGCGACCAGTTCAACGGTCATCTCGGCCACGCGTATCTCCCTCGTCGTCTGGAGTCGAACTGAGTCTAAACGGTCGCCTGACAACCTTGCCGCCCCGCCCGGTGTCAGTACCTTCGACAACCGCCGAAGGGGGGACATGCAGGACTTCGAAGACTTCGTGGCGTTGCGTTCGCAGGCACTGCTGCGCACCGCCTACCTGCTGTGCGGCGGTGACAAAGGCGCCGCTGAGGACATTCTGCAGGACGTCCTCATGAGCATGTACGGCAAGTGGCGCCGCATCAGGACCTCTCCGGAGGCATACGCCCGCACCGCGCTGGCCAACGCAGCGGCGAACCGCTGGCGACGGCGTGCCCGCAAGCCGGAGGCACCGCTGGACCTGGGGGCGGTACCTACGTCTCGCGGGCACGAGGAACACGTCGTGGACGCGGACAGCGTGGTGCGCGCGTTGGCGCAGCTGCCGAAGAAGATGCGCGCCGTTCTGGTGCTGAGGTTCTTCGACGACCTCAGCGAGGCCGAGACCGCCCGCACGCTCGGCTGCGGCGTCGGCACGGTGAAGAGCCAGACCTCGCGCGGACTCGCTCGCATGCGGGAGCTGATGGGTGAGCAGGTGTTGACGTGGAACTGAAAGAAGCAATGGAGACCGCTACGGCAGAGCTGGACGTGCGGCCGGGATTCGTGGGGGACGTGATGGCCGGTGCGCGACGACGACACACGCGCAAGCTGCTGGCGGTGACCGCGGCGGTGGCGCTGCTCGCGGGCGTGACGTCGGGTGTGGTGCTGACCCGCTCCTCCTCCGAGCCGCCCTTGGCCGACGACGTGCGCCTGACCGCGGCGATCGGCGGTGATTTGGCGGACCAAACCGAGTTCATCCAGCAGTCGCTGACCGCGTGGACGAAAGGGACGGCTGTCGGCGACCTCGTGACGGAGGTCTCACCGGACGCGCACGTGTTCTGGGCGGGGAACACCCAGGACGGGCGGGTGTCGCTGATCGCGCAGTCGGTGCGGGTGCCCAGCTATACCAAGCCGCAGACGCTGGTGGGCCTGGTGCGCGACGACACCGTGGTGGATCAGGAGATCGTGTACAAGGGCGCCCGCGAGCAGGGCATCTACCGCCTCGGCAGCGACGAGAACGCGACGTACGTGGTGCTGAGCCTCGGGCAGAAGGTCTTCTGGTCGGTGAGCCCGGTGCGCGGCCAGGACCTCCGGTACTCGCGCAAGTGGCACGAGGCGTCGTTCCACGACGGGGTCGCCGTGGTGAGTGCCAAGCCGACGGAGAAGCCCGTGTTCATCCGCACGGACAACGGTCCACCCGCCGACGACGTCAACCGCGTCGGGGAACGTATCCTGCCTCGCCAGGAGATGGAGCAGCAGAAGGTGATGCAACCGCACACCGGTCTCGGCTGGCGTGACGTGATGTGGGCCTCGGCCAGGCAGGAGCCCAGCAGGCCGGGCTCGAGTGCCGACAAGCTCGTGGCCGAGGACCTCATGCGGCGGGGCTACCTGGACTACGACACGCCGTACCTGCTGTGGGAGGTGCGGGCCTGGCTCCCGGACGGCCGGTTCGCCGTGGTGACCGAGACGAACGACGAGCTGGTCGGCGCTCTCTACCAGCCCGACGGCACGTTCGACCGCGTGCTGCCCGGCGGCCCGTGGTGAAGGGCACGCCGGTGCCGGTACGGCTCACGCTGCCGGACGGCCAGGGCACGATCCTCGCCGACCGCAATGCGTTGCTCGGGACCGGGACCGACGAGCGCGAGGACGCGTGGCTGGCACCGCCCGGCACCACTGAGGTGACCGTCTGGCGCGACGGCAGCTCGACCGTCATCCCGCTCTAACCGCCGTGCCAGGAGCGCCAGAGCGTCGCGTAGGTGCCGTCTCTGGCGACCAGGTCGTCGTGGGATCCCAGCTCCACGATGCGACCTGCGTCCACGACCGCGATCCGGTCAGCGTCACGCGCGGTCTGCAGCCGGTGCGCGATCGCGATCACCGTGCGTTTCTCCCGCACGGCCGCGATCGCGCGCTCGGCATGCCTGGCCGTGGCCGGATCCAGCGATGACGTCGCCTCGTCCAGCACCAACGTGTGTGGGTCGGCGACCTCGACCCGTGCGAGCGCGAGTTGTTGTGCCCGCCCAGGATCCAACTCCACCCCACCCGCGCCGAGAACCGTGTCCAGTCCTTCCGGCAACTCGTCGAACCAGCGCGCGTCAACGGTGCGCAACGCCTCAACGAGCCGTTCGTCCGGAGCGTCCGGTGCGGCCATCGCCAGGTTCTCCCTGACGGTGCCGATGAACACGTGATGCTCTTGCGTCACAAGCACAATCCGTTGCTCACCCGCAGCCGCGAGGTCCGCCACCGGTACTCCGCCGACGTGCACCGACCCCTCCGCGGGCCGGTCGATCCCGGCGATCAGTCTGCCCAGCGTGGACTTTCCGGCGCCGGAGACACCGACGATCGCGAGCCGTTCACCCGGCTGCACCACCAGATCAACGCCGTGCAACACCTCGTGTCCGTCCACATAGGAGTAGCGGACGCCGCGCACTTCGATGCGATCGTCGTCCGGCTCGCGGACAGCCGGCGCGGGTTCGACATGAGTGCCGATCCCCTCGACCCGTGCGAACGACGCACCGCCGCGCTGCAGGAACTCGACCCAGAACAGGATGCGGTCCAGCGGCTCGATGAGACGCCAGACGTAGAGGCTGCCCGTGACGACGACCTCGATCTGAACGCCGTCCGCCGCGTAGACCAGGCCGCCGACGAGCAGCACCAACGCGGTGGGCACGGTGTTCACGAAACTGGTCACCGGGAACAGCACGTTCCTCAGCCGCAACGTCCCCAGCCGCGTCCGGTACGACCGCGCGATCGTGTCGTCAGCGGCGGCCACCATCCGGTCCCGCAGCCCGTACGTCTCGATCGTCCGGCTGCCCTCGCCGACCGCCGCGGAAATCTCCGCCACGTCACCGTTGGCCGCGCTCTCCGCCAGGTACGCGTCGCGCGCACGGGAGAGGTACCAGCGCAGAACCCACACGAGGAACGGCATCCCGACCAACGAGACCAGGCCCAGCACCGGATCCAGCCAGAACATCGCCACGAACACGACGACGAGGTGCACCACTCCCGTGAACACCTCGGGCACGCTGTCCCGCAGCGCCTGACCGACCGTGCCGACGTCACTCGTCACACGAGCGAGCAGATCACCGGTGCTCAGCCGGTCCACCACCCGCGCAGGCAATGCCAACGAGCGGGTCACTGCTTTCTCGCGCAACGAGGCCAGCAACCGTTCACCGAGCCGTGTCGTCTGCAAAGCGCTGTACCGCACCAACAACAGGTGCGCCACCGCTGCGCCCAGCACGCCCAGCGCGAGCAGGTCCACGGTGGACACGGTCAGCCCACCGCGTTCCACGCCACCCACGATCTTGCCGACCAGGTACGGCCCGACCAGCCCCGACAACGCCGTCAGCGCGGTGAGCACGAGAACCACCGCCAGCGCACGTCGTTCGCCCCGCATCAGCCGCGCGGCAGCCCGCCGCACCTGCCGCCGGTCCGCGATCGGCAGCCGGTTCATCGGCTCTCCTCCAGGTGCACGGTCTGATCAGCCTGTCCGATCCACAACGGCGACGACGACACGACCACGGTGGTCCGCCCGAACCGCGTCTCCTTCACCCGCCGCACCACCGCCGCCTCCGTCACCGCGTCGAGCGCCGACGTCGGCTCCACGAGCACCAGCACGTCCGGTTCGCTGAGCAACGCCCTGACGAGCCTGAGTCGTTGGCGCTGGCCTCCGGAAACGTTGCGCCCCTGCGATTCCAGGTGCGAGTCGAGCCCGTCCGGCAACGCCTCGACGACATCTGCGGCGGCGGCCGCCCAGATCGCCTGTTCCAGTTCGGCGTCGTCGTGCTCGGCAACCGACACCGCCTCGCGCACCGATCCAGGGAACAGGTAGTCGTCGTTGTCCGCCACAACGACCTGTCCTGGCAGCCGTTCCACCGCTTCCCGTGCCAGCGTTGTGTTCGCCGAGACCACCACCGTCAGCGCACCGCTCTTCACGTCCAGAGGCTCGGCATCGCTTTCGTCGGCGTCCGGCTGCAACGCCAGCAGATCCACCACGCGCCGTGCGGACACCAACGCCCGTGGGATCGCGTCCGCGCCCTCCATGAAGAAGCTGACCGGCACGATCAACGTCGTGACGTACAGGTACACCGCGACCATCTCTTCGATCGAGATCGCGCCGGTCACCGTCAGCCGCGCCGCGATCCACGTGACCACCGCGAGGAACAGCGCCGGCAGTCCCCACGTCAGCGCCTGCACCCAGCTGAGCCACGCCGACACCCGATAGCCGTCCCGCAGCACCTCACGCGACTTCGCCCGGAAGCGCTCCTCGAACGCCGGCTTGCCGCCGATCCCCGACAGCACCCGCAGCCCGGCCACGATGTCACCGGCCCGCGAGCTCAGCTCACCCTGGCTGTGCCGATAACCGGCCTCCACCGCGTGCAGGCGGCGCAACACCGGCCCGGTGACCACCGCCAGCACCGGGACGCCCAGCAACACGACCACCGCGACCAGTGGTGAAATCCGCACCAGCAGCACCGCCGTGACCACGTACGCGATCACCGAGCCCACCCCGGGACCCGTGCTGGTGAGCGCGTGCGCGATCCGCGCGGTGTCGCCGTTCTGCAGGTACGTCAACTCCCCTGTGGACAGCTTCCGCCGCACCACACCACCGAGCCGCGTGACGTGCCTGACCACGACCTGCGCCGTCCGCAACGAGGCATCGGTCCGCACCAACGTCATCGTGCGGTGCCTCGCGATCCCGATGAGCGCCAGCAACCCCGCCACCGCGACCAATGCCGCGCACCACCACACCAGCGCAGTGCGGTCGCCCGCCCTCAGACCGTCCTTGATGGCCCGCGCGATCAGATACGGCGGCAGGATCAGCCCGCACATCCACAGCGACCCCCACCACGCCCCGGCAAGCACCCGCCGGCGCTGCACCTTCACCAGCCACCACAGATACCGCCAGGGCGATCGGAGGTCAGGCGTTCCCGGATCGTCGTACGGGGCATGTCGGGACATGACCCGACTGTGCCATCACCCCGCGTGCGACACGACCGATTTGGTCCGCAGTCCGACGGCCGTCACAGCCACCGCGCCCAGCGCCGCCACGACCGCGAAAGCGTAGAAACCCCACGGATGCGCCAGCCCCGCGGTGAGGAGGGCACCACCGAGCAACGGCCCGCTGATCGCACCCAACCGTCCGATCCCAGCGGCCCACCCGATGCCCGTGGCCCGGTTGTCCTCGTAAACCCGCCCCGCGTAGGCGTAAACCAGCACCTGCGCGCTGAAGACGAAGCACCCGGCGAGCAACACCGCCACGTAAACACCGGCACCGGGCAACTTGATGCTGAGCAACGCCAGGAACACCACGGCCCCGGCGAACCACCCGATCGCCGCCGGCCGGACCCCGATCCGGTCCGCGACCGTGCCCGCGATCAGAAGTCCAATCACAGCACCGATGTTGAGCGTGAGGAGAAGGGCGAGTGCGGTACCGAGCTCGTATCCCGCACTGCGCATGATCTGCGGCAACCACGTGTTGAGCCCGTACACGAGCAACAGCCCCATGAACGACGCCGCCCAGAACGCCACCGTCGCCTTCCGCAGCCCGGGCTTGAACAGCGAGCCGACCGCCTCCCGCGCGGGCGCCTTGCGCGCCACCGTCTCCGGCAAGTGCTTGACCATCAACGGAATCAGCACGAGCGCCGGCAACGCCCCCGCCACGAACAACGACCGCCACCCGAGCTGGGGAATCAGCACGATCCCGAGCAGAGCCGTGATGACGGCCCCGACGTGGTATCCGGTCATGATCAGCGTGGTGGCCCGCCCACCCTGCTGCGGCCGCGCGTCGTTGACCATCGCGATCGCCGTCGGGAGACACCCGCCGAGCCCGAGCCCAGCCAGGAACCTGAACACGCCGAACGTCGTCGCGTCCTGCGCCACCGCACAGGCCAGCGTGAACACCGAGAACCCGGCCACCGCGAACATCATCACCTTGCGCCGCCCGAGGACGTCGGTGATGGTGCCGATGATCAGCGCTCCCAGCATCATCCCGACCAGCCCTGCCGTCGACACCGCGCTCGCACTCGCCGTGGTGAGCAGCTTTTCCTGCAGCAGCACGGGAATCACCGTGCCGAGCACCACGAGGTCGAAGCCGTCGAGCAGGACAGCGGTCCAACACAGCGGCAACACCCATTTGTTCACGTGCTCTCCTCCTCGGCGAGGGGTCTGGTGTGCCGTGCATCGTGCGACTTCAGACCCTGCAGCGGGGAGTGCGGTTTCCATCCACCGGAAATGTCATGTGTCCCGGGAACGGCAGAAGGGCCGTCCCTCCACAAAGGAGGAACGGCCCTTCGTCAAGCCAGACCTAACTCAGTTGCCGGCCAGCTTCTTGGCGTTGGCCTCGACGTCGTCCAACCCGCCGCAGGAGAAGAACGCCTGCTCCGGGAAGTGGTCGAACTCGCCCTTGCACACGCGGTCGAACGCCTCGATCGTGTCCTTGATCGGCACGAACGAGCCCGGCTGACCGGTGAACTTCTCGGCCACGATGAAGTTCTGGCCGAGGAAGCGCTCGAGACGACGCGCGCGACCGACGAGGACCTTGTCCTCCTCGGAGAGCTCGTCCATACCGAGGATGGCGATGATGTCCTGCAGCTCCTTGTACTTCTGCAGGATTCGCTTCACCTCCTGGGCGACCCGGTAGTGCTCCTCGCCGACGATCGACGGCTCGAGGATTCGAGACGACGACGACAGCGGGTCGACGGCCGGGTAGATGCCCTTCTGGGAGATCGGACGGGAAAGCTCCGTCGTCGCGTCCAGGTGGGCGAAGGTGGTCGCCGGGGCGGGGTCGGTGTAGTCGTCCGCGGGCACGTAGATGGCCTGCAGCGAGGTGATCGACCTACCGCGCGTCGAGGTGATGCGCTCCTGGAGCTCACCCATCTCGTCGGCCAGCGTCGGCTGGTAACCCACGGCCGAAGGCATGCGGCCCAGCAGGGTCGACACCTCGGAACCGGCCTGGGTGAAGCGGAAGATGTTGTCGATGAAGAGCAGCACGTCCTGGTTCTGCACGTCGCGGAAGTACTCCGCCATCGTGAGAGCGGACAGCGCGACGCGCATACGCGTGCCGGGCGGCTCGTCCATCTGACCGAAGACCAGGGCGGTGTCGCCGAGAACGCCCATCTCCTCCATCTCGAGGAGGAGGTCGGTGCCCTCACGGGTGCGCTCACCGACGCCGGCGAACACCGACGTACCGGAGAACTCACGCGCGATACGCGTGATCATCTCCTGGATGAGCACCGTCTTGCCGACACCCGCGCCGCCGAACAGGCCGATCTTGCCACCCTTGACGTACGGGGTGAGCAGGTCGATGACCTTGATGCCGGTCTCGAGGATCTCGGTCTTGCCCTCGAGCTGGTCGAAGGCGGGCGCCTTGCGGTGGATGCCCCACTGCTCGCCGTCGCGGCCGAGACCGGGCACGTCGAGGCAGTCACCGAGGGCGTTGAAGACGTGGCCCTTGACGACGTCGCCGACCGGAACCGAGATGGCCTTGCCGGTGTCGGACACGGTCGCACCGCGCACCAGACCATCGGTCGGCTGCATCGAGATGGTGCGGACAAGGTTGTCGCCGAGGTGCTGCGCGACCTCGAGGGTCAGGGTCTTGGCGACTGCTTCGAAGGTGATCTCCGTGTGCAGCGCGTTGAACAGCTCCGGCACGGCGTCGCGCGGGAACTCCACGTCGACGACCGCACCAATCACCCGGACCACACGGCCGGTGCGGGTGGTGGTGGCAGTAGCACTCATGTCACTCATCACTTCCTGCGCCACCGGTAAGCGCGGAGGCGCCACCGACGATCTCGCTGATCTCCTGGGTGATCTGGGCCTGACGGGCCGAGTTCGCCGCCCGGCTGAGGTTCCGGACCAGCTCCGTCGCGTTGTCCGTCGCGGCCTTCATGGCCGTACGACGAGCCGCCGACTCCGAAGCCGCCGCCTCCAGCATGGCGGAGAACAGCCGAGTCTTCACGTACTTGGGCAGCATCGCACCGAGCAGCGCCTCGGCGCTGGGCTCGAAGTCGTACACCGCGCGCGGGCCCTTGGGGGTCTCGCCGGTGTACTCGACCTCCATCGGCGCGATCCGCCTGGCGGTCGGCGTCTGGCTCAGCATGGACTTGAACTCGGTGTACACGACGTGGATCTCGTCCACGCCCTGCGCACCGTCCTCCGTGCCCTCCAGGAACGCCTCCACCAGTGCGTCACCCGCCTCGACGGCGTTGACGTAGTGCGGGGTCTGCGAGAACCCGCTCCACGAGGCGGTGACCTCACGACGGCGGAAGTTGTAGTACCCGATCGCCTTGCGGCCGGTCGCGTACAGCACCGGCTCCTTGCCCTCGGACTTGAGCAGCTGGATCAGCTGCTCGGCCGCCTTGAGGACGTTCGCGTTGTAACCACCGCACATGCCCTTGTCACTGGTCACGACCAGGACGGCGGCGCGCTTGGGGTTCTCCCGTTCCGACAGCAGCGGGTGGTCGAGGTTCGCCGAGGCCTCGGCCAACGCGGAGAGCACGTTCGTGATCTCGTCCGCGTAGGGACGCGAGGCCGCGACCCTGGTCTGCGCCTTGGCGAGGCGAGACGTGGCGATGAGCTCGTAGGCCTTCGTGATCTTCTTGGTCGAGTTGACCGTTCGGATCCGCTGGCGGAGCTCCCGAATCTGTGCGCCCATGGCTCAGATCACTTCTTGGTGGGCTCGGGCTTGTGGAGCTTCACCGATTCCTGGGCGACCTTGTCGGCGTCCATCGCCTTCTCCGGCGCCTCGTTGACGATCGTCGTGCCGTCAGAAGCGGTGAACTGCTTCTTGAACTCGGTCACGGCGGCGGCAACGCGGTTCTGCGCGTCCTCGGGGAACTTCTTGGTCTCGATGATGCTGCCCAGCAGGTCCGCGTGGTTGCGGCGCAGCGAGTCCTTGAAGTCCGCGACGAAGCGGCGGATGTCGGCGACGGGGACGTCGTCCAGGTGACCCTTGGTCGCGGCGAAGATCTCGACGACCTGCTCCTCGACGGGCACCGGCGAGTACTGGCCCTGCTTGAGCAGCTCGACCAGACGGGCACCGCGGTCCAGCTGGGCGCGCGACGCGGCGTCGAGGTCGGACGCGAACGCGGAGAAGGCCTCCAGCTCGCGGAACTGCGACAGGTCGAGACGCAGCGAGCCCGCGACGTCCTTCATCGCCTTGATCTGCGCGGCACCACCGACGCGGGAGACGGAGATACCCACGTTGACGGCCGGGCGGACACCGGCGTTGAACAGGTCGGACTCGAGGAAGCACTGACCGTCGGTGATCGAGATGACGTTGGTCGGGATGTACGCCGACACGTCGTTCGCCTTGGTCTCGATGATCGGCAGACCCGTCATCGAACCGCCACCGAGGTCGTCGGAGAGCTTCGCGCAACGCTCGAGGAGACGCGAGTGCAAGTAGAAGACGTCGCCGGGGTAGGCCTCGCGGCCCGGCGGGCGGCGCAGCAGCAGCGAGATCGCGCGGTACGCCTCCGCCTGCTTGGTCAGGTCGTCGAAGATGATCAGGACGTGCTTGCCCTGGTACATCCAGTGCTGGCCGATGGCGGAGCCGGTGTACGGCGCCAGCCACTTGAAGCCGGCCGAGTCAGAAGCGGGGGCGGCGACGATCGTCGTGTACTCGAGTGCGCCCGCCTCCTCCAGCGCGGTCTTGACGCCCGCGATGGTGGAGCCCTTCTGGCCGATGGCGACGTACACGCAGCGGACCTGCTGCTTGGGGTCGCCCGACTCCCAGGCCTTCTTCTGGTTGATGATCGTGTCGATGCAGACCGCGGTCTTACCGGTCTTGCGGTCACCGATGATCAGCTGACGCTGACCGCGGCCGATCGGGGTCATCGCGTCGATGGCCTTGATGCCGGTCTGCATCGGCTCGGACACCGGCTGACGCTGCAGCACGGAAGCCGCCTGCAGCTCCAGGGCGCGGGTGTCGTCCGCGACGATGTCGCCGAGACCGTCGATGGGCTGGCCCAGCGGGTTGACGACGCGACCGAGGAAGCCGTCGCCGACCGGCACGGACAGGACCTTGCCCGTCCTGCGGACCTCCTGGCCCTCTTCGATCTTGTCGAAGTCACCGAGGATGACCGCACCGATGTTGCGGACCTCGAGGTTCAGGGCAACGCCGAGGACGCCACCGGGGAACTCGAGCAGCTCGTTCGTCATCGTGCCAGGAAGGCCCTCGACGATGGCGATGCCGTCGTAGGTCTCGGCGACGGTACCGACCTCTTCCCGGCTGACCTCCGGGGAGTAGCTCGAGACGTACTTCTCGATCGCACTGCGGATCTCGTCCGACGAGATCGTCAGCTCCGCCATGTCGTTCCTGCTCTCACTTCTTCGTTCTTGGGAAAGGGCTCGGGGGCTAGCTGGCGAGATTGCGGCGCAGTGCCGCCAACCGGCCGGCGATGCTTCCGTCGATGATCTCGTCGCCGATCTTGATCTGGAGACCACCCGCGAGCGAGGCGTCCACCTCGACGTGCAGCGCGATCGGGCGCGAGTAGATCGTGGTCAGCGTCGCGGTCAAGCGGTCGACCTGCTCTGCGGTCAGCGCCACCGCGGACCGGACGTGCGCGACGGAACGCTGACGGCGCTTGGCCGCCAGGTCGGCGAGCTCGCCGAGGCCGTTCGCGACGCGGACACCGCGCGGGTGGCGGACCAGCTGGTCCACCAGCGTCTTGGTGACCGGGCTGACCTTTCCCTCGATGAGGGTGTCGACCAGCGCGACCTTGCCGTCGACCGCGCCGGCGTGGTCCGCGAGCAGGAGCTCGAGCTCGTGCGAACCCGCCACGATGCGGCCGAGCCGGAACAGCTCGTCCTCCACCGAGTCGAGCTGACCATCGCGCTCGGCACGCACCAGCAGCGTGGTGCGGGCGAGCGACTCGACACCGTCGACGAGCTCACGGCGGGCTGGACCAGCGTGCGGTCACGACGGCGGCCAGGACCTGCAGCGTCGCATCGCTCACCTTGCCCGCGAACAGGCCGCGGATGAGCTGCTCGCGACCGGCGGGCTCCGACGAGGCGTCGGCGGCCGCACGGCGCAGCGCGGGCTGCTCGATCAGCAGACCCAGCACGGCGAAGAGCTCCTCGCCCAGCTTGGCGAGCTCGTCCGTCGACGTGGTGGCGTCGGCCAGCTCCAGCAGCCGCAGTTCAGCGGCTGCCAGAGCTTCACGACTTGCGGCATGCAGCGTCATCGGCAGCCTCTACTTGCTCGCCGGCGCCGCGACGGCGTCCAGCTCGTTGAGGAAGCGGTCGACGGTGCCGCGGCGGCGGGCCTCGTCCTCGAGGGACTCGCCCACGACCTTGCTCGCCAGCTCGACGGCGGTGCGGCCGAGGTCGGCACGCAGCTCGGCGACGATCTGAGCGCGCTGAGCGTCCAGCTGGTGCTGGCCCTGCGCAACGATGCGGGCGGACTCGGCCTGCGCCTGCTCGCGCAGCTCCTCGATGATCTGCAGGCCCTCGGCCCGCGCGTCGTCGCGGATGCGCGCGGCCTCGGCGCGAGCCTCGGCCAGCTGCTCCTTGTACTGCTCAAGAGTGCGCTGAGCCTCGGCCTGGGCCTGCTCCGCCTTCTCGATGCCACCCTCGATCTTGGCCGTCCGCTCCGCGTACAGCGCCTCGAACTTCGGCGACACGAACTTCTTGATGACGAAGAGGAGGAGCAAGAACGCGACGAGACCGAGGATGATCTCTGACGTGTGCGGAAGGACCGGGTTGAGCGGTTCCTCCGCAGCCAGGATGAGGGGGGTGACCACGACGTCTCCTAACGCGATCAGGGTTCGATTAGGCCGGGGCGGTCGCGATGAAGTAGACGACGAAGCCGATCAGCGCGAGAACCTCGACGATGGCGAAGGTGGTCCACGCGAGACCGAGCAGCACGCCGCGGGCCTCGGGCTGGCGGGCGGTGCCGCTGATGACCGAGGAGAAGATCAGACCCACGCCGATGCCGGGGCCGATCGCAGCGAGGCCGTAGCCGATGGCCGCGAGACCCGGGTTGATGTTGGCGGCGGCATCCTGCGCAAGAACGAGAGCGCTCACTGTTGCTGTTCCCTTTCCAACTCGGTCCGCGAGTGTTCGCGGATCGGAGGCTTTGTGTTTCTCAGTGCTCTTCTGCCAGCGCCATGCCGATGTAGCTGGCAGACAGCAGCGCGAAGATGTAGGCCTGCAGGCACATGATCAGTGCCTCCAGGAAGGTCAGCGCGATGGCGAAGGCGAAGGACACCGGCGCCACGATGACGGTCAGTCCACCGCTCAGCAGCAGGAACTCACCGGCGAGGGTGAACACCAGCAGCAGAAGGTGTCCCGCGAACATCGCGGCGAAAACTCGGATCGCCAGCGTGAGCGGGTTCAGGATGAACTTCTGGAAGAACTCGATCGGAATCAGCAGCGGGAGCACGAACCACGGCGCGCCCGGCGGAACCGTCTGGTGCTTCAAGTAGCCCACGAAGCCGTGCCGCTTGAACCCGACGAAGTGGTACACCGGGTAAACGACGAGCAACGAAACGGCGAGCGGGAAGCCGATGTGCGACATCGTGGGGAACTGGACGATCGGAACGAGCCCGAACAGGTTGTTCACCAGGATGAAGCAGAAGATCGTGAGGACCAGCGGGATGAAGGGCTTGAAGTCCTTCGCGCCGATCTGTTCCCTGGCGATGTTGTTGCGCCCGAAGTCGTACACAGACTCGGCTGCGAACTGGAACTTGCCGGGGATGACCTTCAGGTTGCGCGTCGCGGCGAGAAAGAAGGCCGCGATGATCACGATCGACAGCACCAGCAGGACCATCGGCTTCGTGACCTCGCCGAAGATCGGCGGGAGGAAGAAGTCCTTCACACCAGGGGCGACGAACCCGTCTCCCGCGGCCAGCACCACGTCGGTCACTGTGTTCCTTCCGGTTCTCCCGGCCGGCGTTCACTCCGCCGGGGGAATCGTCACGATCTGGACTTAACGTACCTTACGGTTCGCAAGCGACTACGAGAGGCACCCCTGCTATCGGGTGTCCCTGGTCTGCGCGGACCATATCAGCAGGTCTCAGGCGCCTTCGGAGGCGGGCACGACCATCTGACTACGGCTGCGCTTGGAGGCTCTGGCCTCCAGGAACGACGTGACGAGCACCGTCGCCACCAGGGTGATTCCCAGCGCCTTGGGTTCCAGCCACGACTGGTTGCGCAGGAGGATCACCGCGATCAGCAGAACGATCAGCTTGGCCATGAATCCGCCGAGTGCGGCGACCATCACGAACATCGGATCGAGCGCCGCGGTCTTGCGCATCAACAACAGCGTGCCGAGGCTCGAAGCGATGGCGATCGCACCACCGATCAATGACCCGAAGAGACCAGCGGTCCCCCAGATCACAGTTGACACGACGACGCCGAGGACAAACGTGCCGAGCGCGGCCCATGCGGCCGCGCGGAACATTTCCCCGGCGAGCCGCTGGACGGTCAGCTCGTGCGTGACGGCCTTGTCCGCGTCGCTCATGTCTCGAAGTGTAGGAACTCGCACAGCAACGCCTGCGGGCAGCCCCGCGTTAACGGCGGTTAAGCGGATCCAAACAAGATGAACGGCGTTTACGACTTGCGGGTTTCCCTCAGCCGCGGGATCGCCGACACCACGAACGCGACGATCAGCCCGATGACGAAGCACGTCGCCACGATGATCGGATCGAACAACGTGAGCGCCACCGCGCCGAACGCCAGCACGCCGGCCCACAAGTAGATGAGCAGCACCGCACGCCGTTGCGAGTGCCCGATCTCCAGCAACCGGTGGTGCAGGTGCATCTTGTCCGGCGAGAACGGACTTTCACCGCGACGCGTGCGGCGGATGATCGCCATCAGCAGGTCGAGCAGCGGCACGAACAGCACCGCGGCCACGACGATCAACGGCGAGAGCAGACCGAGCAGGTCGGCCGCGCTGCCGGTGGCCTGGTTGATCTTGCCGGAGGCGCTGGTCGTGGCGGCGGCGAGCATCAGGCCGATGAGCATCGAGCCCGAGTCGCCCATGAAGATGCGCGCCGGGTTGAAGTTGTGCGGCAGGAAGCCCAGGCACGCGCCGGCGAGCGCGGCGGCGATCAGTGCCGGCGGGTAGGCCTCGACCGCGCCCTGTCGTTCGACCAGCAGACCGATCGAGAACGCACAGGTGGCCGCGGCGGCGATGAGCCCGATGCCGGCGGCCAGCCCGTCCAGGCCGTCGACGAAGTTCATCGCGTTGATCATCGTGACCGCGAGCAGCACGGTCAGCAGCGCGCCCTGGTTCTGGTCGAGGGAGATGGTCGCGCCGCCGTCCCACGGCACCCACGCGATCATCCACTGCAGACCGAACAGCACGAGAATGCCCGCCGCCGTGACCTGACCGGCCAGCTTGGTGAGCGAGTCGAGCTCGAACCTGTCGTCGATCGCACCCACGAGCACGATGACGCCGCCCGCGACGATGACACCCCACGGATCGTTGGAGAAGTCGAACGCCGCCCGCAGCACCGGCAACTGGTGCGCCACGAACATGCCGCACAACACGCCGCCGTAGATGGCGACACCACCCATGCGCGGCATCGGCTGCACGTGCACGTCACGTTGCCGCGGGTAGGCCACCGCCCCGAGCCGGAACGCCATCACGCGAACCAGGCCGACGAGCAGGAACGTCACGACGGCAGCGATCAACGCGACGAGCAGGTACTCGCGCACGGGAAGGACGAACGAGGATGCGGGCCCCACGGGCCTACCAATCAATCGGGGGAAATCGGGGGTGCTCGCCACGGTACTCGCGGCGCCATGATCAATTCTGGCAGCAGCGTCCTACCGCGCCACGTCGACCTCGATGCCGAGCACCTCGTTGACCTGTTCCTTGCTGACCGCGCCCTCACGCAGGATCAACGCGTCCGGCCCGGTGAGATCGACGATGGTCGAGGCGATGTTCTCACCGCTGAGCCCACCGTCGAGGTACACGGGCACGGCGTCGCCGAGCTGGTCACGAGCCTCCTGCGCACTGGAAGCCGGGGCGTGCCCGCTCTTGTTCGCGCTGGACACGGCCATCGGACCGACGTCACGGAGAAGCTCCAGCGCAACCGGATGCAACGGCATGCGCAACATCACCGTGCCGCGCGTCTGCCCCAGATCCCACGCCAGGCTCGGCGCGTGCGGCAGCACGATGCTCAACCCACCGGGCCAGAACGCCTCGATGAGCGCCCGAGCCTGCCGCGGCACGCTGAGAACCAGCCCGTCGATCGTGGTCCAGGACCCGACCAGCACAGGCACGGGCATGTCAGGCCCACGCCCCTTGGCCTCGAGAAGAGTCCGGACAGCTTCGGCGTCGAACGCGTCGCAGCCGATCCCGTAAACGGTGTCGGTGGGCAGGACGACAAGTCGCCCGCTCCGCACCGCACCGGCGGCAGCGGCAAGTCCCGCCGCGCGATTGCTCGGTTCGCTGCAGTCGTAGACCGTGCTCACCTTGGTGAGCCTAGCCAGGCTTCCCGACCGGGTGACGCAAGGCCCGCCTTAATCACGCTGGGTCGCAGCCTGCCCGCCCTGCTATTTGTGCAGCCTGGTGGTTGACCGTGGAACGGCAGAACCGGTGGACGGCGGGAACACCGTCCTCTTCTCCGGCTACTTCTGCTTCGTTCGGGCTCGTCATCGGCCTTGTCCTGCGCGGCGTGCATGCCAGACCGCGAGCGCCGAGGCGTACAAGACAACCTTCCCCCACCCCAACTCCGATCCACCGTCCATCGTGGACGCCGGCTACCGCTGGACGCGCCGATCCCAGACACCCAGTGCGGCTACCGCAACGCCCGCCAAGCCGAACTCTCCCGCACGGACAGCAACATCGTCTCGTGCAGTGCCCTCAACATGGACAAGCACCGCTCCCTGCAAAATCGACCTCCCAGTGTGGATCCCGGAGAAGGCAGCAGACCTCAGCAACGACGCCGACTACGCCCCGAGCTACAGCGGCAGCCAGGAGAACTGCGCCGAGGTGGCGTTGACCATCACCCACGCAGGCGTCCGCGACTCCAAGCACCCCACTGGACCTGCGCTTTCATTCTCACTTAGCGCATTCAAAGCCTTCCTGACCAGGGGAAGTTTTAGCCCAAACAGGGTTAAGTAGTTCAACGCATCCTCCGAACGGGCGCACCACTGTAAGGTCATATGCCGACCACAGAGCGCTATCGGGGAGGGTCGAGCTTCTGTGTCCGAAGAAGCAGTGACAAGCGGCAAGGTCGGCAGCTTCGCCGACAAGGCCGCGGGCGGCACGTGGGACGGCATCTTCGGGAGCGGTCTTCAAGCTGTCATGGATGCCGGCAAGGCAGTCGCGGTGGCAGTGGAGACCCAGGCGTTGTCAGTCGATCCGCACCTGGTCGACGCCATGATCAAGAAGCTCACCGCGATGGGGGACGAGCTCGAGAAGGTTGGTGCACGTTCGACTGTTCTCAGCCAAGAGACCAAGCTCGGCGGGGGATACGCCGAGGAGATCAGCCGAGGCAACAGGACGTTCGGTACCGCTGGGCAGCAGACTCTCAAAAGCCTCGCCAAGGCGATCAACGAACTGAAGACGCAGATCGAGAAGAGTCGCGCCTCTTACCACAACGTCGACCAGGCCGGCCGCGACTCTTTCAAGAAAATCGACGGGAAGTCATGAAGCGCATCCTTATTGCCACGACGATCGGCCTCGCGGTCCTCAGCGCCGGATGCACCGGCACCAAGGAAAACGGCAACCCGACACCGACCAGTGGCCCTGCCCCGACCAGCGACTCCAACTCCGCGTCGGGCCTGGAAACGGTCAAACCATGCGACCTGCTCGCTGAAGCCGAGGTCACCAGCCTGGGCCTCAAGTACCCAGGCGAAGCAGTGAAGGTGGGCACCGCTGAGACCTGCGAGTGGCAGGTCAGCGGCAAGGGAGGGCTCTCTGTCGCCATCCGCGCCAAGTCCGGCATCACAGACCTGAACCTCAACAGCGAGAAGGTGACGGACACCAAGGTCGGCAAGTAGACGCGAAGAAAGTCGAGGCACCAGACGGAGCCACGAGCATGTGCCATTTTGTGATCTCAATCAGCGAGTCGTCGTCGGTGACGGTCGTTGGAAACATTGGCCTGATCTCGGACGACACCGCAGCCGCATGTGAACGTGCGTCCAAAGCCGCCGACCTCATCGCACCGAAGCTGCCGTAACGACGCCCGAGGGGGGAATTCTCATGGCGCCCGGACCCATCAAACCCACTGTTCCGCACCCGAACGCCAACTACGCAGGCCAACCGCACGAACAAATGCAGCAGTTGGTCACCCAGAACTACAATCCTGAGACCGCAACCACCGTCAGCGACGCGTGGAAGACGATGGGCAACACGTTCAAGGAGCTGGCTACCGACTTCAGCATCCTGGTCAACGGCTCTCAGGATGGTTGGAAAGGGCGTGCCGCGGAAGGGGTTCGGGCGGCTCTGGGCAAGGTAGGAACGTTCTCGGACCAAACCGGCGAAGCCTTCACACGTACCGCCAGCGCCATCGAGCAGCAGCGAGACGCGGCGGTGCAAGCGAACAAGAGCATGCCCGCCCCGGTCGAGTTCAATCCGATGAAGATCGCCGGTGACTGGCTCACGAACAAGGGCGGCTTCATCAGCCCCGTGATGATGGTGGGCGCTCCCGTCGAGATGATCTCCACCTACAACAAGCAGCAGGGCGCCAAAGAAGAAGCTGTTCAGGTCATGCAGACGCGTGACAACACCATGATGGCCGCCGCGATGTCCATGCCCACCATGGAATCCACGCCGCAGGTCACGCAAGATCAGGGCGTCACGCAGACGAGCAGCAGCACGAACTCGCAGAGCCTGAGCAACGTCAACGGTTACCGGCCACCCGCCAACACCGGCATGCCGGGGATGCCTCCGGGCTCCAACAACGGCACGACGAACCCGTCGTGGGTCGCCCCGCAGACGAAGGACCCGAACCTGCCGGGCAACTACGACCCGAACAGGCCGCCCGGCGGCGGCGATCGGAACAGGCCGCCCGGCATCCCGAACCCCGGCCCGTTCCCGCCTGGACGGATCGCCCTCCCGGTGGCGGTACTCCGGGACGGCCTCCTGGCGGCGGACGGTCCGGGCATGCCCGGTGGCGGCGGAGGCGGTCGCGGCATGGGTGCG
>NZ_VSRL01000074.1 GCF_012184385.1 Lentzea indica
ACGAGTGCGCACCGGCACCGCACCCCGCACCATGGCCAGCCTGCGCAACCTCGCCATCAACGCACTACGCCTCGCCGGCCACACCAGCATCGCCACCGGCCTCCGCCACACCAGCCGAGACTTCACCCGACCACTCACACTCCTCGGAATCCACCCCTGACCAGCACCGACACGACTTTGCCGGAACCCTGGGGCTCCGCCCCAGACCCCGCCAATCTGATCAAAGACCTGTCCAGCGCCGCGCGCGGGTTGATGGCACGCCTGTTGCTTTTGGCGGCTTGCGGCTGCGTAGGTGGGTTGCGTTTGGCACCCCACCCGCGTTGTGTGTGAAAAGCGGGCTCGGCTGCGCCTTCGCTTGGGGCGGCTCGGCTTTGCCATCGCGGGTGGCTCTCGCAAAGCGCTCAAGTCATCGAGTGCGTTCCGCCTCGACGTTCGACCGGGATCCTGTGGTCGGAGCTCGACACGGCGAAGATCCCCCTGCGGCCCACTCCGAAACGCTGACCTGAACAGCCTGTCCGGCCCTGCTTGATCTTCAGTCGATGCGCATGGCGTTGTGATTCACAAGACGTTGCCCGATCCGAGCGGTCTTGCACGTCGCGGGTCAGGAGCAAAGGGCAACGTCCATGGTGCGGCGCATGTGTTCGGTGGCCGCGCTGCCGGTTAGCGCGGTGATGTAGACGGTTGCCGCACGGCCAGAATCGTCCTGACCGCTGACGTTCGCGACACCGCCGCCTGCCAGGTCGCCCCCGTGGGCCCAGATGTGGCGGCCGCACGACAGAGGCAGTCGGATCAGGCCGAGGCCGTATTCCACACCTTGTCCCAGACCCGGCGCCGGCACGACGGTTCGCATCTGGGCCAGCGCCCAGCGTGGCAGCAGCCGTCCACCTAGCAACTCCTGCCAGAACCGGTTGAGATCCGTCGGCGTTGACACCATCGCACCGGACGCGCCGGCCCAGGAAGGCTCGTACTCGGTGACGTCGACCAGCGGTCCGGCCGGATTGGCCTTGTCCACGGTGTAGTTGTGAGCGTGCGGGCCGCGGATTCGCAGCTCCCCGGCCGGCGGCCAGTACGTGTCACGCAGGTGCGCGGGGCGGATCACCAGCTCCGTCACGGCCGTGCCGATGTCCTTGTGCGTCAACTGTTCCACAATCATACCGGCGAGAACGTAGCCGGTGTTGGAGTACTTCCAGCCCTGGCCGGGGGCGAAGTCCGGCTTGTGGGACAGGGCGATTCGGACCAGCTCCGCCGCCTCGACCGGCTGGTTCTGCTCGTCGAGGTTCACGAACCTGACGTAGTCCGGCAGCCCGCTGGCGTGCTGCAGCAGTTGGCGCACAGTGATGTCGCGGCCGTCAATCGCGCTTCCCTCGCCTGTGCCCCGCACCACCCCAGGCAGGTAGGTCTCGACCGGCGCGTCGAGCCGAACCTGGTGCCGGGCAACCAATTGCAGCACGGCAACAGCGGTGAACGGCTTGGTGACGCTGGCGATCCGAAAGCGGCCGTCGCCATCGACCATCGCACGATCCGTGCCCAACTCCGCCGTGCCGGACGTGATCGTGACCGACCTGCCACGTCGATCGCGGACCTCAGCCAGCGCCCCGGGAATCCGGTCGGCGCTGGTCATCAGGTCGAGTTGGGCTCTGACGGCCGCCACATCGGTGATCGGATCATGCTCGGCGGCGGCCGGTGCGGACAACGCCACGACCGATGCGCCTACGGCCATGGCCACCACGACGCGCCGGACTGTCGACGGTTCGATTCTCATTGATCAAGCCTGTTGCCCGGCCTGATGCGCGGCAATGGAATCAGCCCCAGAACCAACCGTGGGGCTGGCCCCATCGACAGGTACGACCAGGTTGCCACCCGATACGACAAGCGCGACTTCATGGGCGCCAGCGCCTGTTTGTCAGGCGTCGAGTGGCAAGCAGCCCGAACTCGGCGAGCTGCTTCGATGGCAGCGGTCAGAGGGTGATGGAGTCGCCCGTTGCGGCTGACTGCTTGGCCGCCTCGATCACCTCCAGGCCCGTCACTGCGTCCTGAGGAGACACCGGGGCCACGCCCGCCGCTACCGAGGCGTAGAAGTCCTGGTAGGCGCCGGGCTCCGTGCGGTGGGGCTTGCCGCCCAGCGTGCCCCAGTCCGATTCGGGTTCTTCACCCCAGCCGGGGCCCGCAGGGGTTTCGCCTGCCTTGAGGCGCTCTTCCTGGGGGTCCATTCCGTACTTCACGTAGGCGGCGTCGTGGCCGAGCACTCGGAAGCGTGGGCCGAGGTCGGCGGCCAGTGCGCTCATCCACAGGTGGGAGCGGACGCCGCCCTCGTGGGCCAAGGAAAGGAAGACGTCGTCGTCGGCCTTTGCGCCTGGGCGGACGGTCGCTATCTCGGCGTGGACTGAAAGAGGGCGGCCGAACAGGGCCACGGACTGGTCGACCAGGTGGGTGCCCAGGTCGAAGAGGATGCTGCCCAGGTCGGCGGGGTCGCCGGATTCCTTCCAGGAGGACTTGATTTCGGGGCGGTAGCGCTCGAAGCGTGACTCGAAGCGGTGGACTGCGCCCAAAGTCTGGTCGGAAAGGAGTTTTTGGACGGTCAGGAAGTCGCCGTCCCAGCGGCGGTTGTGGAACGGGACGAGCATGAGGCCTCGGGACGAGGCGATGGACGCCAGGGCTCGGGCTTCGGCTGCTGAGCCTGCGAAGGGCTTGTCCACCACCACGTTGAGGCCGTGTTCCAGGACCTGGCGGGCGTGGGTCGCGTGGAAGCGGTTCGGGGTGGTGATGACCACCAGGTCGAAGCCGCCGGTCCAGGCCTGGTCCAGAGAGGACAGAAGGCGGGCGGACGGGTAGCGCTCCGCGACCTCGGCTTGGCGCCGGGGGTTTGCCGTGACGACGGCCGCCAGCTCCAGGCCTGGAGTTGCCGCGATGAACGGGGCGTGGAAGGCCGCCCCACCTAGTCCGTAGCCGACCAGAGCTGTGCGCATGACGATCAGCCTAAGCGGTCTCACCTGGTGGACGGGCTGATGGAGCGGCTGGTGCCCGCGCGCTCAGGTACTCGTTGAGTCGTGCGGAGGCGGCGAGCATCGCCAAGCCTTGCGCGGTGAGGCGGCGGCGCCAGTCGGTCAAGGCGGCGCCCAACGTGTCGGTGCCGCCTGCCGTGCGGATCTGTTGTACCACCAAAGCTATGCGCGCCAACGGGTAGCCGCCGCGCCGCAGCAGATGGGCCAGCTCGGCGTCGCGGACGTCCTCGGCGCGGAACACGCGGTAGCCGGTGGGCTCTCGGTCTGGCCTGAGGATGCCGGCCTCCTCCCACGCGCGCAGCGTCGCCGGCGTGACGCCGAGCCGGTGGGCGAGCTCGCCGATCGTGCGTGGCTCCAGGACCGGTTCGAAGTCGGTGAGGTCGTGCACCGCCCGGCTGACCGAGTCGAGGGTTTCGCGGTCGCGGAGGTGTTGCTCGTGGCCGCGGTCGATGGTCAGGAGGACGTCGTCCAGGGAACCGGAGTGGATCGCGTTCATGATCTGGCCGGCGGTGGAGTGCCCGAAGGCCGGGATCAACGCGATGAACGCCCGCAACGCGGCAGCGTGCACCTCGGTGTAGACGCGGTAGCCGGACGTCGTGCGCTCAGCGGGCGGGAGGAACCCGGACTGCTCGTAGTTGCGCACGGCCTGAGTCGAGATACCGTGCTCAAGGGCGAGGTCGGCTGGTCGCACGGTTGAGACTTTAGAGGTGAACTCCAGCGGAAACTGAGCGAAAGTCTCAATGGAGCCTTCAATGTTACGGTTTAGGCACATGAGCCAGGACATTCGTGAGTTCATCAGTCCCTTCACCGAGCTCTTGGCGTTCGGCGAGCCGACGCACCGGGAGCACGCCCACACCTGGATCCGCAACGAGCTGTTCGAGCAGCTGGCGGGCCTGGGCTTCCGCTCGATCGCCCTCGAGACCTGCCGGATCAGGGGGCTCGTGGTCGACGACTACGTCCAGGGCGGACCTGGCGAGCTCGACGCGGTCATGAAGGAAGGTTTCTCCCACGCGTTCGGGGAGTGGCCGGCCAACCGCGAGCTGGTCGCCTGGATGCGCGAGTACAACGCGGACAAAGCGCCACAAGAGCGCCTGGCGTTCCACGGCTTCGACTTCCAGACCGAGACGACCAGCGCGCCCAGCCCGCGCCCCTACCTGGAGCACGCCCGCGACTACCTGGGCGAGGACGTCGACCTGACCATCGACGATGAGAAGTGGAGTCGCGACGAGGCCGTTCTGGATCTCACCAAGTCACCCGGACGGTCGGAAGAAGCCATCAGGCTGCGTGAGATCGGCACCGGGATGCTCAAGCGGCTGCACGCGCGCAAGACCGTCGACGGCGCCTGGAGCCGCGCGGAAACGCACCTGACGGCCGGCTTGAGCCTCCTGCAGTACCACCGGGAGTGCGCGGAGCCGAACCCGTTGGGCGTGCGCCTCAACCGGCTGTGTCAGATGCGGGACGGCGTGATGGCCCGCAACCTGCTGGAGATCCGGCGCGCCGAGGCGGGCCGTGGACCGACGTTCGTGTTCGCGCACAACGCCCACCTGCAACGCACCAACAGTTCGATGGAGATGGCCGGCGAGCGCATCGAGTGGTTCTCCGCGGGCGCGCTCGTGGCGCCCGTCCTCGGCGACCAGTACACGGTCATCGCGGGCACCCTCGGCCGCAACGACACCTTTGGGCTGGGTGAACCGGACAAAGACACCTTGGAAGGTCGGTTGCAGGGCCGTTTCACCACCTGGGGCATGACCAAGGACAAGCCGGAAGGAAAGACCCGCACCGACACCACGCTGGAAATGGGCTACTTCCCGCTCGATCAGCACCTGATGGACGGTGCTGACGCGCTGCTGCACGTCAGGGTTGGTCGTCCAGTGACGCGGTGATCCACGGCGCGACGGGCAGGTCGCGCGTCTCGCACTCGATCGCCAGCTTCAGGGTCCATCGCAGGGCTTGTAAAACGACGGTCGCGAGCTCCTGCGGTGCCCCGTTGGCCAGGGCGATCTCGATCTGCTCCGAGGCCGCGTCCTGGTCGCCGTGCACCTCGGCCAGCAGCGCGCGGATCGCGGTGCGCACGGGCGGGTCCGCGTCGTCGATCTGGACCTCGCGGCCCTCCTCGTCGAAGACCTGCATCTTCACCGGTGTGGCGCCGCCCGAGCCGAGCGCGCCCACCATGCTGCTGCACTCGGCGAACAGCAGCAGCACGAGCTCACGGATCTCCTCGTTGCCCTCGGGAGACCCGCTGAGGTAGCCGGTCACGAGGTCGACCGCCACAGCGTCCTCACCGGCCCTGGCGGCAGCCAGCGCCTCACCGGCCACGGCCGTCAGCCGTGACCAGCGATCTGGATCCTGTGGTGGTCTCACAGGTACTGCCTACCGCGCGGTGTCACGCATTCGCAATGCCCCATCTTGATCAGAGTGCTACCGGGGTATGTCACTCCGCAGGTCAATGTGGGAATCCGCGAATCCACCTAGCATCGGGTGGTGTTCCGCACGCTCTACCGAACGATCCTCGGTCCTGATCGAACCCGAGTGCTCGTCAAAGCACTCGGTCGATGGAGCCTGCTCGTCTGCGCCGCTCTGATCATCTACGCCTTCGTCTGGGCGATCGTCGGCAGCGTCACGTACGTGCGCCAAGAGGACTCGGACGGCTGGTGGGTCGTGATCTTCCTGGTCACGCTCGGGCCGTACGTGCTGCTGATCTGGTCTCCGCTCTACGCCTGGCGACTGGCGGCGGCCGGGTTCTACTTCGTCGGCCTTCTCGTCGAAGGGGACGGTTCGAGCGACTTCCAGTACTGGACCACGGTGCCGCTCCTGGTCGCGGTCGCGGCCTTCTACTCGCGCCCGATCGTCATCACGGTCACGTTGATCAGCACGGCACTGGTTCCGTTCGTTGAACCGGTGGACGACTCGGTGGCGTTCTTCGTGCCCGCCATCGCAGCGGTCGTCTATCTGTTCGGTGCGCGCGGCAGGGCGGAACGCGAACTCGAAGAAGAGCGCGACGCCAAGGCCGCTCTGGAGGAACGTGCCCGCATCGCGCGCGAGATGCACGACGTCGTGGCGCACCACATGTCGATGGTGGTCGTGAGGTGCGAGACCGCGCCTTACCGCCTCAAGGGACTGAACGAGGAGGCCGCGCGCGAGTTCGCGGAACTCGGCCAGGCGGCCAGGGAAGCCATCACCGACATGCAACGCCTGCTCGGCGTGCTCAGGACGAACGGCCAGGAGCTGGAACGGGAACCGCAGCCCGGGATCAGCCGCATCCCGGAACTGACCAGGCCCGGCGACGAGGCTGAGGTCGACGTGGACGACGTGCCGGAGGCGGTGGGCCTCACCGCGTACCGGATCGTGCAGGAGGCGCTGACGAACGCGACCAGGCACGCGCCCGGCTCGAAGGCGTCCGTCCACGTGCACAAGAACGAGGGCCGGCTCGACGTGCTGGTGATCAACACCGCCGGAGGGCCGTCGATGGGCGGTGGCAGCGGGCAGGGCCTGGTGGGCATGCGTGAACGCGTGGCGGTGCACGGTGGCACGCTGACCGTGAAGTCGACCGAGGACGGCGGCTTCATGGTGCGGGCGAGAATTCCGTTGGGGGACAAGTGATCAGGGTGGTCGTGGTCGACGACCAGGAAATGGTCCGCGAGGGCTTCTCCGCGCTGCTCAACGCGCAGGAGGACATCGAGGTGATCGGCGCGGCGGGCAACGGCGTCGAGGGCGTCGCACTCGCGCGCAGCGTCAAACCGGACGTCGTGCTGATGGACGTCCGCATGCCCGAGATGGACGGTCTCACCGCCACCAGGCTGTTGCTGAACGGTTCGGTCGAGACCAAGGTCCTCGTGCTGACCACGTTCGACCTCGACGACTACGTCTACGAGGCACTGCAGGCCGGTGCGAGCGGGTTCCTGCTCAAGCACGCACCGCCCGCGAGCTGCTCAACGCCGTCCGCGTGGTGGCCGCGGGGGAGGCCTTGCTGGCGCCGTCCATCACCAAGCGCCTGATCGAGGACTTCGTGAAGGCCCGTCGCACCGACCGCGTCCGGCCGGCCCAGCTGAACGTCCTCACCGAACGCGAGACCGAGATCCTCGTGCTGGTCGCGCAGGGCCTGTCGAACACCGAGATCGCCGCGCACCTCGTGCTCGCCGAGCAGACGGTCAAGACGCACGTGAGCCGCGTGCTCACCAAGCTCGGGCTCCGCGACCGCGCCCAGGCCGTCATCGCGGCGTACGAGAGCGGGCTCGTAGTACCGGGGTAGGAGCGGAAGAACAGCACGTCAGAGGGACGATTCGGGGTCTGTCGCCTTCCTAGTTTCGGTTCATGCGCCGAGCCGTTCTGTTCCTCCTGCTGATCGCTGTTCCCGCGGTCGCGCCGTCGATCGCCGAGTGGCGCACCGACGTCGCCCGCCGGGTCGCGATCGTCGGCGATCTCGCCACCGCACGTGACGTCGTGGTCGTCGTGCCGGGGTCCGATGTGGACGTCGACAGGTTCGACCGCACCATCGGGAAGATGGCGGCCAACCTGTTCGAGCAGGCTCATCGCGACGATCTGGCGGTGGTCGCCTGGCTCGGGTACCGGACGCCGCAGGGACTTGGTGTGGACGCCGCCACCGGTGGGCTGGCCAGAACGGCCGCGGCTGAGCTCGTCGAGTTCGTGCGCGCCTTGCACACCAACGCCCGCATCCACGTCTTCGGGCACAGTTACGGCTCGGTTGTCGTCTCGTTGGCGGCGCACGAGCTGGATGTGGACGACATCGTGTTCACCGGAAGCCCTGGCGTGCGGGCGAAGTCCGTTGCGGAGCTGGAGACGAAGGCGAAGGTCTGGGCGATCCGGTCCAGCGGTGACTGGATGCGGTTCGTGCCCAACGTCCGGCTCGGCGACCTCGGCCACGGCACCGATCCGGCGAACGACGACTTCGGTGCCACCGTGCTGCGGTTCGAAGGCGGCAAGCACGACACCTACTACGAACCGGGTAGCGCGACACTGACTGCGCTCGTCCGGATTGCTTCGGGGGAGAAGCCTTGAGAAACCCGTTCATCGACGCCGTTCGCGCGATCGCCGTCGTCACGGTCGTGCTCGGCCACTGGCTCGTCACCTCGCTGGTGGACACACCCACCGGCATGTACATCGACAGCCCGCTCAAGCACTTGCCCGAGCTGACACCGGTGAGCTGGGTGCTGCAGACGCTTGGCCTGTTCTTCTTCGTCGGCGGCTACGCTGCCGCCCACTCGCAGACTCCGTTCCTCACCAGGCTGAAACAGCTCGCCGTACCGACGCTGCTGATGCTCGGCTCCTGGGCGGCCGTCCTCTTCGGACTGTCGATGCGCGGTGTCGACCAGGGCACCGCCTTCAACATCGGTTTCCTGGTCACGACGCCACTGTGGTTCCTCGGCGTCTACCTGGTCCTGCTCGCCTTGAAACCGTTGGTGCGCAAGCTGGACGAGTACTCGTGGGGTGTGCTCGTCCCGATCGTGCTGGTGCTGGTGGTCCCGTACGCGGTGTGGTGGGCGGCCTGGCAGCTCGGTTACTCGTTGGCGCGCAGGAAGATTCCCGGACCGCCGTTGCTCGTGATCGGCGTCATCGGGTACGCGTTGCTAACGCAGTTCGGCGGTTACCCGACGTCGGCCGTCGGCATCCCCGGCGCGGCCGTCTCGAACCTGAACCCGCCGAACTACGCGACGCTGGCGCTGGCCTTCGCCCAGATCGGCCTGGTGCTCACCATCGCGCCGGTGCTGACCAGGCTCGGCACGACGAAACCCGCGCAGTGGCTGAACAAGCGAGCGCTGGGGATCTTCCTGGCGCACCAGAGCGCGCTGATCACCGTGACGCTGGCGCTCAGCGCGTGGGGCCCGCTGCCGGGACTGCAGCAGCCACCAGATCATCCGGGCTGGGTGTGGCAGCGACTGCTGTGGCTGCCGGTGTGCGCGGTCGTGACCTGGGGATGGCTGCGAGCACTGCGAGGCCGATCGCCGCGGCGTGCAGCACCACCACCGCGGGAGCCGGATCCAGCGCCAGCATCGGCGGAACGCACGCCAGCGCCGTGAGCAGCCACGGCAACCGGGTGTCGCAGCTGCCGGTGCGGGCTGTGTGGATCAGGTACCACCCGAGCAGGAGGTGGATGACGTTCTGCAGCGGGTCCACCGGCAACAGCACCAGCAGCCCTTCGCCGAGGAACCCGCTCACCACGAACCCGAGCACGCCCAGCGTCCCGAACACCACGCCCATACCGGTCGCGAGCCTGGTCCGGTGCGACTCGTGCGACAGGCGCGGGAACCCGACCATCCTGGCCTCGAACCGGTGGAACAGCAGGATGAACGGCACCAGCAGGAAGACCATCCAGATCGGTGCCTGCGCCAGCCCGAGCAACCCGACCAGAGCGCCGACGCCGGCCAGGTAAGCCAGGTACACCGTCATCGGCGCGCGGCGCGCGAAGTTCACGACGTGCCAGGACCGGCCCTCCAGCCACGTGGTGACCCGCCCGCGAGCCAGGAGCGCCAGACACACCTGCGCCACGCCGAGCACCATCATCGAGCGCGGGTAGTCGCTGAAGAACACCAAGGCGGGCAACGTGATCGCACCCAGTGCCGCCAGCACGCGGCGCGGCACCCGTTGCAACGTGCCGTCCGCGTAGAAGAACCCGATCTGCTGCATCAGCAGCGCGCCGACGATCAGGTTCACGTACCCGCCGGTCTTCCAGTCCGTCGACGTGCGCGCGACCTCGACGCCCAGCGTCACCAGCATCAGCACGAACGGCGTGGTGCGGCGGAAGTGCTCGTGCAGCCACGCGGCGGCCGGTGTCGCGGCCACCGCGAGCAGGTAGACCCCGAGGAACCACAACGGATGCGTGATCAACCTGCTGTACGCGTCGACCTTCACGTCCATCAGGTTCAACGCCGCGAACAACACCACCCACAGCAGCACGAACGCGAGCACCGGCCGCAGCAGCCACGACGTCCGGCTGGACACCCAGCACCCGAAGCCGCCCTCGTGCGCCTGCCAGCTGCGCAGGTTCGCGTGCCCGCCCGCGAAGAAGAACAACGGCACCGCCTGCAACGCCCACAACCACGGCGTGCCGAAGCCGCGCAGGTGAGCAAGCGTCGCAACGGTCTCGCCGAGCACCAGCAGTGTCAGGCTGAAGAGCCGCAGGAACGTCGCGTACCGGTCCTGCTGAACGGGCGCGGCGATCGAACGCGGTTCCTCTCGGCGACGGCCGTGCAGGCGTGCAAGTAAGAGAAAGGCCACGATCGCACTGCCGAACGCCCACGCCACCACAGGCTCGTGGCCCGGCGGCCCCCACCGCTGCCGCCACGAGTTGAACTTCAGCCCCAGCGCGTAGGTCTCGGCGACCGCGTGACAGCGCGTCTCGGCGCCGCGGGGGTTCAGCCGGCACTGCGCGTGCAGATCGGTCGCGAGCCGGTCGTCCAGCGCCTTGCGCGCGTCCTGGCCGAGCGGATGCCCCTTGGCCTCGGCGTAGCGCAGCAGGTCGTAGCCGAGATCGTGCGCGCGGCACCCGACGCTGAAGTCCCACTCGGTGTCACCGGCCGGCCCCGAGCAGCCGCCGGAGGCGTCGACCACCCGCAACGTCCCGTCCGGCGCCGTCACGGTCTTGGGATGGCGTCCCGACTGCTGCGCGAAGTCCGACGGCAGGTTGACGTGCGGGTCGTGGGTCGCCGACGGCGCCACGAACGCCTTGACGGCGTTGGCCGCGGCGATCACTTCACCGCTGGGCGGCACCCCGTTGTCGCCGCTCGCCGGGCGTGAGGCGATCACTCCGCACACGAACACCGCGAGCGTGATCACCGTGAACCGGAACCAGGCCGGGAGTCGGAGGAGGAGTTTGCGCGCACCCATTGTCGCGCCAGGTTACGGAAGGGTCTCGGCTGATCGCCAGTTCACGAGGTCACGACGGCCGGAGTGAGCGATGCGAGTGCCATCCGAGACAGCAAAGCGGCCATCTGGTCGCGGTCGAGGTGCGCGCTGTGAGGGGTCGAGTTGATCAACCCGAAGACCGCGTGCGCCGCCGCCCGCGCGGTCGGCTCGTCGAAGTCCGGCACCGTCCGCCTGATCGTCTCCACCCACACCTCGACGTAGCGTCGCTGTAACGCCCGCACGCGCCGGCGGTCCGGATCGGTGAGGTTGGCGAGGTTGCGCATCTGCACGGTGATCAGCGCCGGGTCGTCCAGCGCGAAGTCGACGTGCCAGCCGACCAGTTCCTGCAGCGCTTCCGAAGCGCTCGACGCCGCGTCCACGCGCGCCTGGCCGCCGTCCAGCAGCCGTTCGGAGATCGACGTCAGCATCTCGCCGAGCATCGCGTCCTTGCTGCGGAAGTGCCGGTAGAGCGCGGGGCCGGAGATCCCGACGGCCGCTCCGATGTCGTCGATGCCCACGCCGTGGAAGCCGTGCCGGGCGAAGAGCTCGGCCGCGGCGTTGAGGATCTGGTCCCGACGTGAGGGTTTCTCGGCCACAACGGGAGGTTAGCAGGCGTTTACCTAGTCGTCCGATGGGTGGAATTTCCGCAGGTGCAAGCCCTGATTGTTGACTCTTGACCAATACTTCACACGGGTCTTACGCGTAGGTAACCATTGGCGTGCAATGCATCACATCCCTGCGGCCCCTTCGGGAGTCTTCGATGCGTCCTGCTCACTTCATCGCCTCAGTGGTCACCGCCGCTGCGGCCGTCATCGCGCTGGCCAACCCCGCCAGTGCAGCCCCCGTCAACTACGTCGCGCTCGGCGACTCGTACGCCTCCGGGCTCGGGACCGGCAGTTATGACGGTTCCAGCGGCAGTTGCAAGCGCGGTCCGCTCGCCTATCCGGCGCTGTGGGCGGCGGCGGCAGCACCCGCGACCTTCAAGTCAGTTGCCTGTTCGGGAGCTCGAACAGGTGACGTGATCAGCCAGGCGGCAGTGCTCACGACGAGCACGAACCTGGTCACCGTGCAGGTCGGCGGCAACGACGCCGGCTTCACGGACGTGATCACCACGTGCACCTTCGGCTCGGACCAGGACTGCACCAACCGGGTGAACCAGTCGAAGACCTACATCGCGAACACGCTTCCCGGTTTGCTGAACAACGTCTACGGCACGGTCAAGGCGAAGTCCCCGTCGGCGCGCGTGGTCGTGCTCGGCTACCCGCGCATCTACAAGGTGCCGGGCACGTGCAACGTCGGGCTGAGCGACACCAAGCGCGCCGCGATCAACTCCGGTTCCGACGCGCTGCACAACGTCATCGGCGCGAGGGCGGCCGCCGCCGGGTTCAGCTACATCGACGTGCGCGGGGCGTTCACCGGGCACGAGATCTGCTCGTCCAGCTGGTGGCTGAACAGCCTGAGCTGGCCCGTCGAGGAGTCGTACCACCCGAACCGGGCCGGCCACCAGAGCGGTTACCTGCCCGCTCTGCGGTCGGTCATCGGCTAGGTTGATTCCGGAACGTGAGAGTGCCTGAAAGGGGCCTTGACCTGCGATCCGGTCACTCTCGAGCCGTTCCTGTGGACCGTCTGGTTAGCGGGCGCTAACATGAGGAAGTTAACGCCCGCTAACCTGAGGTCTGGGGAGCATGGACGCACCGGTCCTGCGCAGCGCAGCCGAGCCATCGGACCGCTACGCCAAGGAGCACAGCGCGCTCGTCGACGAGCTGCGCGGCAAGCTCGCCACCGCCGCACTGGGCGGTCCTGAGAAGGCACGTCAGCGGCACGTCGACCGCGGCAAGCTGCTGCCGCGCGAGCGGGTGGACACGCTGGTCGACCCCGGCTCGCCCTTCCTGGAGCTGTCGCCGCTGGCCGCGAACGGCATGTACGGCGACGAGGCACCGGCCGCGGGCATCATCACCGGCGTCGGGCGCGTCTCCGGCCGTGAGTGCGTCATCGTCGCGAACGACGCCACGGTCAAGGGCGGCACCTACTACCCGATCACGGTCAAGAAGCACCTGCGCGCGCAGGAAGTGGCGCTGCAGAACAACCTTCCGTGCGTCTACCTGGTCGACTCCGGCGGCGCGTTCCTGCCCAAGCAGGACGACGTGTTTCCCGATCGCGAGCACTTCGGACGGATCTTCTACAACCAGGCCACGATGTCGGCGCGCGGCATCCCGCAGATCGCCGCGGTGCTCGGGTCGTGCACCGCGGGTGGCGCGTACGTGCCGGCGATGAGCGACGAGGCGATCATCGTGCGCAACCAGGGCACGATCTTCCTCGGCGGTCCGCCGCTGGTGAAGGCCGCGACCGGTGAGGTCGTCAGCGCTGAGGACCTCGGCGGCGGCGACCTGCACTCGCGGACGTCCGGTGTCACCGACCACCTCGCGGAGAACGACGCGCACGCGCTCAGGATGGTCCGTTCGATCATCTCCACGCTCGGGCCACGAGCACAGCGTCCGTGGGACGTCGCACCCGTCGAGGCTCCCGTGGTCAACCCCGACGATCTTTACGGCGTCGTGCCAACGGATTCCCGGACGCCCTACGACGTGCGCGAGGTGATCGCGCGGATCGTCGACGGCTCGAAGTTCCAGGAGTTCAAGAAGGAGTACGGGCAGACGCTCGTCACCGGCTTCGCGCGCATTCACGGCCACCCGGTCGGGATCATCGCCAACAACGGCATCCTGTTCGGCGAGTCCGCGGTGAAGGGCGCGCACTTCATCCAGTTGTGCGACAAGCGTTCCGTGCCACTGGTGTTCCTGCAGAACATCACCGGGTTCATGGTCGGCCGCGAGTACGAGGCGGGCGGAATCGCCAAGCACGGCGCCAAGATGGTCACCGCGGTGGCCTGCGCTCGCGTTCCGAAGTTCACCGTGATCATCGGCGGCTCGTTCGGTGCCGGCAACTACTCGATGTGCGGCCGGGCCTACTCGCCGCGGTTCCTGTGGATGTGGCCGAACGCGCGGATCTCCGTGATGGGCGGCGAGCAGGCGGCGTCGGTGCTCGCGACCGTGCGACGCGACCAGCTCGGTGACTCGTGGTCCGCCGAGGACGAGGAGGCGTTCAAGGCGCCGATCCGTCAGCAGTACGAGGACCAGGGCAACCCGTACTACTCGACCGCGCGGCTGTGGGACGACGGCGTGATCGACCCGCGCGACACCCGCATGGTGCTGGGGCTGGCGTTGTCCAGCGCGGCGAACGCCCCCATCGACGATGTTTCCTACGGCGTCTTCCGGATGTGATCATGTTCGACAGCGTTCTGGTGGCGAACCGCGGGGAGATCGCGGTCAGGGTGATCCGCGCATTGCGGTCGCTCGGGATTCGTTCCGTCGCCGTGTACTCCGACGCGGACGCCGATGCGTTGCACGTCCGGCTGGCCGACGATGCCGTCCGGATCGGGCCGGCCGCGGCACGCGAGAGCTACCTGTCCATCGAGAAGATCGTCGCTGCCGCCGTTTCCACTGGGGCACAGGCGATTCACCCCGGCTACGGCTTCCTCGCCGAGAACACGGCGTTCGCCACGGCCTGCGCGGACGCCGGGATCGTGTTCGTCGGGCCTCCCGCCTCGGCGATCGATGCGATGGGCGACAAGATCCGCGCGAAGCTGACCGTGTCGGCCGCAGGCGTGCCGGTGGTGCCGGGGCGTACGAAGGAAGGCATGTCCGACGACGAGATCGTCGACGCGGCCTTGGAGATCGGCTTTCCCGTGCTGCTCAAGCCTTCCGCAGGCGGTGGCGGCAAGGGCATGCGGCTGGTTCACGAGGAATCGGCGCTGCGCGAGGCGATCGAGTCGGCACGGCGGGAGGCGCGCGGGTCGTTCGGTGACGACACGCTGCTGATCGAGCGGTTCGTCACGAACCCGCGGCACATCGAGATACAGGTGCTCGCCGACTCGCACGGCAACGTGATCCACCTCGGCGAGCGGGAGTGCAGCCTTCAGCGGCGGCACCAGAAGATCATCGAGGAGGCGCCGTCGCCGTTCCTCACGCCGGAAGTGCGCGAGGCGATGGGTTCCGCGGCGGTCGATGCGGCTCGTGCGGTCGGCTACGTCGGCGCCGGCACCGTCGAGTTCATCGTGGACGGTGCGTCCGGTGACTACTTCTTCATGGAGATGAACACCCGGCTGCAGGTCGAGCACCCGGTGACCGAGATGGTCACCGGCGTCGACCTGGTCGAGTGGCAGCTCCGCGTCGCCGCGGGCGAGGTGCTTGATCTTTCCGTTGAACTGACAGGGCATTCGGTCGAGGCGCGCGTGTACGCCGAGGACCCGTCGCGCGGCTTCCTGCCGACCGGTGGCCGCGTGCTGGCGTTGCGCGAGCCCACGTCGGTCCGCGTGGATTCCGGGCTGTACGAGGGACTTGTCGTCGGTTCGGACTACGACCCGATGCTCGCCAAGGTGATCGCGCACGGCCGCACTCGCGAAGAAGCGTTGCGGCGCCTGGACCATGCTCTGGGTCAGATGGTGCTGCTCGGCGTCACGACGAACATCCCGTTCCTGCGTGCTTTGCTGCGTGACGAAGACGTTCGTGCCGGTGCGCTGGACACCGGTCTGGTCGAGCGGAAGCTCGACTCGTTGACCTCGGCCGAGATCCCGGACGACGTGTACGTGGCGGCCGGCCTGGAGCGGTCGTTGGAACCGCGTGGCGACGACCCGTGGGACCAGCTGTCCGGGTGGCGCGTCGGTGAGCACGCGTGGACGACCTGGCGGATCAACGACGTCGACGTGCGTGTGCGCGGTGACGAAGTCGTTGTGGGTGCTGGAGAACCGGTTCGCGCGAAGGCCCGTCGCGAGGGCGCCGACCTGCTCGTCGGCTCGCGCAGGTACTCGATGGCCCGTGACGGCGACGTGCTGTGGCTGGGCCACGACGGTGCCTCGTGGGCGTTGACCGAGGCCGAGTTCCTGGTGGGCGCCTCCGAAGGTGCGGCTGCCTCGGGTGGTCCGGTGAAGTCGCCCATGCCGGGAACCGTCCTGGTGGTCCGCGCCCGGCAGGGCGAGGACGTGACCGCCGGTCAAGCGTTGTTCGTGGTCGAGGCCATGAAGATGGAGCACACCGTGACCGCACCGGTCGACGGCGTGCTCACCGAAGTGAATGTGCAAGCAGGCCAGCAGGTCGCACTCGACCAGGTGCTGGCCCTCGTCGTCTCTCACCAGGAGTGACACAGATGTTGGACTTCAGACTCCCGAGCGAGTACGAGGATCTGCGCAAGACCGTCGAGGAGTTCGCTCGCGACGAGGTGGCCCCGGTCATCGGCGAGTACTACGAGCGCAACGAGTTCCCGTACCCGATCGTGGCGAAGATGGGCGCGATGGGCCTGCTCGGCCTGCCGTTCCCCGAGGAGCACGGCGGCATGGGCGGCGACTACTTCGCCCTGTGCGTGACGCTGGAGGAGCTCGCCCGCGTCGACTCGTCCGTCGCGATCACGGTCGAGGCGGCCACGTCGCTGGGCGCCATGCCGATCTACCGCTTCGGCACCGACGAGCAGAAGGCCGAGTGGCTGCCTTCACTGACGTCCGGCGAGAAGCTCGGCGCGTTCGGCCTCACCGAGCCGGGCTCCGGGTCCGACGCGGGTGCGTTGGCCACCACCGCACGCCTTGAGGGCGACGAGTGGGTCATCAACGGCACCAAGGCGTTCATCACGAACTCCGGCACCGACATCACCGGCCTGGTGACCGTTGCCGCGGTGACGGGGACGTTGCCCGACGGCCGCAAGGAGATCTCGTCGATCATCGTTCCGTCCGGCACGCCGGGCTTCACGGTGTCGAAGAAGTACTCCAAGGTCGGCTGGTGCGCCTCGGACACGCGTGAACTGTCGTTCCAGGACTGCCGCGTCCCGGCCGCGAACCTGCTCGGCCAGCGCGGCCGCGGCTTCGCCCAGTTCCTCCGGACCCTGGACGAGGGCCGGGTCGCCATCGCGGCGCTGTCGGTCGGCCTGGCCCAGGGCTGCGTCGACGAGTCGGTCAAGTACGCGCACGAGCGCGAGGCGTTCGGCGCGAAGATCGGTACGTACCAGGCGATCCAGTTCAAGATCGCCGAGATGGAGGCCCGCGTCCACACCGCGCGCCTGGCCTACTACGAGGCGGCTTCGCGGATGCTGCGCGGTGAGCCGTTCAAGAAGCAGGCCGCCATCGCGAAGCTCGTCTCGTCCGAGGCGGCGATGGACAACGCCCGTGACGCCACGCAGATCTTCGGCGGCTACGGCTTCATGAACGAGTACCCGGTCGGCCGTTTCTACCGGGACGCCAAGATCCTGGAGATCGGCGAGGGCACCTCCGAGGTGCAGAAGATGCTGATCGCCCGCGAGCTCGGTCTTTAGTGCCGCTAGGCCGATCTATGTAAATAGTCCGAAACCGCCTCCTCGATTCGCTGAGTCCGGCTACCGTCGTCTGCCTTCCGCACGAGTGTGAGGGTGCAGATGACAGGTAGTCGGCCAGAACCGGTGTTCCCCGGATTGCGAGTTCTCCTCGAGGTCATTCACGGGCTTTGTGACCGGCCGGGTTTCTTCTATCGGAGCAAGACCGAGGAAGTGGTCGGCGACCAGCCACTTCCGTTGCTCTACCTGGAGAGCGAAGCCAGTCCGACGCCATTCCTGCGCACGCTGGAGGCAAAGCTCAACGCGGGTTCTCCGGCAATACCGCACGCCTATGTGGACGTGGCCGCGGTGCAAACGGAAGTGGACAAAAGATGGCCACCGGAGGCGCGTGAGACGCCGCCGTTGTTGCCGTTGCTGGACCAGCTGGCCTTTCAGTTGTCGGAGGTCCACGTCGGCCGTGAGCGGCTGACCCGGTTCGACCACTACCGGCTCGTCGACTGGCTCACGAGCAAGCGGCTGCCGCGCAAGCCGGGCCGTGACGACCGGGCGAGCGTCATCGAGCTGCTGCGCCAGTGGACCGGGAAGACCGCCGAGAACGGCGAAGCGCTGAACCGGGCCGTGGACGCGTTCATCCCGAACCTCGTGACGAGGCTGGGGCTCGGGCTGGTCGCGTGGGTGGGCAGCAAGGCGGGCTTCCGCTGGCTCGGCAAGCGGGTGCCGGGGCTCGCGCGCGAGTCGAAGTGGTTCATGCGCGGGCAGAACTTCGCGCTGCCCAACCACTCCATCGAGTTCCTCGGGTTCGCCGAGCGGCTCACGCTGGGCAGGCGCGAGTCCGAGAACGAGGAACAGATCAAGCTGCTGCTCGTGCACGCGTTCCTGGAGGACCTGCGGATCGCGTACCGGCGACGCCGGCGGTTCCTGCCGCGCAGGGCCGGGTTCCGCCGCACGGCGTACATCCCGGTTCTGCTCGACGGGGTGAACAAGGACAACGGCGGCTGGCAGCTGCTCGAACTGATCAACGACGTGCGCAACGAGACCGGCGAGCTGGACCCGTTGCTGGTGATCGCGGCGAGCTCGGTGCAACCGGCGCTGTCGCAGCAGCTCGGGACCACGCTGGTGGCGCCGGACGAGACCGCGGAGGCGTTGACGACGTGGCGGGAGGAGCTGCCGCGCAAACGGCAGATGCTCGCCCCGGACGCCCGCTACTTGATGATCAAGCTGCCGTTCCCCCGCGAGGACAAGAAGAGGTGGCAGGGAACGCCGGCCTTCCAGGCGGCACCGGTGCGGTGGCTCGCCCGGTCGCGGCGGCTGGAGGCGATCATCGCGGCGGTGGCCGTGGTCCTGCTGCTGCCGGGGTTCGTGACGGTGCAGAGCCACATCGAGGCGAACTGCTCGATCGTCGGCTCGGCCGTGTCACCGGGGGTGTCGACTCGGCTGATGGACGTGGACGGGCACACCGAGTGCGTGGGCTACAGCGACAACAGCAGCCAGGTGTTCGGCTCGAACGAACGGCTGCGGTGGACGCAGCAGGCCGTGTTCGCGCAGAACGAGGAGGCGAAACGGCTGCACGACGCCGATCGAGGCCGCCCGTACGTCTCGCTGATCTACTTCTCCAGCCTCACCCACAAGGACACCAACCCCGACGCCGACCACTCCAGGGCGGAGGAGCTGGAGGGCATGCTGCTCAAGCAGCGGCAGCAGAACGACAGGTCGCGCTCGGAACCGCTGCTGCGCATCGTGATCGCGAACGGCGGCGCGATGATGAAGCGGGCACCCGACGTGCTGCGGGACATGCTGACGCCGTTGCTGGAGTCCGACGCCGGGATCATCGGCGTGGTCGGGCTCGACCGCAGCGTCGCCGAGACCCGCGACGTCATCACCGAACTGGGGGCGCTCGGCGTGCCGACCATCGGCACCACTCTCACCGAGGCGTCGCTGCCGACCAGGTCGTCGATGTACTTCCAGCTGATCCCCGGCAACGTCCGGCAGGCCGACCTCGTCCGGCGGTACGCGCAGCACGTCGGCGCGACCAAGGTGACGATCTACCACCCGCCGTTGAACAAGGGCGACGTCTACCTCGACGACCTGGTCAACGTGCTGGGCAAGGAGCTCGCGACCGCGACGGTGAACTACCAGGCCGTCCCGTGGTCGAGGAGCCCTCAGGAGGTGCCGTCGCAGTGCGTCGAGGACCACTCCAGCGAGCTGGTGTTCTTCGCGGGCCGTGAGGAGGACTTCGGCGAGTTCCTGCGGGCCATCGGCAGGGACTGCTACGACAAGAACCGGCTGCCGCGCATCGTCGCCGACGACGCGATCATCCGGTTCATCGCACAGAAGGCCAGCCGGGTGCACGACTCACTGGCCGGGATGCGCGTGTCGTACGTGAGCATGGCAGGACTCGTCGTGCTGGCAGGAAAGTCCTGTGTCGAAGGCAAACCGGATCCGAAGGTGCGCGGCGGCCTGCCGTTGGACGCTTTCTGCGCCGGCTACAGCCGGCTGAACCAGGAGATTCAGGAATCCTCGCTACCGGCGGAGGACAAGCCGGTCAAACCGTGGCCCGGCGAGCACATCGGCGTGGCCTACGACGCGGCCGGCCTCTTCCTGGAGGCCGTGCGCAACGCCCAGGCCCGCCTGACGGGACTGCCGGTCCACACCCCGCACCGGGGCGCGATCGGCGGTGAGTTCCGCGAGATGGAGTTCTTCGGCGCCACCGGACGCACGGACTTCAGCGCGTCGCGGATCGGTGAGCAGCGGAACTTCACGATCCTGGAGCTCACCGACATCCACGACTTCGGGCAGCAACCGACGTGCGTGTTCCTGACCGGTGACCTGTACGGGCCGGACTCGCCGCGCCAGGCAAGCGGGTGCCCTGCCTAGAGTTTTGGTACAGCTCGGTCGATGATCGCGGCGAAGTCGGTGGACCTGGGGAGCGTGCCGAACGCGACTCCCCAGTCACCGCCGAGCCGTGAACCGAGGAACGCGTCCGCGACAGCGGGGTGCCCGTGCTTGACCAGCAGGGCACCCTGCAGGATCAGCGCCATCTTCTCGACCACCCGGCGCGCCTGAGATTCGTCTACATCGGACAGTGCGGTGCTGCTGAGTTCGTTGAGCGCCTTGTCGATGCGCGGGTCGACTCCGGTGACGACGCTGAGGAACTCCTGCACCGACTCCGGCTTTTTCTTCATCGCCCGCAGGACGTCCAAGGCCGCGACGTTGCCCGAGCCCTCCCAGATCGACTGCAGCGGCGACTCCCTGAACAGTCGCGGCATCCCGCTGTCCTCGATGTAACCGTTGCCGCCCAGGCATTCCAACGCCTCGGCCGCGTGCGCCGGACCGCGCTTGCAGACCCAGTACTTGGTGATCGCGAGCCCGAGCCGCGGCCGGTGCCGTGCCAGCCACATCGCGGCGGTCGTGGCGGCCTCGGACTCGATCGCCAGATCCGCCAGCACGTTGCGCATGGCCGGCTGGTCGATCAGGTACTTCCCGAACGCCTTGCGGTGCGCGGCGTGGTGCGCTGCCTGCCTGAGTCCGGCGCGCATTCCCGCCGCGGTTCCGAGAACGCAGTCCAGCCGGGTCGTGTTGACCATCTCGATGATCGTGCGCACGCCGCGGCCCTCGTCACCGACGCGGTGGGCGAACGCCTCGTCGTACTCGATCTCGGCGGACGCGTTGGACTTGTTGCCCAGCTTGTCCTTCAGCCGCTGCAGGAAGAACCGGTTCCGCGTGCCGTCCGGCAGCACCCGCGGCACCAGGAAGCACGTCAGCCCGCCGGGCGCCTGCGCGAGCGTCAGGAACACGTCCGACATCGGTGCCGAGGTGAACCACTTGTGCCCGGTCAGCACGTATCCGTCCTGGACGGGCTTCGCCACCGTGGTGTTGGCCCGCACGTCCGATCCGCCCTGCTTCTCGGTCATGGACATGCCGGCGATCAGGCCGCGCTTCTCCAGAGGTGCTTTGAGGCCGAAGTCGTAGTCGCGGGCGGTGAGAAGCGGCTCGTAGGTCTCGGCCAGCTCCGGAGCCACGCGCAAAGCGGGCACTGCCGCATAGGTCATCGAAATCGGGCATCCGTGGCCGGCTTCGACCTGTGACCACACGTAGAACCTGGCCGCGCGCTCCAGGTGCTCGCCGTCGACGTACGCGTGGAGGCCGTTCGACACCGCAACGTTCATCAGGTCGTGCCAGGCGGGGTGGAACTCGACCTCGTCGATCCGGTTCCCGTACCGGTCGTGCGTGTGCAGGACCGGGGGATGGGTGTTCGCGAGCCTGCCGCGGTCCTGCCACTCGTCGCTGCCCGCGAGCCTGCCGAGTTCGTGCAGGTCGGCGTTGTCGACCCAGCTGAGCAGCGCAGGGTCGTCCGCGACGTCGTGACCGCTCAGCGGAGGTACCTGGTTGGTCACCTCGTGCGTAGCCATGCCTCGCACGCTACTACTCGTTGGTAACTTTAGGCAGGGTGCGATGAAAGATCGCTGGCCCATTCGGGCTTTTGGGCGTGCCAACGGCGCTGACGAGGAATAACGTCGTTCTCGTGAGTGACCATGGGCACAGCACGGCCGTAGCTGCGTTGACCGCGCAGTACGCCGCGATGCGCGAAGGTGCGCCAGTGCGGCTCGCTAAGAAGACGTCGAACCTCTTCCGCTTCCGGGCCGACCAGGCCGGCGGGCTGGACGTCGGCAGGTTCGACCAGGTCCTGTCCGTGGACCCGGTCGGACGCACCGCACAGGTGCAGGGCATGACCACCTACGAGAACCTCGTCGCCGCGACACTGCGCCACGGCCTGATGCCGCTGGTCGTGCCGCAGCTCAAGACCATCACGATCGGCGGGGCGGTAGCGGGCCTCGGCATCGAGTCCACGTCCTTCCGCAACGGCCTGCCGCACGAGTCCGTGCGCGAGCTGGAGATCCTCACCGGCGACGGCGAGGTCGTGATCGCCAAACCGGACGACGACCTGTTCCGCGCGTTCCCCAACTCCTACGGGACCCTGGGCTACGCGCTGCGGCTGGAGATCGAACTGGAGCCGGTGCGCCAGTACGTGAGACTGCGGCACGTGCCGTTCGGCTCGTTCGCCGAGTGCGCCGCGGTCATCGAGGAGGTCTGCTCGGACGGTTCGGCGGACTTCGTCGACGGCACGGTCTTCTCCCGCGGCGAGATGTACCTGACGTTGGGCCACTACGCCGACATCGCGCCGTACACGTCCGATTACACAGGCAACCAGATCTACTACCGGTCCATCCAGAAGCGCCGCACGGACCACCTGACGATCCGCGACTACCTGTGGCGCTGGGACACCGACTGGTTCTGGTGCTCACGGGCGTTCGGCGCGCAGAACCCGGTCGTGCGCCGCCTGTGGCCGAAGCGCTACCTGCGTTCGGACGTGTATCGCCGGTTGGTGGCCCGATATCGCCGCTTCAAGCCGCCGACGACCGTCGAGCCGGTGATCCAGGACGTGGAGATTCCTGTTTCGGCGCTGGCTGAGTTCCTCGACTTCTTCGACCGCGAGATCGGCATCTCGCCGGTGTGGCTGTGCCCGGTTCGCTTGCGCGACACCACGGGCTGGCCTTTGTACCCGATGAACCCGGACGTGCTGTACGTCAACGTCGGGTTCTGGTCGGAGGTCCCGGTGCGGCCGGGAGAACGGATGGGTGACCGCAACCGGCTGATCGAGCGCGAGGTGGCGCGGCTGGGCGGCCACAAGTCGCTGTACTCGGACTCCTACTACACCGAGGACGAGTTCTGGCGGCACTACAACGGTTCGCACTACCGGTCCGTGAAGTCCCGGTACGACCAGACGAACCGACTGCCTGATCTGTACGCCAAGTGTGTCAGGGGACGATGAATGCGGTTGGCCTCCATTTTTCAGCGCATCACGGGTGGCAGCGACGTTCGCTTCCAGGCCTACGACGGCAGTACCGCAGGCCCTTCGTCGGCCGCGGTGTCGATCGACATCAGAACGCCGGAAGCCTTGTCCTACCTGGCTTCCGCGCCAGGTGAGCTCGGCCTTGCCCGCGCTTACGTGACAGGGCACCTGGAGATCCTCGGCGACGTGCACGCCGGCCTCTCCCGGCTCTCCGAGTTCTCCCTGCGAGAGCTCCCGTGGTTGCAACGGGTGGAGCTGCTGCGCTTCCTGGGCAAAATCCGGTTGTCGCACAAGGTGCCCGCACCGCCGCAGGAGGCCCGCCTGCGCGGCCTGCGGCACTCCAAGGCCCGCGACCAGCAGGCCATCGCGCACCACTACGACGTCTCGAACCAGTTCTACGAGTGGATCCTCGGCCCGTCGATGGCCTACACCTGCGCGGTGTACCCGTCGCTCGAGTCCACGTTGGAGGAAGCCCAGTTCGAGAAGCACGACCTCGTGGCTCGCAAGCTGGGGCTGAAGTCCGGCATGAGGCTCCTGGACGTCGGCTGCGGCTGGGGCGGCATGGTCATGCACGCGGCCCGCGAGTACGGAGTGCGTGCGATCGGTGTCACGTTGTCGCGCAACCAGGCCGAGTGGGCGCAGAAGGCGATCGTCGAGGCCGGGTTGTCGGATCTGGCCGAGGTGCGCCACCTCGACTACCGCGACGTGCGGGAGACAGGCTTCGACGCGGTCTCGTCGATCGGCCTGACCGAGCACATCGGCAAGGCGAAGCTGCCAGGGTACTTCGCTTCCCTGTACGGGAAGCTGAAGCCGGGCGGACGGCTGCTGAACCACTGCATCACCCGGCCGAACAACAAGGAGCGCTCGCTGTCCGGGCCGTTCATCAACCGGTACGTGTTCCCTGACGGTGAGCTGGTCGGGCCTGGGTACATCGTGTCCCAGATGCACGACACGGGGTTCGAGGTACGGCACGAGGAGAACATCCGAGAGCACTACGCGCTGACGTTGGCCGCCTGGAGCCGCAACCTCGACGCGCACTGGGAAGAGGCGGTCGAGGAGGTCGGGGAGGCTCGGGCTCGGGTGTGGCGGTTGTACCTGGCCGCTTCTCGGCTCGGGTTCGAGCGCAACAACATCCAGCTGCACCAGGTGCTCGGGGTGAAGCTGGACGGCACGAAGTCGCACATGCCGTTGAGGCCGACCTGGCTGTCCTGACGGGTGGCGGGCGGCCCTGGCCGTCCGCCACGCATCAGTGCCACGGCCTGGCTCCGAATCTGATTCCTCGATCGGGGCGATCGGTGCCAAATTGGCACCATGAAGCGGATGAACCTGAGAGATGTGCCGGACGAGGTTTTCGCGGCGCTGGCCGACGGTGCCGCGGCGAACCGCTAGTCGTTGAACGCGTTCGTGGTGGAGAGGCTGAGCGAGATTGCCCAGGTGCTGAGCATCAGCGATTACCTGGCGACCTACGAGCCGCCCAGCGGAACTGGGGTCACGTTGGAGGACGCGACAGCCGCCGTGCGCGAGGTGCGGGACGCTTCATGAGCCTTGCGGTGCCGTCGGCGCTCGCCGAGCAACTTCGCGTTAGCTCAGCTGGTCCGCGATCTGCTTGGCCTGGTTCGACGGGATCGCGAACCCGATCCCCACGCTCCCTGCCTCACCGCTGCTCGACGCCGGCGAGTAGATCGCCGAGTTGATCCCGATCAGCTCACCGGCCGCGTTCACCAGCGCACCACCGGAGTTGCCGGGGTTGATCGACGCGTCGGTCTGGATCGCCTGGTAGGAAACGGGCTGCGAGCGCCGCGTCTCGCCGGGCACGGTCACCTTGCGGTCCAGCGCCGAGACGATGCCGGTGGTCACGGTGCCCTGGAGGCCGGACGGCGAACCGATGGCCATCACGGCGTCACCGATCTTCACCTGGTCCGAGTTCGCCCACTTGATCGGCGTCAGGCCGGACACCCCGGATGCCTGCAACACCGCCAGGTCCGACGTGGGATCCGTGGAGACGACGGTGGCCGGCACCTCGCGGCCGTCGTTGAACTTGACGGTGACCTGGCCGCCGGACGAGGCGACGACGTGGTTGTTGGTGAGGATCTTGCCGTCCGCCGAGAGGATCACGCCGGAGCCGAGGCCGTTGCCGACGTTGACCTGCACCACCGAGGGAAGCACCTTCGAGGCGGTGATGGTCCAATCCACAGTGGACTGGTTGGAGACCGTCTGCGCCGTCACGGAAGTACCCGAGGACGTGCCGTCGGGCGAGGCGATCACCGCGCCGGTGACACCCCCGAACAACCCGGCGATGAGTGTCGCCGCGGTCAGCATGGGGGCCGTGCGGCGCCAGAACTTCGGCGCCGGGGCAACGGCGGGCTGCGGTTCCACCAGTGACCCGCTCATCGCGGGGAAGCTCTGCTCGGTCATGACTCCACGATGGACCGCCATCATGTGAGCAACCTGTGCGAAAGGCCAAAGAAACCCTGATAAGAATTACGTGAGAAGCAGCGTTGAGACCTCTGAGGCCGACAGCGGCGGCCCGAAGTGCGGTCCCTGCCCGCCCGTCACACCGAGCGCGGCCAGACGTGAAGCCTCGGCACCGGTCCGCACGTCCTCGGCGTACAGCGGCAGCCGCAGGATCGATGCCCACTCCAGCAGAGCAACCGAAGCGCTCTCGTCCACCCGGTTCGCTCCGTCGTCCAAGCCGTGCACGACGGTGCCGGTGAACTTCACGCCGCTCAGCGGCACCATGCGTATCCGGTCGACGCCGACGTAGCCGCCGTTCATCTGGTCCAGCACGAGCCCGACGCCGCGCTCGGCGAGGATCGTCAGCTCGTCCAGCTGCTCGTCGTTCAGCAACGCCGGCAGGTGCTGGTGCACTTCGAAGTGCAGCAGGGACGCCGGCAGTCCGGTGCGGTCCAGCACGCGGGACACCTCGGCGACGAGCTCGGGTTCCTGGCACAGCCGCAGCGGCAGGTCGATCGTCAACACCGGCATGCGGTCTCCCAGCGCCTCGTACCACTGGCCAGCCTGCATGCACGCGTCCGACAGCGCCCAGTGCACGAGCCGGACGATCATGCCGTTGTCGGAGGACTGGTCGAGGAACGCATCCGGGCACAGCACCCCGTGTACCGGGTGGTCCCAGACGATCTTCGCTTCGAGAGCGAGCACCGAACCGTCTGCGAACGAACGAACAGGCTCGTAGTCGACGCGGAACTGGCCCTCCTCCAGCGCGCCGGGGATGGACGCCGCGAGCGCGTATCTCTCCTTGTCGCGCAGATCGCGTTCCCTGTCGTACAACGCCCACTGCGCCTTGCCGTCGCGCTTGGCCCAGCCGACCGTGACGTCCGCCGCGCGCAACAGGTCCACCGCGTCACCGCCGCGAGCCGCACGCGCGACGATGCCGACGCTGGTCGTGACGCCGACGCCGTTCGAGCCGATCCAGATCGGCTCCTCGAGCTGCTTGGTGAACTCCTCGACCAGAGCGATCACGCTGCGCACGTCGCGCGGATCCTTGATCAGGACGCCGAACTCGTCCTCGCCGATGCGCGCGACCTTGCCGACGTCCTCGGAGAACACCGCTCGCAGGTGTGTCGCGACGTGCATCAGCACCCGGTTGCCGGCCTCGTGCCCGAACGCGTCGTTCACACCGCGGAACCCGTCGATGTCGACCTGCACGAGAGCGAGCGCCTCCGGCCCCTTCGTGCCGGCCGCGCCTTCGAGCCAGCCGAGGAACTGCGCCCGGTTGGGCAGTCCTGTCTGCATGTCGTTGAGGCTCTGCCGCACGAGTTGCGTCTGCAGCGCCCGCATCTCGTCCATGTCCTCGATCATCGTGACGAAGTACGGCAGTGAGCCCTCGTCCTCACGCACCAGCGAGATCGCCATGTGCGTCTGGATCGTCTCGCCGTCGCTGCGGATCATCCGCTTCTCGACCCTCATGTGGTCGAGGTCGGAGTTGATCAACAGCTGACCGATCTCCCGCAGCGCCTCGCGGTCGTCGGGGTGCGCCAGGTCGCGGCCGGTGATCTTGTACATGTCGTCGCGGCGGTAGTCGAGCATGGTCAGCAACGCCTCGTTGACGTCGATGATCTGATCTTCGAGGTTCACCACCACGATCGGGAACGCCGAGCTCTGGAAGATCGCCCGGAACTTGGCCTCGCTCGCCCTGACCGCGCTCTCGGCCCTGCGCATCGCGTTGATCGCGGCCGTGCGGCTGATCTCCTGCTGTTCGAGCGTGCGGTAGCGCAGCCCCTTCGCGTACCCGGCGGCGAGCGCGCCGAGCTGAGCCGGCGTGACCGGCGTGTGCTCACCGAGGTGCGTGAGCGTCAGTTCCAGCGTCGCCGGCGAGATGAAGTCGTTCTCGACCATGGACCACCCGACCTGCCGAGCCGCGCCCACGCCACCGCTGAGCAACTGCTCCACGTAACCGCCGAGCAGTTCCTCGAGCTTCTCGCGCGTGAAGTTGGCGAGGAGCGTGCTGGAGATCGCGGCCGCCCAGCGAACGGCGGGCTCTCGGCTGTCGACCATGTTCATTCGGCTCAGGTGGCCATTCGTGGGGACCGGGTGATCTGTTGATCGATCGTCGGACGCCAATCGATACGCCTGCGCAACCCACTTCCGCCAGATTCGGTCGAACGGGTGACAGCCCCGTGCGGTACCACCACCGGGTGTGGGTCCGGCGTACAAGCTTACTGATCACTGCTGACCTGTCCAACCGAACCCCGGTTCCCGGTCGGAAATCAGGGGTTCGCCCACGAATTCACTCGTTTGAACTAATGAATCACCTTGTCGAACGCGAGCGGACCTATTGTCAGTGGGTCTCCGTCCACGTCGAACAACGGCGTGTACCCGGTCGCCAGGTACAGCGCTTTCGCCTCCGGTTGACGCGGCCCGGTGGTCAGGTAGATCCGGCGGTACCCGAACGCCTTGGCCTCCTTCTCCAGCTCCTCCACGACCCGGCGCGCCAGCCCGCGCCGGCGATGGCGCGAGTGCGTCCAGATCCGCTTGAGCTCCGCGGTTTCGTCGTCGTGGCGCATGAACGCCCCGCCCGCGATCGCCTCGCCGGCCTCGACGAGCAGCAGGAACTGCCCGTGCGGAGGCTCGAACACGTCCGCGGGCCGCTGCATCTCCTGTGCGCCCAAAGGTCCGTAGCGTGTCGTGTATTCGGATGTCAGCTCAGCCACCAACGGCGCCGCGTCCGGATCCGACTGCCGAACGCGGCGCACTTCGAGGGTGGTCATGCGGCCTTGGCCCGGTCTCGCTTGGCAACTTCCTCTCGCACCAGCGGAATCACGTACCTGCCGAAGTCGATCGCGTCGTCGAGCAGGTCGTAACCGCGTGCCGACAGGATGTCCACGCCGAGGTCGTAGTAGTCCAGCAACGCCTGCGCGACGGTCTCCGGCGTGCCGACCAACGCGTTGGAGTTGCCCGCACCGCCTGTTGCTTTCGCGGTCGGCGTCCACAACGCACGATCAAAGCGCTCGCCGCGCTCCGCGACCGCCAGAAGTCGTTGCGAGCCGGTGTTCTCCGGATTCGTCAGCGAATGCCTGCGGCTCAACGGCCCGTTCGCTTTCCGCGCCTCGATCCGGTCCACCGTCCGGTGCGCCTTCTCCCAGGCCAGTTCCTCGGTCGGTGCGATGATCGGCCGGAACGCGACCTGGATCCTCGGCACGTCCGTCCTGCCCGCGTCCTTCGCCGCCTGCTTGACCGACTCGATCTGCTGGGCCGTTTCCGCGAGCGGTTCGCCCCAGAGGCAGAAGATGTCCGCTTCCGCGCCGCCCGCTTCGTAAGCCGCAGGGGAGGAACCGCCGAACGACACGTTCGGACGCGGTTGCTGCACGGGGAACACATCGCTCACGAAGTCCGCGAACCTGTAGTGCTCTCCGTCGTGGTCGAAGGCAGACCTGTTGATCCACGCCTTCTTGACGATCTGGATGTACTCGCGCGTGCGGCTGTAGCGCTGGTCCTTGGCGAGGTAGTCGCCCTCGCGCTGCTGCTCGTGATCCGTGCCGCCGGTGATGAAGTGCACGGTCAGCCGGCCGTCGCTGATCTGGTCGAGCGTGGCGAACGTCTTGGCGGCGAACGTCGGGTACGACACGTTCGGCCGGTGTGCCAACAGGATCTGCAGCTTGTCGAGCTTGCTGGCGAGGTACGCCGCCGCCGACGCGGGTTCCGGCGTTCCCGACCCGTACGCGAACAGCACCCGGTCCCACCCGTGGTCCTCGTGCGCCCGAGCGAGCCTGATCGTGTAGTCCTTGTCGAACGCTCCGCCCGACCGCGGAGTCGTCTCCGACCCGTTGTTCGTGGCGGCGATCCCGAGAAACTCAACTGGCATGGCCGATTCCCCAGAGTTGGTAGTGGTTCTTGGGTGCGTTGAGGGAGACGCCCTTCGAGTGCAGCACCGGCCACTCGCCTGTGCAACGGCGTCCACAGAGCGGGATTTGCTTGCACACGCGGGGTACTGTGGAGTTGTTCGCGTTGAGGGGCGTGGCTCGTTTCTCGTTGTCCTCCAACGGAAAGACGCGCATGCGCTCACTCGTCGTCATCGGCGGCGGCCCACGCGCCGCCGGCCTGCTGGAACGCATCGCCGCCCAGTCGCCCACGCTGCCCCTGGCCGTGCACATCGTCGACCCGTACCCGCCGGGCGCCGGCCGGGTGTGGCGGCACGCCCAGTCCCCGTTGCTGCGCATGAACTCCATGGCGGAGGACGTCACCGTCTTCACCGACGCGTCGTTCGACGGGCTTGGCCCGATTCGTCCGGGACCTTCCCTGGCGGAGTGGGGTGAGGTCGACCCGACCTCGTTCCCGTCGCGTCAGGTGCAGAGCAAGTACCTCGCTTGGTTCTTCGGCCACGTCGTGAAATCTCTGCCTCAGAACATCTCGGTGTCCGTGCACGAAGCCCAGGCGCTCAAGGTGGTGGGCGACCGGGTGTGGCTGGACAGCGGGGAGTCGCTGCGCGCCGACGTCCTCGTACTGGCTCTGGGCCATCTCGACGCCGAACCCGAACCCGAGCACCGCAAGCTCGCCGAACACGCCTCGGAACACGGCCTGGTGTACGTACCGCCGCTGTACTCGGCCGACGCGGATCTGTCCGCTGTCGCAGGTGATGTCGTGCTGCGCGGCTTCGGGCTCGCCTTCGTCGACCTCATGGTGTTGCTGACGGAGGGGCGAGGCGGCAGGTACGTCCGCTCCGGCCGGCTCGAGTACGTCCCTTCCGGTGCGGAGCCGACGCTCTACGTGGGCTCGCGGCGCGGCGTTCCCTACCACTCGAAGACCGGCTATCGGCTGCAGGGAACTCGCCCGTCACTGCCTCACTTCTTCGTCGCGGACGCCTTGCGCGGCCGCGATCTGGACTTCCGGGCCGACGTGTGGCCGTTGATGGCCAAGGAGATCGCCTGGGGTCACTACCACGAGCTCTTCACCGGCCATCCCGGTTTGGTGCGGATGTCCTTCGTGGAGTTCGCGACGGGTTTCGCCTCGTTGCCCTGGTACAGCGAGGAAATGCGCGCGCTGGAAGCCCTCGCGGTGCCTGATCCGGCCGACCGCATTGACTTCGAACGGCTGGACCGCCCGCTCACCGGCCTGACCTTCGCCTCGGGCGAGGACTTCCAGGAGTACTTGCGCTCGTACATCGAGGCCGACGTGACCCGCCGCTCCGATCCCCGGCACAGCGCCGACCTGGGCGCGTTTCTGGCCCTGCTGTCCGTGTACGGCCAGATGGCGCAGGTGATGCCGCACGACAGCTGGTGGCACGGCTACTTCAGCTACCTGGCCTCTGGCCCGCCGCCGGACCGGCTGGAGGAGCTCCTTGCGTTGTCCCGTGCGGGAATCGTGCGGTTCATCGGCGCCGACATGTGGGTGGAGGCGGTGGACGGCGGGTTCCTCGCGGGCAGCCCGACGACGCCGGACGTGGTGCGTGCCAACAGCCTGATCGAGGCTCGTCTGCCAACGCACGTGCTCTCACGCACCGCGGATCCGGTGCTGCAGTCGTTGCGCGCGCTCGGAGACGTCTCGGAGGACGACGCTGGGCTGGTGCGGGTGTCCGCAGAGGGGCGGCTGATCAACGATAGCGGCGAGGAGGACCCGACGCGGTTCGCCGTCGGGCCTTACACGACGGGGAAAGCGTATGCGGCGTTCGCGCGGCCGAACACGAACGCACCGGCGTTCCGCCAGAACGACGTCCTCGCGCGGGCGATCCTGCGCACGTTAGGCGACTGAGGTGTACCGCCCTTGGTGCCGCACCAGGGGCGCGGCGATGTCGGAGTGCGTGATGTCCAGCGGCTCACCGACCAGCGCCACGTGATCACCGACCGCGATCCGTCGCGAGGTCCGGCATCGCAACCGCGCCGGCGCGTCCAGCAGCCACGGCACACCGTCATCGTCGGGCTGCCACCGCGTGCCGGGACCGAACCGATCGATGCCTTTCGTCGCGAACAGGTCCGCCAGCCCGGTCTGTGCGGCGTCGAGCAGATGCACGGCGAACAGGGGAGCGGTTCGCAGCACCGGCCAGACCGAAGCACCTTCGCCGATCCACACGACCACGAGGGGTGGCTCGAACGAGGCCGAGGTGAAGGAGGAAACAGTTGTGCCGACTGGCCCGTCGGCCCCGGTGGCGGTGACGATGGTCACGGCCTGAGCGTGATGCCTCAACGCGTTGCGCAGCTGCTCCTTCATCGGACCAACGCCTTCAGCACATCGGAGTCGAGATCGAAGTCCGTGACGTGCGCAGGCAGCGAAGCCTCGTTGAGGAACAACGCCTGCGGCACCAACGCACCCAGTTCGGTCAGCACAGGCCGTAGATGCACCTCGACGGCCAGCGCGTGCTTGTCCGACGCGGCGATCTGGAGTGGCACGACGACCTTGCCCCGCAACCATCCCGACGGCGCCTGGTCCAGCACGGCCTTCAACAGTCCGGTGTACGCGGCCTTGTACGTCGGCGTCGCCACCACCAGCACATCGGCGTGGCTCAGTGCCTCCAACGCCGCCTTGATCGTGTCTGGTTCCGTGAAAACGGCCGGTGCCAGCGTCGCCGCATCCACCACCGGCCCGTCAACGGGCACGCCCAGCGTCGAGGCGAGCGCCTCGCGCAGAGCCAGGGCCGCCTGCAGAGCGCGCGAGGCGGGCCGCGGGTTGCCGGCCAGAACACCGATCTGCGTCATGCCTTCCAGCACAGCCGCAAGCAGGGGGACCGTCAACCCGCGTCCACCACGCGAGATCAGTGCGAGATCTCTTTCGCGACCCACGAGTTGATGGCATCGACCCTGGCGTAGATCGCCGGGTGGTCCGGCCGTGCGCAGCCGTTGCCCTTCGACACCAGGCCGATCAGCTTGCCTCCCGCGACGAACGGGCCGCCGGAGTCACCGTTGCAGGCGTCGATGCCGCCCTCCTGGTGGCCGGCGCACATCATCGACCGGCTCTCGTAGAAGTCGCTGCCCGCGCCGTCGTCGCCCCAGAACACGCGACAGGTCTCGTCCTCCAGAATTGGGATCGAGGCCTTCATCAGGTATCCGTTGGTGCTGCCGCCCTCCTTCACCGCGCCCCAGCCCATCACGGTGGCGGACTTGCCCGGTGCGTACAGGTGGCGATCGGCCGCGCCGGCCATCTTGATCGGCTTCTGCTTCAACGAGCGGTCGAGGGTCAGCACCGCGGAGTCGAAGGAGATGCCGTCGTACTTCGGGTTGATGGCGATCTTGGTGAGCTTCGCGACGACACCCTCGTCGGTGGTGTGCACGTTCTCCCGTCCTGCCACGACCACGCGCTTGTTGAGCGGGATCGGTTTCGGCCCCGTCACGCCCTCGTCCACACAGTGCGCGGCGGTGAGAATCTTGTTCGGTGCGACGACCACGCCGGTGCACCGGGGATCGCGCGTGTCGGCCGTGGGCGCCAGGTACACCGCGAACGGGTTGTCCTTAATGGACGCTCGCGTGCCACCCACCACCTGGGCGGACGGATCCGCTACCGCCGTGCCCGCCATCGTCACCAGGAGCAGGGCGGTGGCGATTCCACCTCGTAAAAGCATTCGCCGTTCCTTCCGCAGAGAACTTGTTCCGCGGCAAGGAACGGCGAACCTTTCGTCTCAGTTCGTTTGTGTAACTTAGGAGACCGCCTCGGCCGCCGAACGCCCTGCCACGCGTCCGGAGAACAGGCAGCCGCCGAGGAAGGTTCCTTCCAGCGCGCGGTATCCGTGCACGCCGCCACCACCGAACCCGGCGGCCTCACCGGCGGCGTAGAGCCCGGGCAACACCTCGCCGGAGGTGTCGAGCACGCGCGACGACAGGTCGGTGTGCAGGCCTCCCAACGTCTTCCGCGTGATCACCGACAACCGCACCGCGATCAGCGGACCGGCCTTCGGGTCCAGCAACCGGTGCGGCTCGACGACGCGGATCAGCTTGTCGGTCAGGAAGTGCCGCGCCGCGCGGATCGCGTTGACCTGCATGTCCTTGCTGAGGCCCGCGGTCACCTGGCGGTCGCGCTCGATGATCGTCTTCTCCAGCGCGGCGGCGTCGATCCTCGAGTCGCCCGTCAGCGCGTTCATGCCACGAACCAGGTCCGCGACCGTTCCGGCCTGGATGAACTCCTTGGACTTCTTGGCGAACGCCTCCACCGGCGCGACGGCACCAGGCAAAGCGCGCTTCAGCACGGCGCGCGTGTCCTTGCCCGTCAGGTCGGGGTTCTGCTCGGAGCCCGACAGCGCGAACTCCTTGCCGATGATCTTCTTGTTCAGCACGAACCACGAGTGCTCGTCGCCGCGAGCCGTGATGTGCTGCAACGACCCCAGCGCGTCGAAGCCGGGGAACAGCGGGATCGGCAGCCGGTTGCCGTCCGCGTCGAGCCACAGCGACGACGGGCCCGGCAGGATCCGGATGCCGTGCCGCGACCACACCGGCGCGTAGTTCGCGATGCCCTCGGGGTAGTGCCACATGCGGTCGGCGTTGATGATCGCGCCGCCGGCCTTCTGCGCGATCTCCATCATGTGCCCGTCCACGAAGTCCGGAACCCCGGCCAGCATGAACTTCGGCGGCGTGCCCATCCGCTCCGGCCAGTTCTTCCGCACCAGGTCGTGGTTGCCGCCGATGCCGCCGGACGTGATGATCACGGCCTGGGCCGACAGCGAGAAGTCGCCGACGACCGTGCGAGAGCTGGGTTCGGCCCTGTTGACCGAGGACGGCTCCAGCACCTCACCGGACACGCCGTCGCACACGCCGTTGGTGACGTTGATGCCGGTGACCCGATGCCGGAACTTCAGCGTCACGAGCCCCTTGGCCACGGCCTCGCGCACGCGCCGCTCGAACGGCGCGACCACGCCGGGCCCGGTGCCCCAGGTGACGTGGAAGCGCGGCACCGAGTTGCCGTGCCCGTCGGCGAGGTAGCCGCCGCGCTCGGCCCACTGCACGAACGGGAACCAGCGCACCCCCATGTTGTGCAGCCACGAGCGCTTCTCGCCGGAGGCGAAGTCCACATAGGCCTGGGCCCACAGCCGGGGCCAGTGGTCGCTCTCCCGGTCGAACGCCGCAGAGCCCATCCAGTCCTGCAGCGCCAGGTCGTGCGAGTCCTTGACCCGAAGCCTGCGCTGCTCGGGGGTGTCCACCATGAACAACCCGCCGAACGACCACCAGGCCTGCCCACCGAGCGTCGCTTCCGGCTCCTGGTCGAGGAGAATGACTTTGCGGCCCGCGTCCGCGAGCTCTGCGGTCGCGACGAGACCTGCGAGGCCTGCGCCGACGACGATGACATCCGCGTCATGTGCCATCGGGCGAGCATAGATCCACCGCTGGTCACGCACGAGACCTGAATCAAATTCACTTTCTGGGGAGACTCTCGATGACCTTCCGACCGGCCTCTGAAGTGGGGTTCAGCACCAAACCACCCGATTCGTGGCACCCGGATCGGTGACGAACGGAGAGTTCGGCCTGTTCGAGTGGCGGATGGAAGCCCGCCAGCCAGTGACACTCCTAGAAGCCGCCCGGCCGCACTTCCACAAGACCTTCTCCGAGTGGTTCTACGTGCTCGAAGGCGAGATCACGCTGTTCAACGGCGACGAGTGGATCAAGGGTGGCGAGGGCGACTTCCTCTACGTGCCGCCGAACCGGCCGCACGCGTTCCGCAACGACAGCGACGCTGCCGTCCGCATGCTGATCCTGTTCTCGCCCGGTATCGCCCGCGAGAACTTCTTCCTGGAGGTTGGCGCGGCCAAGGGGCTCGACCCCGAGGAACTGGCGGCCTTCTACGCGCGCCACGACCAGTACAACCTGTAAGCCAGTACCTGTAAGAGGGTGCCGCCGACCGCCACTACCGGTGAGGGGGGTTTCCGGTGTGCCGGTCGACGGCGGGTTGACCGCGGCGCGAGCGCACTAACGCCTGCGGAAGGACTTTTCCAGCCTGGGGGTGCCGGATGGTCCTGGCGCGGGCTCAAGCGCTGCGGCCAACCACATTGTTGAACGTACAACCGGGCCACTGTGTTCCGGTCGGCTTTCAGTGTGACCGGGCTCAATTCCTTCAGGTTGTCTTCAGGTTCGTCCGGGGTATGTCACCGGACGTGACGGACGAACTCCCGACGATCACGAGCCTCTCCGAGCTGGTGGACCTGCTCGGCGAGGACGTCTACGTGCGCTGGTCGAAGGGTCCGGAGGCGGACGCCGCCGAGACCTCGCGGGACTCGCTGACCGGGGTCGAGCTACCAGGCCTGTCCGCGAGCCGCTCGCGGTGGAACCGTGGTGGGGCGAGCGCTCTCACAGGCTGTGGGTGGCGCGCCGCCTCTACGACTACCGCCACCTGCGCGACCTGCGTGGCCCGGACGTCCGCGCGTGGGTGCTGAAGGGCGCCGAGGTGGGTCGTGGGCCGGACAACGAGCCCCTGGTCCGCTGTCTCGAACCGCTTGCCTGGGTGGCGGATGCCGCTCTGAGCGAGTGCGAGGAGCTGGTCCACGCCCAGCACTCCGACGAGTGGGGCCCGCTCGACCGCTCTAGCTCAGATCGTTGAGCTTGCGTTCAGCGGTCTTGCGCGCCTTCTCCGCGGCCGCCGTGACCCGCTTGGCGTCCTCCAGCCGTTCCGCTGCCCGATCGAACGCCCGCTGCGCCGCCAGCTGGTCGGCCTGGGCCTCGCCG
>NZ_VSRL01000075.1 GCF_012184385.1 Lentzea indica
CGGATGGAGTTCGTGACTCTCGTCGGCTTCACTGCATGCCCCGCCGATAGGCCACGATCTTCGCGACGGAACCGAGCACCGCGGACAGCACGAAGCACAATCAGGCGGAAAACCTGTGCCACGGCAGGAGATCCGAGTTCGGCGTAGCTGCCTCGAACGCCGAGCGCACCGCGACGTCGCCGAGCCTGAGCTCGCCGAGCCCTGCGTGCCTCGCCGGCCAGCTGCCCGGCGAGCAGCGGCGCTGTCCACTGTGGACGGGCGGCGAGCTGGGCCCCCGCGATGCGCAGCGCCAGTGGCAGTCCGCCGCACCAGCGCACGAGTTCCGCCGCGTCGCGACCTTTCCTGCGACACCCTCCAGCAGCTGGACGGCGTCCTCCAGCGGCAGGGCGCCGAGCTTCACGTACGAGGCACCGTGCAACGAGGTGAGCGGGTGGCGTGACGTGATCAGCACGGCAGAGCCGGGACCCGTCGGCAGCAGGCGTTTGACCTGGGCCGCTGTGGCGACGTTGTCCAGCACCACGAGCAACCTGCGCGACGCGGTGAGCGACCGGTAGCGCAAGGCCTCCTCGTCGCCGGGACGTTCGCCGAGGGCGCGCAGGAACTGGCTCAGGATCCGCTCGGAGGCACCGTCGGAGAGGTCCGCGTAGAGCTGGCCGTCCGGGAACCTCGACGCGATCTCGTGAGCCGCCCGCACGGCGAGCGCCGACTTGCCGACGCCGGCCTGTCCGGTGATCACGCACACCGCGACCCGGTCCTTGCGGGTCTGCGCCTTGATCAGGTTCAGCTCGCGCGACCGGCCGACGAACGTGACCACGTCCGGGGGCAGCTGGCGGATCGCCGACACACCAACGGGTTTCGCGCGCAGGATCTCGGCCTGCAACCGCCGCAGCGACTCCCCCGGCTCGACACCGAGCTCGTCGAGGAGTACCCGGCGGCACTCCTGGTACGCGGCCAGCGCCTCGGCCGGCCGTCCCGTGTGATGCAACGCGACCATCTGCTGCTCGCGCAGGCGTTCGTTCAACGGGTGTTCCCGCACCCACTCGTTGAGGTCCGCGACGATCTCGACGTGCCGCCCGAGATCAAGCTCCGCCTCCGCGCACTCGACCCGTGCGGCGAGCCGCAGTTCCTCCAGCTGGGCGATGACCCCGCGCAGCAGCCCGGACGCGGCGAGGTCGGCCAGCGCGGGCCCGCGCCACAACGCGAGCGCCTCCCGGTAGCGCTGCGGGGTGCGTTCCTTGCGGGCGACTTCGAGCAGCGACGTGAACCGGGTCAGATCCAGCTCGGCGGGATCGACCGACATCAGGTAGCCGGGCGGACGCGAGAGCAGCCGCGATCCGACGATCTTGCGCAGCTGGTAGACGTACACCTGAAGGTTCTTCAACGCGGTCTTGGGCGGCGCGTCGTCCCACAGCACGCTGATCAGCCGCTCGACCGCCAGCACGCGCCCCGGCTGCGCGAGCAGCAACGCGAGCACCGCCCGTTGCTTGGGCGGCCCAAGGCTCAGACGCGCGCCGTCATCGGCGTAACACTCCACCGGCCCGAGCACCCGGAACTCCACAGCTCCCGATCGTAACTACCGGACACATGCTTGCGAGTACCTCTGATAGGAGGGCACTACATAGCCGACCTTCCGTCCCGGCTGCCCCAACATGTTGTCGATCCGCTACTTGACGCCATACGTCAAGTACTTGCTATCGTCTGTCAAGTGGCGACCACTTCGGAGCACGTGGACCTGCGCGACGACCTGGTCCGGCTGGTGTCGAGCCGGTTGCTCGACCCGTTGGAGATCCTGCTGCCCCAGGCCGATCTCGACGAACTGCGGGAACAGGTGCGGATCGACGCCGAGATGTGGGCGGCACAGCTGCTCGGCGAGGACGACGCGCTGGCCAGGCGGGTCGTGATCCGCCTGATGGCCGTCCTCTACCCCGGCGACGCGCCGTTCGACCCACCCGACACGTGGTGGGCGACGCCGCTCGGCCGCGTCACCGCGCGCCGCGCCGGGCACCCGAGCAAGGAAGGCGTGTCCTTCGCCGTGGCCGGCGCGATGCTCGGCATCACCCGCCAGGGTGTCCACGACCTGGTGAGCCGCAACAAACTCCTCCGCCACCCGGACGGCGGGGTCACGGTCGCCTCGATCCGCGCACGACTGAGCCTTCGGAGGGAACGATGATGCTCGCGGCACACGACCACGGCGGCGACGGCCGGCCGATCCTGCTCCTGCACGGCGCCGGCGGCGACATGTCGGCGTGGGAAACGCTTGCGCCGCAACTGAACGGCCGCGCGGTGGCGGTCGACCTGCGCGGACACGGCAAGTCGCCCGACGGCCCGTGGGAGTGGGACGCGGTGCTCGACGACCTCGACACCGTGGCCGTCCACTTCGGACTTGTCGATCCCGTCGTCGTGGGGCACTCACTGGGCGGCATCCTCGCCGGCATGTGGGCACGCAGGCACCCTTCGTGCCCGGCGGCCGTGAGCCTGGACGGACATCGCTCCGCCGCAACGGATTCAGCGAACTACGCGGACCTGCCACCCGGCCAGGTCCAGGCGGGCCTCGCGACGCTCAACGCCATCTTCACCGCGCAGGAGGAGATGATCACCCGCCCGAACCGCGAGATCACCGGCGAGCTGCGGACGTCACCGGAGTTCTTGGACGCCCTGCCGGTCTTCGCCGAGGTGGGGGTTCCGTTCCTGCTCGTGCTGGCGACGAAGACCCTGCCAGTGCCGCCGGATCTGGTGCCGCTGATGGACGCCCATCGCGCTGGACTGCGCCGGGATCTGCCGGTGGTGTGCCCGAACGTTCGCGTGCACGAGATCGACGCGACGCACGGCATGGTCTTCGAGCAGCCTGCCGAGGTCGCCGCGATCGTGAACGGGTTCATCGCGCGGTGAAGAGCCGGTCCAGCGCCCGCCGGGCTCGTGCCGGCGCGGCGCTGTCGTGTTCCAGCTGCAGGAAGTGGTTGAGCGCGAGCATGATCCCGACCACTTCGTAGATCAGCTGGTCGACATCGGTGTCCTCAGGAAGTTCACCGAAGCTGACCGCGCGCCGGATGTGAATCCGCAGATCCCTGCGCCACAACGCGTTCATCCCGGCCAGCGCGTCCCGCACCCGCCCGCTGCGCCCGTCGAACTCGGTCGTCGCCGCGGTGAAGAAACAGCCACCGGGCAGCACCTCGCGTTCGAGGTACGACACCCAGGCCTCGCAGACCGCCTTCAGGCGCGGTAGCCCGGACGGCGCCTGTTTGACACGGCCAGGCACCTCTCGCTGGAAGACCTCCGCCGCCTGGTCGACCACCGCGAGCTGCAGGGCCTCCTTCGTGCCGAAGTGGCCCAGCAGCCCGGCCTTGCTCATCCCCAGCTCGCCGGCCAGCCTGCCGATCGTCAGCCCCTCCAGTCCCTCCGCCGAGGCGATCGCGAGGCTGCGGTCGAGGATGCGCTGCCGCGTCTCGAGGGTGTCGGCAACAGATCGGCGCGGGCTCACCGGCGTAGCGTACGACACTTTAGCTACCGACCGATCGGTTGCTATATTCGCGGCGTCGCCCTGACGAAGGAGCTCACCTTGTCTGGATCCCGTGTCGTCGCACTCGGCCACTACCAGCCCGAACGGGTGTTGACCAACGACGATCTGGCGCAGATGGTCGAGACCAGCGACGAGTGGATCCGCCAGCGCACCGGCATCGCCACCCGGCACATCGCGGACGACGAGTCGGTCGCGGACATGGCGGCCGGAGCCGCGGCCAAGGCGCTCGCCGCGTCCGGGCTGGTGCCCGCCGACATCGGCCAGGTCATCGTCGCGACCTGTTCCGCGATCGACCGCTGCCCGTCGATCGCCGCGCAGGTCGCCGGTCGGCTGAGCATCCCCAGCGCGGTCTGCTTCGACCTCAACAACGCCTGCGCCGGCTTCTGCACGGCCCTCGCGACGGCCGATCACACGCTGAGGGCGGGCGCCGCCCGTCACGCGTTGGTCATCGGCGCCGAGAAGATGTCCGACCTCGCCGACTGGACCGACCGCGCCAGCTGCATCCTGCTCGGCGACGGCGCGGGCGCCGCCGTGCTCAGCGCCGCCGACGACGCTTCCATCGGCCCCGTTGTGTGGGGCTCCGATCCCTCGCGCAACAACGCTGTGCGGTTGGTCGACGCCTGGCAGCCGCGGTTCGCCCAGGAGGGTCAGGCCGTCTTCCGCTGGGCCACCAGCGAGCTGCCCGCCATCGCGGCACAGGCGTGCGAGCGCGCGGGCATCGCCACCACCGACCTCGCCGGCATCGTCACGCACCAGGCCAACCTGCGGATCATCGAGGCCATGACCCGCAGGCTCGACCTGCGCGACGACGTGGTGATCGCCCGTGACATCGTGGGCTCCGGCAACACGTCCGCCGCCTCCGTGCCGCTCGCACTGTCCAAAATGGTCGAACGCGGCGAGCTGCCGTCCGGTCAGCCGGTGCTGCTCTTCGCCTTCGGCGGTGGGCTCTCGTGGGCGGGCCAGGTCATCACCTGTCCGTAGAAATAGGCCGGTGTGGCGGCTCGGGAGCCCGCCGAGCCGCCACACCGTTGGTGACGCACGAGAAGGAAGTTCAGCCTGCCGGCGCGGGATCGAGCGCATCGCCGCGTGACGTCATCGGTCCGCCACCTGGCCACGACAGCGACGTCGGAGTTCGCTCGTCACCGCTTGCCCTGTGCCGGCAATGGAACCTCCTCTGACCTGGTTAAGGCCTCGCGCGTCCTCCGCCCACTCGCACCATCTCCGGCCTCGAACGTGAATGCCGCCGCCGCTGCAAAGGCGGGGACATCGACGACGAGACGGACGGGGGAACGGATGATGCGCGGGCGGCGACCGGTTCGGGAACGGGAATCTGGGTGGTGGGCAGAACTTCCGGGACCTCGGCAGCGGCCGCGGTTTCCTCGGCCGGCTGAGTCCACACCTGACGGTTCGTGTCCACCGTGTTCTGGCGGAACAGTTCCGGGGTCTCGGTGATGATCTTGCCGGGTGACTCGAGACCCACGATGCCGACGAGCTTGCCGTCGGCGATGAAGCCGGTGAGGCCGTTGACGTCCGTGGTGTCGGTGCCCAGAACGGGCAGACCCGCACCCTGGACCCGCATGCCGTACTGCTCGGTCCAGAACCGCGGCACCGGCGTGTACGGCTTGGCGTGCGAGCGACCGACCAGAAGGTTCTCGGCGGCGGCACGGCCGCCTTCTACGGCGTTGAGCCAGTGCTCCACCCTGCGCACCACACCGTTGAAGCGCAGGTTGGGCCAGCGGGCCACGTCACCGCAGGCAACGATGTTCTCCGCGCCGACCACGTGGTTGGTGGCGTCGCACAGCACACCGTCCTCGATGACCAGGCCGGAGCCGCGCAGCCAGTCGACGGCCGGCGAGGCACCGACGGCGAGCACGACGCACGAGGCGAAGAAGACCTGGCCGTCCGAAAGGTGAATCCCGATGCCGCCGGGCTGACGCACCCAGTGCTTGATGCCGACACCGGTGGCCAGGCGGACACCGTGCTCGACGTGCGCCTCGGTGATCTTCTTGCCGATGTCGTCGCCGACGACGCCACCGAGCAAAGCCGGCGACCGGACGATCAGAGCCACGTCGCGGCCCATGTGACGAACCGAACAGGCGAGCTCGCAGCCGATGAACCCGCCGCCGATGACGGCGACGAGGCCCTGCGACTGCCGGATGTTCTTGCGGATCGCGACCGCGTCGTCCAACGTCCGCAGCACGTGCACCCGCGGATCGTGGCGTGGCGCCCCGCCCATCGCCCTGGCGTCGACACCGGTAGCGATGATCATGCCGTCGTACTTGATCTCCTCGCCTCCGGGCACCCAGACGGACTGCGTCTTCGGGTCGAGGTGCAGGGCCGGGGAGTTCATCCGCCACTCGGCGTCGAGGTCGCCGGAGAACGACAGCAGCGAGTCGTCCGGGTGCCATTCACCGGTGATGATCTGCTTCGACAGGCATGGGCGGTGGTACGGGAGGTGCCGCTCGGCGGACAGGATCGTGATCTGCCCGTCGAAACCCATCTCCCGCAGCCGTTCCGCGGAACGGACTCCTCCGAGCCCGCCGCCGACGACCACGATCCGTTCGCTCACTTCACTCGCTCCCTGATCTCGATCGCGCGCATCGGGCACGCGCGGGCTGCCGACCGGGCCTGAGCGAAGTGCTCCTCCGGGGGGCGGCGGTTGTAGGTCAGGCGGTTGTCTTCGATCAACTGGAAAACATCGGGGGCCTCCGCCTGGCAGGTGCCGTAGCGGTGGCATTTCTCGTTGTTGACGCTCACGTCCATCGCGTCGCCCTCCCCAACGCCGGGTTCCTTGCCGCGCTCGGTGTCGAGCATGCCGATGCGGATCAGCACCTCCGGCGGCAGGAACCTGGCCAGTGCCAGGGTCGCGGTCGGGACGAGGACGGTGAGGCCGGCCAGCCAGAGAACGGACAGGTTGCCGTTCGCGATGGCGCCGAACCAGGAGTGGACCACGGTGATGCCCACCGCGATGTAGGCGGTCTGATGGAACCGCAGCCACTTGCGGTAGAAGACTTTGTGTCGCATGGACGCCAGCACGGCGATCGCGAGCATGACCTCCAGGCCGAGGATGCCCAGCGCGTGCCGGAACAGGCCGCCGTCGACGAACGGCAGGACGAGCTTGATGAAGCTGAACGTGCCGTTCTGGATCAGTGTGAAGGCGAACGCGTGGATGCAGCCGAACGCGATCGCCAGTGATGCGAGCACCATGTGCCCGTTCTTCAGTCCTTCACGGCCGGTGAGCTTCTCGGCCCATCCGGTCGCGATCAGCACGCCCCAGGACAAGGTGGCGCACATCAGGACGTAAGCCAGCCTGGCGGAGATCTGGGCCATCTTCTTGACACCCGAGTCGAACTCGGACGCCTGGGCCACCAGGAGCGGAATCTGGCTTGACAGCAACTCTTCCTCCGGAAAGAACTTCTCGCGGGAACCCGCCCGGTCCTGTCGTGCAGGAGTGGACACATCAGGGCCGGGCGGGTGGGAACAGGTCCGCGTTGGAGTGCCTCTGACCTTGGGACACCACCTCCGTTTCCCGTTGTTTCACGGGGTCTTGCAGAATCACCGCACCGGTCGTCGCGGGCGGAGTACTCGGAGCAGGAGGATCGTGAGGACCGCTCCCGCTGCGGTGACCGTGAGGATCACCCACATGTTCGGCCCCTCGTTGGAGGCCAACGAGGCGTTGATGATGCCGCCGGCGGGCGTGGGCTCGGCGAAGGCCGGGTCGCCTGCGATCCCAGTGCTCTCCAGCAACGTCATGTGCTTCATCACCACGTCGATACCCGCCTGTGCGAACGGGCGGATGGTGTCGTTGCGGGTCTGCGAGCGCACCTTCGCCACGAACATGAAGACCTGGCCGTGCGCGGCCCGCAGCCTGGCGACGAACGCCTGGTCGAACGCGTCTCCTTCGAGCGCGTTGATCTCGTCCATCCACGACTGCTGCGCCGGGCTCGGCACGTCGGGGATGGTCACACCCAGCGCGGCGGCGGCCTTCTTCGTCGCCGCGTCCAGCATCATGTGGTCCAGCATGATCATCTTGCCGATCTGCTTGACCCGCGCGTTCGACGCCTTGGTCGCGGTGAGCTCACCCATCGGCATCTCCCACAAGCCGGCCTGGCGCACCTTCACCAGCAGCTCGCGGTCGTTCGCGGTCAACGGGCCCGTCGGCGTGTCCTGCACTCCACCGGTGTCCGCGGGCTGCGCATGAGCCATGACGGGCATTCCGGCGAAGAGGAACAACATCGCCAAGACGGTGGCGAGGGCTCTGGTCATCGTCTTGATGTCCTCGTTGTTCAGTGGAAAGTCGGTAGGGGTTTGAAGATCGAGCAGTGGGCTCAGTAGCCGGGCGCGCCGACGTCGGCGCAGGCGACGGTGCCTGACCGTTGTCCGGGCTCGGGGACGTGCTCGGCGTACCGCTCCTCTTGTTGCTGTTGTTCTGCGCTTTTCCGCCGGTGATCTTGGCGCCGTTGGGGGCGGTGACGAACCACACTCCGCCCTTTCCCTGCCCCTTCATGTCACCGGCGGACTTGTCCTCGGCGAACGTGTACTGCGGCCACCCCGCGATGGTGAGCTGCTTGGTGCCGTCCGGCCTGGTCAGGGTGCCGATGCTGATCGGGTCGACCCCGGTCGCCATCGGCGCCTTGTCCGCGATCACCGGCTTCCAGGCCTTCGCGCACTCGCCCTCGCAGTTGGACTTGGACGGCTTCTGAACGTCCTTGTCGTAGCGGTAGAGCGGGAGCCCGTCGGCGTCGGTGACGAACCATCCCATCTGGTCGGTGTTCGCGATGAAGATCATGTTCGTGTCGCCCAGATCAGCGGGTTTCGCCTGCAAGCCGCCCGCTGCGGCTCCTCCTGGAGGAGTCTGGGTGCTGCCACACGCGGTGAGGCTGACAGCCAGTGCCGCCAGAGCGGTGATGGCTTGACCACGTCGCATCGGCAGGTCCTTTCTCGGCTTGGGTACCGAGGAGTACGGACACGATCCGGCAACGGTTCACGAACTTCATGAGGAATATTTGCCTCTCGACTTGAGACGCTTCATGAGGCAAGGATGTCCCCCGTGGCGCGGCATAGACGTCAACGTGAGTTAGACGAACAATCACCAAGACCGGGATCCCTCGAGGAAGAGTTGATCCGTCGGCTGTACGAGGAATTCGGCAGTGCCCTGCTGGGACACTGCATGAGGTTGACGGGCCATGATCGTCAATGGGCCGAGGACATCGTGCAGGAAACCCTGGTCAGGGCATGGCGCAACGCCGAAAAACTCGAACGTGACCCTGTGCTCCTGCGGTCGTGGTTGTTCACGGTGGCAAGGCGGTTGGTCATTGACGACAGACGTAAGAGAAGCGTCCGTCCGCAGGAGTTCGAACTGACCCCTTCGGACGAGTCGCCTTCGGGTGGCGAGGAGGATCGCACCCTCGCGGCGATCGTCGTCGCCGAGGCGATGAACGGTCTCTCGGAAGAACACAGGGAGGCTATTCTCGAGACATACCTGCGGGACCGCACTGTCGGTGAGGCCGCGGCGGCACTTGGCGTGCCACCGGGAACGGTCAAGTCGAGGGTGTACTACGCGCTCCGTGCGTTGCGGCGTGCGTTGCACGATCGGGGAGAGACGCGGTGACAACGGCACCAGATCACCTCGACGTCGCCGCCTACGTGCTCGGCATCCTCGATGCCGAGGAGGTGGAGGCGTTCGAGAACCACCTGACCGAATGTCGGCGGTGTGCTCTTGACCTGCGCGACTTCGCGGTGGTGCCGGACCTCATCGACGAGGCCGACGCGGGCGGAATGCTGCGCGGAACAGCTCCGGAACGCCCGGACGGCAAGTCGGTGCGGGTGATGCTCGACGCGGTCGCGGCAAGAAGGAAGCGCAGACGGTGGTTCGTCGCCCAGGGTGTCGCGGCCGCCGCCGCCGGCATCGTGGCGGTGACGGCCGTCGTCACGACGCTCGTCGTGCGCGGCAGCGATGACGGCTCGAACCAGGCTGCACCCCAGAACCCCGGCACCACGACTTCGCAGACGCCGGTGGCGAACAACTCCACCGACTCGTCGATGAAGGTGCAGCAGCAGGACCCGAACAGCGGTGTCTTCACGAAGATCACCGCCTCGGACGAAGCGTGGGGCACCTCGATGGACATCGAGGTCAGCGGCATGACCGGCCCCGGCAAGGCATCGCTCGTCGCCGTCGGGCGCACGGGCCGTGTCGCCCAGGTCACGTCCTGGTACGCGCCCGAGCCGGTCGCCGGCGACTCCAAGACGATCCGGCTGCAGGCGAACGTGGCCATGCGCTGGCACGAGATCGCGACGTTCCGGATCCAGGACGAGAACGGCAAGATCCTGCTCGAAGTCGTCGCTTCCTGACGCTTCCCGACACCTGACCACTGCCCCTGCCGGATCCGTGAGATCCTGTAGGGGCGGTTGTCGTTTCCGGGGAGGCAGTACACGTGGCGATAGGCCCGTCAGCGGTCGAGCGTTGGCTCGATCTGTCCACAGAGGAGCTGCGTGCGCAGGTCAAGCAGCTCGTGTCCGCCCGGCTACCGGGTGATCACGCTGTGTGGCAGGCGATTCGGCGTCATCCAGCTCTGGTACCACGCATCCGCGGAGTCCTGTCCGGACTCAGCGCGACGGCGGCCGGCAGCAAGGACGAGGCCATGCAGAAGGTGTGGATCTCCAAGGCGCGCGCGGCTCTGGACCAGGTCACGCCGCCTCCGGTGAAGGCCGCGCGCAAGCCCGCGGTGAAGGAGGTTCCCGTCGAGGAACCCGAACCCGTGATCGATCTGAGGGAGCAGGAACCGCAGCAGCAGAAGCAGCCGCACAAGGCCATTCCGACGATGCACTTCCAGGAGCCGAGCTAGTTGCAGGCCACACCACCAGGGGGCACCGTGGTCGTCTTCGGATCGTTCATCTCTCTGTCGGGCTTGCTGATCCTGCTGTTCCGCAACGCCCCTCTGGGCGGCCTCAGCCCTGCCGTCGCCGGCTGGGTGATGATCCCGCTCGGACTGGTGTTCGCGGTGCTGGGGATCCTGCGCAACCGCCGCAAGCGCGCGCAGAAGGGTCCCGGCCCCGTCGGGAACCCGATCCAGCGCGCGAAGGCGTTGCCGCGGCTGTGGAAGGCGTGGCGCGGCGGCAAGTACCCGGACCTGCCGCGCAGCCAGGTGCTGCTGTGGGTGGTGTCACTGGTCTACCTGGTGTCGCCGATCGACGTCCTGCCGGAGTTCCTGCCGGTGATCGGGGTGACCGACGACGCCGGTGTCCTGGTGTGGCTGCTCAGCAGCCTCTCCATCGCCTCAGGCTCGTATCTGCGCTGGGAGAAGGACCATCGCGACCCGAGTCGCGGGATCGAGTCCCCTTGAGGCCTCGTCGCGCATGATGTCGGCCAGGCCCGGCGAAGTCTCCGTCACGGGCCGGAATCCCAGGCGCTCGTAGTACGGCGCGTTCCACGGCACGTCCAGGAACGTCGTCAGCGTCACGGGGCGCTCGCTCCGCGTCACGTGCTCGATCAGCGCCGCACCGATCCCCTGGCGCGCGTGCGACGGATGCACGCAGACCTGGTGGATGTGCGTGGCACCGTCGACGTCGCCGACCGCGATGAACGCCACGGGCACGCCTTCCGCGCCGATGGCCACCCACACCTCGTGCTCGGCGAGGTCTTCCAGCGACATCGGGTCGTCGTCGGCGATCTCGGGCATGCCGACGTCGCGGAACGGTTCCCCGGACGCGACTTCGATCTCCTGGAGGTACGGCAGTTCGGCTGGTTGGGCGACACGGATCAACACGCCCCACATCCTGGTAGGTCGGACGCGGACCCCGCAGCCCAATAACGTTAAAGTCCGAGCTGATGCGAACCAAGACCGTGCGCGTCCTCCTGGTCGAGGACGACGATGGCGACGCCCTCCTCGTCGAAGCGCTGCTCGAAGAGGCGAGGGCGCCGTTCATCCTGTCGCGCGCCCGCACGCTCGCGGAGGCGGAGCAGCTGCTCTCCGACGCCGAATGCGTGCTGCTCGACCTCGGCCTGCCCGACGCGCAGGGCCTGGACAGCCTCCACCAGCTCCTCCGCAAACCGGACGCTCCGGCGATCCTCGTCCTGACCGGTCTCGACGACGAGCGGGAAGGCATCGACGCGGTGTCCTCCGGCGCGGAGGACTACCTGATCAAGGGCCAGGTCGACGGCGAGCTCCTGCTGCGCGGTGTCCGGTACGCGGTCGAACGGCGGCGGGCCGACGACGCCCAGTTCCAGCTGCGCGAGGCGAAGCTCCTCGCCGCGGAACGGTCGCGCCTCGAACGCGGCCTGCTCCCTCCCCCGCTGCTGGAGGGCTCCGACCTGGAGCTGGAGGTCCGCTACCAGCCCGGCGGCCAGCGAATGCTGCTGGGCGGCGACTTCTACGACGCGGTGGGCCTGCCGGACGGCTCGGTGCACGTGATCATCGGCGACGTCTGCGGCCACGGCCCCGACGAGGCCGCGCTCGGTGTCTGCCTGCGGATCGCGTGGCGGGCGCTGGTGCTCGCGGGCGAACCACCGGAGAAGGCGCTGCGGACGCTGGACCAGGTGCTCGTCGCGGAACGGCACGGCGAGGGCATCTTCACCACGGCCTGTGTGGTCGCCGTGGCACCGGACCGGCGGTCGGCACGGTACTTCCTGGCAGGGCACCCCGAGCCGTTGCTGGTGGTGGGCCAGAAGATCGTCGATCTGCCGCAGTCCAAAGTGGGTGTACCGCTCGGTGTGCTGCCGGACTACGCGTGGACCGGCGTGGACGTGCCGCTGCCGCCCGGCTGGTCGCTGGTCTGCTACACGGACGGGCTGATCGAGGGCCGGGTACCCGACGACACCGATCGGCTCGGCGTCGAGCGGCTGTGCGAGATCCTGCGCAGGCACCTGCAGCAGGGCCAGGACTGGATGGACCCCGTGATCGCGGAGGTGACGGAGCTCAACGGCGGGGACCTCGACGACGACATGGCCGTGCTGCTGTTGAAGGACCCCAGGTGACACTGCGGGACAGGTTGCCGGCCAGTCGGCTGTTGATCGGCATCGTCGCGGTACTGCTGGTGATGACGGCCGTCGCGATCTCGTCGACGGTGGTCGCGCTCGACTCGCTCGGCGATGCGCGCGCGCGGGTGATCGATCAGGTCGAACCGGCCGCGCGGCGCGCGATGGACCTCAACCGGGCGTTCCTGGACCAGGAAACGGGTCTGCGCGGCTTCGTGCTCACCGGCCAGGAGGACTTCCTGCGGCCCTACGCGGACGGCAAGACCGCCGAGCGGGAGTCCGTGAAGGAGGTGCGCGGCCTCGTCGGCGACGTGAACGGCCGGCTGAACCGCATCGACGAGCTGGCCGGGCAGTGGCACGACGAGTACTCCGAGCTCACGATCACCGCGGTCCAGCTGTCCGGACCCGGTACCACGAGCGACATCGAACGCGGCAAGACGCTGTTCGACCAGATCCGCGCCGAGCTGGCCGCGTTGCAGACCGACATCGACGGCCTCGGCCGCGATGCGCGCGACGACCTGCACCACGCGGCGAAAGTGGTGCTGTGGCTCGTCATCGGCATGGGCGTGTTGCTGGTCACCGTGATCTGCGGGCTGTCGTTGTTGTTGCACCGCTTGCTGATCGCACCGCTGGCGGACCTCGCCGAGCAGGTCCGGCAGGTCGCGTCCGGAGACTTCCAGCACGAGATCGACGTGCACGGCCCTCGCGAGACGGTGATGCTCGGCGAGGACGTGAACGCGATGCGCCGCCGGATCGTGCAGGAGCTCGCGACGCTCGACGAGGCGAAGACCGAGCTGCAGCGGTCCAACTCCGAGCTGGAGCAGTTCGCCTACGTCGCCTCGCACGACCTTCAGGAGCCGCTGCGCAAGGTGGCGTCGTTCTGCCAGCTGCTGCAACGACGTTACGGCGGAAAGCTCGACGAACGCGCCGACCAGTACATCGGCTTCGCCGTCGACGGCGCGAAACGCATGCAGGTGCTGATCAACGATCTGCTGGCGTTCTCCCGCGTCGGCCGCATCACCCGCGAGCAGACGATGGTCGACCTCAACGAGATCGTGCGCCAGGTCGTGGACAGCTACTCCGAACGCGTCGAGGAGACCGGCGCCCGCGTGGAGGTCGCGGATCTTCCTTCCGTGCGAGGTGAGGCGTCTCTGCTCAGCGCTGTGTTCCAGAACCTGATAGGCAATGCGTTGAAGTTCAAGGGCGCCGAAGCGCCGGTGATCACCATCGACGTCGAACGCGACGGCGAGCTGTGGAAGTTCTCCGTGCGCGACAACGGCATCGGGATCGAGCCGGAGTACGCCGACCGGATCTTCGTCATCTTCCAGCGCCTGCACCCGAAGGACGCCTATCCGGGCACGGGCATCGGACTGGCGATGTGCCGGAAGATCGTCGAGTACCACGGCGGCACGATCCGGCTCAGGACCGATGTGGACTCCGGCACCACCTTCGAGTTCACCCTGCCCGTCGAACCCGAACTCGCCGCCCAGGTTGAGGAAGTACATGACTGAGTCACCGCTGAACGTGATCGACGTCCTGCTCGTCGAGGACGACCCCGGCGACGTCCTGATCACCCGGGAGGCGTTCAAGCACCACAAGGTCCGCAACACCCTGCACGTGGTGAAGGACGGCGTGGAAGCTTTGGCGTTCCTGCGGCGTGAGGGCGAGTACGAGAACATGCCACGGCCGGGGCTGATCCTGCTCGACCTCAACCTTCCCCGCAAGGACGGGCACGAGGTCCTGGCCGAGGTGAAGGCGGACGCCGAGCTGCGGTCGATTCCCGTCGTGGTGCTGACCACCTCGGAGGCGGAGGAGGACATCGTGCGCAGCTACAACCTGTACGCCAACGCTTACGTCACCAAGCCGGTCGACTTCGAGACGTTCATCGAGGTGGTCCGGCAGATCGACGACTTCTTCGTCACCGTGGTGAAGTTGCCGCGCTGATGACTGCGGCACTGAAGTCCAGGCAGGACCGGCAGATCCGCGCGTTCTCCCGCTCGCGCACCGGCTTGGTCTCGCCGCAGAACGAGCACTCGCCGGCCTCGGCCACCTGAGCCTCCGCGACGCAGATGTCGCAGATCATCGTGCTCGGTCCGGCCATCATCTTGCCGACGTCGCCGCCGCTGCGCCCGCAGAACGAGCACAGCTCGGTCCGTTTCGAGTGCTCGACGATCTGGTGCACGCGCTGGTGGCTGATCTTCAGCGCCTCCGCGATCTCGCGCATCGACCCGCCCGCGCGGTGCAGCCGGAGCACGCTGTGGTGGTAGACGGCCTTGGCGATGTCAGCCTGGTCCTGAGCAGCGGCAGCGGCGGTACCGGCCTTGCGTGCCGCTGCCAGCAGTTCCTCGTCCAGCGTCATGGCGTCTAGGGTAGCTAGACGCGTCTAGTCCGTCTAGACACTCAGTCCAGGCCTCGCACGATCAACGGGTCGTCGTCCGCCTGCACGACCCACTCCTGGGTTTCACGCGTTTCGGGGGTCACGGGCGCCCAGAGCCCGTCCCCTCCTGGCCTCTCAACTTCAATCGGGGCAGTCATGTTTTCTGGCTACCCGCTTGAGCGGAACGTATGCCCGACAACATGGTCGTGATGGCGTCCATGACCCGCGCGGTGGCCTCGCCGAGCACCTCGGCCGTCAGCTCCAGGTCGTACAGGTCGGACAGGTCGACCGGCGCGCCCGCGACCACCTCGACCTTCTTGCGCGGCAACAACCTCGGCAGGATCGTGCCCCTGGGCAACAGGTCCTGGGTGCCCCACGCGGCGACCGGGATGACAGGAACGCGGCTTTCCAGGGCCATCCGCGCGACGCCGGACTTGCCCTTCATCGGCCAGTTCTCGGGGTCGTTGGTGAAGGTGCCCTCGGGGAACACCATCACGCACTTCCCCTCGCGGAGCGCTTCCACGGCGGGCCTGAGGGCCTCCGAGGCTTTCACGGTGCCGCGTTCCACCGGGATGTGGCCACCGGAGCGCATGACCCGCCCGAAGACGGGTATGCGCCACAGGGACGCCTTCGCGAGCACGCGCGGCACCCGGTGGGACATCAGCGCGAACACCACGGCCGCGACCGTGTCGGCGTTCGACAGGTGGTTGAAGGCGAGGATCACGCCGCCGTTGCCCGGCACGTGGTGCTTTCCCCGCACCTTCAGCCTGACGAACAGGACGACGACCGGCCACAGCACGTCGATCGCCAGCGAGAACCAGAATCCCCTGCCTCTGCGGGGCATCTTCCAGGTCCAGGCGACCAGCTCAAGCGGTGTCACACCTGGTATTCGAGCACGCCGGCGTTCACCGACCTGGTCAATTCGCCACGTTCGACGAGAACATCGAGATGCGCGGCCGTCTCACCGATCGCGAGCACCTGGTTGAACATGTCGAGATCGTCGAACCGGCGCTGGCGCCGGGTCCAGCCGATCTTGCGGGCGGTCTCGAACGCCGAGCCCGACACGGCCTTGAGGATCTCTTCCAGGCGCTGTTCGTGGTGGTGCAGCAGCTCGTCGACGCGGGTGTGCACGCTGTCGGTGACCGGGCCGTGCGCGGGCAGCAGCTTGAGGTCCGGCAGCTCACGCGTGAGCCTGAGCGACGTCATGTAGTCGCTCAACGGCAGCTCCGGGCGCAACGGCTCGAAGCCGATCGACGGGGTGATGTGCGGGAGCACGTGGTCGCCGGAGAACAGGACCTTCGCGGTGTGGTCGACGAACACGACGTGGCCGCGGGTGTGGCCGGGCGTCGGAACGACCTCCAGCTTGCGGTGCTCGAGGTCGACGGTGGACGCCGTCAGCCACTCGTCCGGTTCCTCGTAGTCGCGCAGGGCCTCGTCGCGGTCGACGTGGTGCATGATCTTCACCCACGTGTCGGCCAGCTCGCTCGCACCCCATTTGCGCAGGTCGTCGACGTGCTGGTCGTCCTGCCCGTGCAGGATGTGCCGCAGTGAGGGCTGCTCGCCGAGGCCGAGTCCGATCTTGGCGCCGAACAGGCGCCGCAACGACACCGCCATCGTGAAGTGGTCGCGGTGGACGTGCGTGACGAGGAAGCGGCGGATGTCCTCGAAGCCCTTGTTCAGGGTTCCCAGCGCGGCTTCGAGCTGGTCGCGCGCCTCGTCCAACGCCCACCCGGAGTCGACCATGACGAGGCCGTCGCCGTCCTCGATCGCGTAGACGTTGACCGCGCGCAGCCCGTCGTTCGGCAGCGGCAGCGGAATGCGGTGCACACCTGGTGCCACCTCGAACGCGCCCGGCTCACTCCACACGCCCGCTCACCTCGTTGTCAGCATGTTGTTGTCAGCATGTTGTTAGCGCCTGCAACTATCTACCGGACGGTAACACGGTATTCGGGATGCTTGTCGATGTACTTCGCCACGAACGGGCAGATCGGCGAGACCTTGAGACCGCGGGCCTGCGCGTCGTCGAGGGCGAACTTCGCGAGCTGACCACCGAGGCCCTGGCCGGCGTAGGCGTCGTCGACCTCGGTGTGGGTGAGCGCGATGACGTCGCCGATCAACTGGTAGTCGAGCTGACCCGCGAGCTGGCCGTCGACGTGGACCTCGTAGCGGCTGTCCGTCTCGTTGTTGATGACCATGCCGCCCATCTTGCCCTGCACACTGGAAACATGACGCGTATGGACGTCTACCTGCTGATCCTGGGTGACCACCTGCCCAACCCGTGCACGGGCGAGGAGGTGTCCCAGGCCGACCGGCTGCGGGCGATGGTCGAGCAGGCCGTGGTGGCGGAGGAGGCGGGGTTCGCCGGCGTCGCGATCGGCGAGCACCACTTCACCCGCTACATCGTGTCCGCGCCCGAACTGCTGCTGGCGGCCGTGGCGGCACGCACGTCCACGTTGCGGCTCTCCACCGGCGTGACGCTGCTCGCCCACCGCGACCCGGTCCTGGTGGCCGAAGCACTGGCGACGCTGGACGTGCTGTCCGACGGACGGGCCGAGCTGATCGTGGCGCGCGGGGTCGACCAGCAGACCGACGCGGCGTTCGGCGTGCAGCCCGGTGAGCTGCGGGCGCGGTTCGAGGAGCATCTGCGGCTGCTGCTCAAGCTGCTGGAGGAGCCGTCGGTGAGCTGGGACGGGCGGTTCCGCGGCCAGCTGAGCGAGGTGACCACGACGCCGCGCCCGGTGCAGACGCCGCGGCCGACGGTGTGGATCGGCTCGGGGTCGGCGGTGTCGGCGGATCTCGGCGCCGAGCTGGAGATGCCGCTGATGCTGCCCTCGACGCTGCGGGATCCCTCGATCTACTCGGACGTCGTGCGGCGGTACCGGGAACGCTTCCCCGGCGGGCGGGTCGGCGTGCCGAGCCATGTGTTCGTGGCACAGGACAACGCTCGCGAACGGTGGCGGCCGCACCTCGCCGAGTACGCGCGGTTCGCGGATCCGTGGCGCGGGGACGGCGGCATCGACGTGGACGCGATCATGGACGGCGCTGCGGTGTGCGGGACGCCGGACGAGGTGGCGCAACGGCTGAACGCGTTGGCGGAGCACCTGTCCATCGACACGCACCTCGTGATGGTGGACATCGGCGGAATGCCGCACGAATCGGTCATCGAGACGATCCGCCTGTTCGGTGCCGAGGTGCTTCCGAAACTTGTTTAACGCCGTCGCTGCCGAGGGTTAACACTCGTCCGCCAGGATCGCGGTGTGGGCATCACCGTCATCGGCATCACGCATCCTGGGCAGGTCGGGGCGCTCCCCGGCGGCACGAACGTGCTGGTGCTGGCCGACGACGGCACGTACGCCGACGAGTTCCTCGACACCGACTTCCGTGCGCACCAGCTGGTGGTGCGCGCACACGGGCGCGGGTCGGCTTTCTTCGGGGTGGCGGACAAAGCCCGTGAGTTGGGTGCGAATCGGGTTCTCTTCGGTGGCTTCCGGGACGTCGCCACCGAGGAGGACCCGACACTCGTGCTCGACGACGTCATCGCGTTCAACGCGCCGTTCGCCGAGCGCATGAACGACTGGGTCCGGCCGGCCAGCGCGTACGGTGACGGCTTGGTCACGTGGCTCACCGAAAACGCCGCCAGGGCAGGACTTCGCGTGGTGCAGCCCATGCGCCTTGGAATCCATTGAGGACTGATCTTCTTCCGATCGCGACGGAAGTTGGCGCGATCGTTTTCCTAAGACGGAAGACACTGCGGCAGCAGTGAAATACCGTTTCCCCCGCGCGTCGTCGCGATGATGCGCACGCACCGGAGCTGAGCGGTTTCTCAGCGTGTTCACTCGGGGGTGAGTGCACACCGGTTCAGGGTTGATCTCAGGGGAGAACCTGAGCCTTCGGTGCGGTCGTGTGGCCCACGATGGTGCGCACGATGACCCACAGGAGGGGACTGACAGTGAGCGCGTCCGTTGGTGTCGCGGCGAAAGCCGTCGACGTTTGGAAGTCTTACGGGTCCGGCGATGCCGCCGTGACCGCGCTCGCGGGGGTGAGCGTCGACCTGGAGAGGTCCAGGTTCACGGCGATCATGGGGCCGTCGGGGTCGGGCAAGTCGACGCTGATGCACTGCCTCGCGGGTCTCGACGACGTCACGCGGGGCGAGGTGTGGATCGGTGACACGAAGGTCACCGGGTTGAGGGACCGCGGTCTCACCGAACTGCGGCGGGACAAGGTCGGCTTCATCTTCCAGCAGTTCAACCTGCTGCCGACGCTGACAGCGGAGGAGAACATCACGCTGCCGCTCGCGATCGGCGGCAAGAAGGTCGACAGGGCGTGGTTCGACGTTGTCGTCGACACGGTGGGTCTGAGGGACAGGCTGACCCACCGGCCGACGCAGCTGTCGGGTGGTCAGCAGCAGCGTGTGGCGTGTGCGCGTGCGCTGGTGTCGCGGCCCGACGTCGTGTTCGCGGACGAGCCGACCGGCAACCTGGACTCGCAGTCCGGCGCTGAGGTTCTGGGGTTCCTGCAGCGGTCCGCGCGTGAGTTCGGGCAGACGATCGTGATGGTCACGCACGACCCGAACGCCGCTTCGTACGCCGACCGCGTCATCTTCCTCAAGGACGGCCACATCGTCCGCGAGCTGCTGTCGCCGTCGGCCGAAGAGGTTCTCGACACGATGAAGCACCTTGATGAGCCACAAGTTGAGCACAGCGTGGTGCCGCATGCTTAAGGCCACTATCAAGAGCTTGCTCTCGCGCAAGCTCCGGCTGGTGCTGTCCGCGCTCGCGGTGGTGCTGGGCGTGATGTTCGTGTCCGGATCGTTCGTGCTGACCGACACGCTGCAGCGGTCGTTCACCGACCTGTTCTCGTCGGCTTTCGCCAATGTGGACGTTTCGGTGAACCCGAAGCAGGAGAAGGGCAAGGAGCCCGTACCGCTGACGCCCCAGGCGATCACCGACGTCAAGTCGGTGCCGGGTGTGGCCAAGGCCGTGGGCGACGTGCAGGGTTCCGCACGCCCGATCGGTAAGAACGGCAAGGTGATGACCACGTCCGGAGCGCCGCGGTTCGGCGCCAACTGGACGGGCAACGGCCTGGAGAAGCTCCGGGAGGGCAAGGGCCCGCAGGCGGACAACGAGGTCGTCGTCGGCGCGTACCTGGCCACGACCGGTGACTTCAAGGTGGGCGACGACATCTCGCTGCTCACGCTGGAGCCCAAGAAGACCTTCAAGATCACCGGCATCTACGAGTACGCGGGTGGCCGTGACTCGCTGGGCGGAGAGCTGTCGGTGGCGTTCACCGAGCCGGTCGCGCAGCAGTTGTTGCTGGGCAAGAAGGACGTGTACTCGTCGATCACGGTGACGGCGGCCGGCGGCACGACGGACGACGCCCTGCGCGACGCCGTCGCGGCGAAGATGGGCGCCGGCTACGACGTGAAGACCGGTGCGGCGCTGGCCAAGGAGCAGTCCGACCAGATCAACGAGGGCCTGAAGTTCTTCAACTACGTGCTGCTCGGGTTCGCCGGCATCGCGTTGTTCGTCGGCATCTTCATCATCCTCAACACGTTCTCCATCATCGTCGCCCAGCGCACGCGTGAGCTCGCTCTGCTGCGGTCGATGGGTGCCTCGCGCGGCCAGGTCATCCGGTCCGTGGTGCTGGAGGCGTTCGTGATCGGACTGATCGCGTCGATCGTCGGCCTCGGGGCAGGGGTGGGCATCGGAGCGTTGCTGGCCAACATCTTCAGCACGGTCGGCGGCGGCAACCTGCACCTCGCAGGCATCGGCGTGCCGATGTCGGCGGTGATCTCGTCGTTCACGGTCGGCATCGTCGTCACGATGATCGCGGCGGTCATGCCGGCGCTGCGGGCGTCGCGGATCGCGCCGGTCGCGGCGATGCGGGAGGCGGCGACGCCGGACCGGCCGCTGACCAAGATCACGATCATCGGCGCTCTCGTGGTGGCCGCCGGCGGCACGGCTCTGGGTTTCGGCTTCGACCAGGCGTCGCTGCCGTTGATCTTCGGCGGCATCCTCGTGGCGTTCGTCGGTGTCGCGCTGCTGACCCCGTTGCTGTCCAAGCCGATGGTGTCGCTGATCGGCCGCCTGCTGTCGTGGTCGATGCCAGGCCTGCTGGGGCGCAGGAACTCCGCACGCAACCCGCGCAGGACCGCGATCACCGCGGCCGCGCTGATGGTCGGCATCTCGCTGATCACCGGCGTGAGCGTGGTGCTGACGTCGGCGACCAAGTCGATCGAGAAGCTCGCCGCCGGGCAGCTCCAGACCGACCTGATCATCTCCGGCGAGGGCCAGGCGGAGGGCCAGCCGGCCACGTTCCAGCGGGACCTGCTGACGAAGGTCGCGAAGACCGACGGCGTCAGCTCGGCGTTCGGCTGGTCCTCCGACGGCGTGCTGCAGGGCGAGGACCAGCTGTTCGCGATCGCCGTCACCGACGTGCCCGCGATGAAGCAGATGTTCGGCCTCAAGCCGAAGTCCGGCGACATCGCGCCGCTGAAGGACAACCAGGTCGCACTGCCGGAGGACCTCGCAACCGAGAAGAAGCTGTCGGTCGGCAGCACGCTGACCCTGCAGCTGGCCAAGGGTGAGCCTCGCACGTTCACCGTCGGGTTCATCTGGGCCAAGACGCAGGTGCTGCAGGGTGCCCTGGTGCTGCCGGAGTCCGCAGGCCAGGACTTCCGTTCCAACCAGATCGGCCAGGCGTTCGCCCAGGTGAAGCCGGGAACGTCGGTGGCGGACGTGCAGAAGCGCGTCGAACCGCTGTTCGCGGACAACCCGGAGATCACCGTGCAGGACCGCAGCGGGTTCGTGAAGCAGACGACCTCGCAGTTCGACACGGTCCTGCTGATGATCCAGATCCTGCTGGCGCTGGCGATCCTGATCGCGGTGCTCGGCGTCATCAACACCCTGGCGCTGTCGGTGATCGAACGGACCCGCGAGCTGGGTCTGCTGCGGGCCATCGGCATGCGGCGGGCGCAGGTGATGCGGATGATCACCGTCGAGTCGGTGGTGATCTCGGTGTTCGGCGCGGTGCTCGGCCTCGCGGTCGGTCTCGCGCTGGGCGTCGCGACCGTGCAGGCGCTGAAGGACCAGGGCATCTCGGAGATCGGGTTCCCCTGGATGACCATGGTCCAGTACCTGGTGGTGGCCGCGGTCGTCGGTGTGATCGCGGCGATCCTGCCCGCGATCAGGGCCGCGCGCCTCAACGTGCTGGACGCGATCGCCTACGAGTGAGCGCCTCCTACGAGTCGTGTCCAGGTCTTGACCAGCCACGACTCGTAGGCCTCGATGCTCCACCCCGTGGTCTTGGTGAGCAGCAGGTAGGTCTCGGCCTGGCCGAGCACCGCACCCGTCTCCGCGACCCAGTCCACGTCGTCCACTGAGATCAGGCCATCGGCGGCCAGCTTCTGGAAGAAGCCGCCGATGGCCTGATGTGTCTGCGCGCGGGCCGCCTGCGCGCGTTCGGCGATCTCGGGTTCGATCGCCTCGGCCTGCTGCGCGACCTGCAGCAGCGACCCCGTGCGGTCCATCAGTTGTGCGCTGATTTCGGCCATCCGCGCGATCCGCTCGTCAGCGGTCGGCGCGTTCATCGCCCGGTGGAACCAGTCCCGGTCGGGCACCGCCACACGGTGGTAGTCCCCCGCGATCGCCACGTCCAGGCAGCGCTGCAGCAGCACTGCCTTCGTCGCGAACCGCACGTAGACCGTGCGAGCACCCACGCCGGCGTGTTTGGCCACGTCGGCGAGCGTCGTGGCGACGTAACCGCGTTCGGTGAACAGCTCGGTGGCGGCCTCGATGATCCGGACCTCGGTGTCCGCTCGGCGCACCGCTCGTAAATCCCTGTTGACGTCTCCTGGCACATGTTGCAGTCTAACTGCATAAGTGCAGTGCCACTGCAATTTGGGGAGTCACAAATGAGCAACGCGCCGCTGCTGGAAGGCATCCACCACGTCAAGCTGCCGGTGTCCGACCTGGAGAAGTCGCTGGCCTGGTACCGCGACCACCTCGGCTACCAGGAGGTCATGCACTTCGTCGAGGAGGGAGTGCTGATGGGCATCGCCCTGGCACATCCCAACGGCGGACCGGGCTTCGCCATCCGCCTCAACCCGGAGGTCGCCGCCGGTGCGCGCGGGTTCGACTTCTTCGCCATCGGGGTGCCTGGCGAGGCCGCCATCAACGCGCTCGCGGCCCACCTCGCCGCGCAGGGCGTCGCGCACAACGGCGTGATGCGCACCCCGGTCGGCTGGCTGCTGTCGGGCATCACCGACCCGGACGGCTACGACATCCGCTTCTACACCGTGCCGCTGGAGATCCCGGAGGGCGGCGGGCTCCTGGTGAGAGAGTCATGACCATCACCGCTCACACCGACGGCCGCACGGCGTCCATCTCCGCCGGACTGTTCGCGCTCAGTCTCTTCGGGACGGTCGCGAGCGTGAACGTCAGCAACGACCTGGCCTGGTGGCAGGAGGCCGCAAACCGTTCCTCGGGAACGATTTCCGCGTTCTTCGCCGTCGGGGCCGCGGTCCTGTTCGGAATCCTGCTCACCCATCTCACCTACGGCACGACGTCGGCCTGGCTGGCCACCGCACGCACGCTCGGCATCGCGGTCGTGGCGGGCCTGCTCGTGTCGGCGGCCCTGCGCGGGGTCATCGCGCATCTGACCGATCACGAGCAACTGCCGCTGCCGTCAGCGGACGTGCTGAACTACTCGACGGCGTTGAACCACATGCTGCTCAACGTTCCTGTGATGGCAGCGCTCGCGCTGACCATCGGGGCGATCTCCGTCACGAACCTGCGCGCCACACCCTGGCTCGGTTACGTCGGCTTGGTCTGCGCGATCGTCGTCCTGGCCGCAGTGGGGTTGCAGATCGGCGCCTACGCGATTCCCGCGGTGCTGCTGTGGGCGCTGTGCCAGGCCGTCGCGCTCTGGCACAGCACCTCCAGTGATCAGGCGTGAGGACAGGTGTCCCGGTACACCGAGATGAGCGTGTTCGGCGCCGGGGCCGGACACAGGAACTGGTCGTAGCGGACGTCGTCGTCCACGAACCGCTTGAGCCACGACAACGTGTACTTCCGCACCGTCACGTTGTCACTGCGGGGAGCCGAGTGGTCGCCGCCGCGCAGTTCCAGGAACGCCTTGTCGGGCGCGGCCGTCATCGAGTTGTAGAACGGCGTCGAGTGCTGGGAGTTGGGGGCGGTGGGATCGTTCTGGCCTCCGAGCACCATGGTCGGCACCTGGACCGTCGGCCAGCTCTTGGTGCTGTGCCAGCCGGCCAACGGAATCGAGGCCTGCAGGGCGGGACGCGTCGCGGCGGCGCGCAACGCTCCCCCGCCGCCATCGAGTGGCCCATCACGGCGAGCCGCGAGGCGTCGACGCGAGGGTTGGTGCGGACCACGTAGTCGAGGGCGGCGAGCAGCTGGCGGCCACGGCTGTCGGGGTCGTCCCAGCCTGACAGGGTGTTGATGGTGATCACCACGAACCCGTAGGACGCCAGCCGCGGTCCGAAGTGCGCGACGGACGACTGGGTCGCGGTGAAGCCGGGTGAGATGGCGACCGCGCCGAACGTGAGATCACTGGTCGGGGTGTAGACCGTGCCGCCGCCGAAGTTCGACTGACGGGCGACGGCGGCCTGGGTCACGGCGAACGTGCCCCGGGAGGCCTCGACAGATGCGGCCGTGGGTGCAGGGCCGCGTTCGTAGGGGTTGGCCGCCGCGGAGGCGGTGGCCGGGATCAGCGCCAGGATGAGCGCCGCAAGCACAGCTTTGATGCGCACGACGATGTACACCTCGATTGGTTGCAGGGGAACCAAAAGCGACGGCGACCCCACGCTACCGCCCAGTAGCCTCGCTGGGGTTCGGCCACATGGATGGTGCTTTCGACGGAATCCGGGTTGTTGATTTCCCGTCGGTGGTGATGGGGTCGCTCGCCGCATGAGCAACCTGACCCTGGCGCTCGACCGCAACGAGCGCGCCATCGCGGTGGATCCGAAGGGTGAACGCGGGAAGAAGATCTTCCGCGAGCTCGTCGCCACGGCGGGCATGACGCCCGGCGGAACTCGGTTACGCAGAGCAGCAGATCGCTCGATTGTCGTCCGATGGAGTCACCGCAGCGGCGGTATACGTCGAATCGACTGGCGCACAAGGGTGATCGCGTGCCCACTCGGAGACAGTTCCTCGTTCTGAGCTCCACAGCAGCTCTCACCAGTCTGCTGTCCGAGACTCCCGCGTCCGCTGCCGACGCCATCGCCCAGCCGTACGCGTCGTACTGGCACCCCGCGACGATCCTCGACTGGGATCCGTCGACGGACAGGGACGCGAAGTACAACCGCAGCACGGTGCCGCTGGCGAAGCGTGTCGTCCCGGCCAGACCGGCCAACGCGCACGCCCACGCCGGCGAGGCACGGGTGCAGGCGCTGGTGGCGTACGCGCCGACGAGCAACAACCCGGCGCAGGGCTCGCTCGACATGAACTACTACGCCACGAACTACTGGCAGTACATCGACGAGCTGGTGTTCTGGGGCGGTTCCGCGTCCGAGGGCCTGATCCTCGCGCCGAACCCGACCGTGACCGACGCCGCGCACCGCAACGGAGTGCGGGTGATCGGCAACGTGTTCCTCCCGCCCACCGCGTACGGCGGCCAGATCCAGTGGGTCCGCGACTTCGTGAAGCGCGAGGGCGACAGGTTCCCGGTGGCTGACAAGATGATCCAGGTCGCGCGTCACCACGGGTTCGACGGCTGGTTCCTCAACCAGGAGACGGCCGGCGGCAACGCCCAGCTGGCGCAGGACATGCGCGACTTCATCGTGTACATGAAGAAGAGCGGGCTGCGGGTCATCTGGTACGACGCGATGACCGACTCCGGCAGCGTCTCGTGGCAGAACGCCTTGACCGCGCGGAACCGGATGTTCTTCGAGCAGTCCGACGAGATGTTCCTGAACTTCTGGTGGAGCACGCAGGGTCTGGCGAACTCGGCCGCACTGGCGGGGCAGATGGGTCGCAGCCCGTACGACCTGGCGTCCGGTGTGGACGTCGAGGCCAACGGCTACAACACGAGCGTCGGCTGGGCCTCGGTCTTCCCCGAAGGCAAGCCGCACACCACCTCACTCGGCTTCTACCGTCCGGAGTGGACGTTCAAGTCCTCGACCGGGCCTGCTGACTTCTACGTGCGCGACAACAGGTTCTGGGTCGGCCCGAACGGTGACCCGTCGAACACCACGACGACGGCTTCGTGGAAGGGAGTCGCGCACCACATCACCGAGCTGACGCCGATCACCTCGTTGCCGTTCGTGACGAACTTCAACACCGGGCACGGCAAGAAGTTCGCCGTCAACGGCATCGTGCGATCCGGCCAGGCCTGGAACAACCTGTCGCTGCAGGACGTGCTGCCGACCTGGCGGTGGAGCGTCACCGGCACCGGCACGAAGGTCACGCCGTCGCTCGACTGGGACGACCCGTACGACGGCGGCACGGCGCTGAAGATCACCGGCACTCCCCTGTCGGCCAACGACGTCCGCCTGTTCGCGACGTCGCTGAAGCTGACGGGGAACAGCCAGTTCGAGATCGTGCACCGCACCGGCGCCGGTCCGTCGAGGTTGCAGGCGGTGCTCCGGTTCGGGACCGCGGAGAAGGTCCTGGACCTCGGAGGGGTGTCCGGGGCGTGGCGGCGCAGCGTCTTCCCGCTCGGCGAGCACTCGGGCACGACGCTGACCGAGATCACGCTGCGGGTGCTGCCCGGCGGTCCGGTGACCGCGTTGATCGGCAGGATCGGCGTAACGAACCCGGTCATGACGCCACCGGCGGCTCCGTCGAACGTCCGGGTCGAGCAGGTGAGCCGCACCAGCACCACGACGGTGTCGGCACGGCTCACCTGGACCCGTTCGCCCGGCGCGATCCGGCAGTACCGGGTCCACAAGTGGACCGGATCCGAGCGGATCTTCCTCGGCGGCACGACGAACGACGCGTACTTCGTGCCTGCGATCCCGTTGGCCACCGGCGAGACCGCGCAGATCGAGATCGAAGCGGTCACGGAGGCGTTCGACGTCTCGCCGCCGGCAACGGTGTCACTCTCCCAGGTCAGCGGAACACCCTGACGTGGTCGAGCACCAGCGGGTGCCGAGAGGCAGGCGGTGTCAAGAAAACCGGGACTTCTGAACATTTCTTGCGGATTGACGCTCACTGTGACCTGCGCCATGCTCGATTTGCTTGAGAGCGCTCTCCCAATCCTGCTGCGGAGAGGAAAGCTTCAATGAGGAAGCCTCTGTTCCACCTGGCCACAGTTCTCGCACTGACAGCAGCCGCACTCAGCGTTCCCGTTGCGGCACAAGGAGAACCCGTCCGCGTCGCCGAGTTCGTCGCGGACTGCCAGCTCAGTCACCGCCTGCCGGACGACCCGATCGTCCTGCCGAACCTGCCCGGTGCCTCCCACTCCCACGACTTCTTCGGCAACCACTCGACGAACGCCCGCTCGACCCAGCAGTCGCTGGAGGGCGCGACCGGGAACTGCGACCCTGTGGCCGACATCTCGTCGTACTGGGTGCCGACGATGTACCGGAACGACACCGCGATCGCCCCGACCGGGATCACCTTCTACTACCTCGGTGAGGGCGTGAACAACCCGGCGGCGATCCAGCCGACGCCGTACGGGTTGAAGATCGTGGCGGGCAACGCCAAGGCCACCGGTGACAACGACAGCATCGCGCGCTGGTCGTGCCTGCACGCCGGGCACGTCAACCCGTCGAAGAACTTCGTGGAGTGCCCGGCAGGCACGATGCTCGAGACGTACCTGGACTTCCCGCAGTGCTGGGACGGCCGCAACCTCGACTCCGCCGACCACAAGTCGCACATGTCCTATCCCGTCGCCGGTGGCTGCCCGTCCAGTCACCCGGTCTCGGTGCCGAAGCTGCGGATGGTGCTGCGGTATCCGGTCAGCGGCAACCCGTCCGGTCTCAGGTTGTCGTCGGGCACAGGGCAAACGATGCACGGCGACTTCTTCAACGTGTGGCCGCGCGCCGAGATGGAACGCCGCGTCCGCAACTGCATCAACGTGGTGATGAAGTGCGATCACGCCGGCAACCACGGATGATCGTGCTCCTGCTGGCAGGCCTTCTCGTGGCCTGCCAGCAGGAACCTCAACCACCACAGAACGGTTACGGCGCAACGGAACGAGCGTTCGTGGAGCTGGCCATCGCCACCGACGAGCAGGCGCTCAAGCTGCTCGAGCTCACCGGCGAGGCCGAGCTGAAGGAGAACCGGCACACCGAGCTCGCGGAACTGAAGAAGCTGCTCGACGCGCCGTACGTGAACAACCACGCCGGGCACGACATGCCGGGCATGCCAACGGATGCGGAGATCCAGCTCGCGTCGACCAGCCCGGACGCGCTGAAGCAGTTCGTGCACGCGCATCTCACCGAATCGCTCGAGGTCGTCCGCTCGGCTCGGACGGCGATCACCCACCCGCCCACCGCCGAGGTGGTCGAGCTGATGGAACGCCACCGCACGGCGGAACTGGCGGCCGGGTGAAGCGCGTGACAGCGGCTGACGTCAGCTCGTCCGCAGGCGAATCGGCATGTCGCGTGCGATCGCCCACGTGCCCGCGAGCGCGATCAAGAACGCCGCCACCGACATCACGTGCCAGCCGGAGCCGAGCAGGGACGGGATGTTGCGGATGAACGGCAGGTTCCCCGAACCCGGAATCCGCACCGTCGTGACGATCACCAACGCCAGGCCGAGCGGCACGGAGAAGATCCCGCCCGCGCCGAACCTGTCGAACGCCGCCGCGCAGAACATGCCGACCGTGCACCACACCAGGAACATCAGGAAGTACGCAAGCGGAGTGCCGTGCTCGTCCGCACGCCAGTCCATCAGCGTGTAGATCCCACCCTCTGCGAGGAAGCCGAGCCACGCGACCAAGGTCATCGCGAGTGCCAGCACCACGGAGAACCCGGACGTGGCAACGAGGAACTCGCGGCGCGTACGACCGTGCGCGACGGCGATCGGCAGCAGGTTGTGGATCACGTAGACACCGGCCCAGAGCAGGTACCAGCGCGCGATCTGGGACGTGACGATGTTCCACGCGCTGATCTCGACGCCGCGGAACGCCGAGACGACGAACGTGACCACGACGACGAACGCGAAGACGCAGGCCGCGACGATCGTGCTGAACGCGACGAGTGACGCGGTCACCTGACGGAAGATCTTCACCGCTTTCCTCCGACCGGTTCGGTGAGATGGACGAACAGGTCCTGCAACGCGATCGGGCCGAGCTCCAGTCCGAGCTGACGGGCCCGGATGAGCTGCGAGTCGTCGAGCGTGCCGTAGACCATTGCAGCTTTGGTGCGCCCCAACGACTTGCTGCCGAGCACGGTCAGCCCCGCGGTGAACTCGTCGACGTCCGAAGCACTTCCGGTGACCTCGGTGCCGCGCGACCGCAGCACGTCGGCCTCCTCCTGCAACACCAACCGGCCGCTGTCGATGATCACAACCTCTTCCAGCAGCGAGGCCAGTTCCTCGATCAGGTGCGTGGAGATGATGATGGTGCGCGGGTGCGCCATGAAGTCGTTGAGCAGCGTGTCGTAGAACGCGTACCGGGTCGGTGTGTCCATGCCGAGGTGTGACTCGTCGAGCATCGTCAGCGGTGAGCGGCTGGCGAGCCCGATCACGACGCCGAGCGCGGACCGCTGGCCCAGCGACAGCTCGCCGACCTTCGTCCTCAGCGGGATCTTGAACAGCTCGACCAGCTCATGCGCGTACGTGTCGTCCCACGTGTCCCTCCACGCCTTGCCGAAGTTGAGCGCCTCGGCGACCTTGTCCCCCTTGTCGGCGGCGTCGGGCGTGTGCCGGACGAGGCAGACGTTCCGCATCGCGCCCGCGTTCTCGAAGACCGGTTCGCCGTCGAGCTGCACCGAGCCGATCGGCCTGCGGTAGCCGGCCAGCGTCGACATCAGGCTGGTCTTGCCGGAGCCGTTGCGGCCGAGAAGCCCGTAGATCTTGTTGCCGGACAACGAAAAGCTCATGTCGTCCACAGCTGTGACGTCGCCGTAGCGCACGGTCAGGCCACTCACGTCAACCCGCATCACACGTCCCCGTTCTCGTGCTGCTCGATGCGGCGGATGACGTCGGCGAGCGGAATGCCGATGGCACGCGCCTCCGCGACCATCGGGTCCACGACCTCACCGAAGAAGGTCTCCCGTCCCTGTGCCCGCAGCATGTCGCGAGCCTGCGTGCTCACGAACATCCCGATCCCCCTCTTCTTGTAGAGCACCCGCTCGTCCACCAGCTGCTGGAACGCCTTCGCCGCGGTCGCCGGGTTGATCCGGTAGTAGGCGGCGTACTGGTTGGTCGACATGACCTGCTCGTCCGCCTTCAACGCCCCGTTGAGCACGTCCGCCTTGATCCGGTCGGCGATCTGCCGGTAGATCGGGCTCCGGTCGTCGAACATGGCTCACTTCCTGGGTTCGTTACTCATGTAATGAACCATAGCAGTGTCGGCGTACGATCTGCACGTGGTCGGGATCGCGATCCTCTGCGCGGTGCTCGCGGCCGGGTGCAGCGCACTCGGCGCGATGTGGCAGCACGCCGGTGTGCGGGAAATGACCGACCTGAAACTGACCTCGGCGCACCGGCTGGTGACGTCACGCCGGTGGGTCTACGGGTTCCTGGTGCTGTTCGCGTGCGCGATCCTGCAGATCGTCGCGCTGGCACTGGCCCCGGTGTCGGTGGTCGCGCCGTTGAACGCGCTGGCCATCCCGATCATCGCGGTGGCACGGACGCGACGGCTGACCGGGCTGCTCGCGGTGTCGGTGCTGGTGGCGACGGCCGGGATCGTGGTGTTCGTGACCATCACAGCGGGCGCGGCGGTGCCGACCGACGTGTCGCCGAAGGTGGCACTGCAGGCAGGCCAACTCGTCGTCGCGGGTGTGCTGGTGTGCACCGTCGCGGCGACCTTCAGCACCGGCGCGGTACGGGCACTGGCACTCGCCGTGGGAGCCGGGGTCGCGTACGGGCTGGTCGCGGTGCTCGTCAGGGCCGTCACGACCGCGCTGCCGCAGATCGAGTGGATCTCGTTGCTGGCGCTGGCCGTGTCCTTCCTCGTGGGGGCGTGGTTCATCCAGCTCGGGTACGCCGCCGGCCCGCCCGATCTCGTCGTGGCCGGGCAGACCGTCGTCAACCCGATCGTCGCGGCGTGGATCGGCATCAAGCTGCTCGGCGAGGGCACGGGCATGAGCGGCCTGACCCAGGCCGGTCTCGTGATCAGCGCCATCGCCGCGGTCACCGGAACCGTCGTGCTGGCGCACTACCACCGTGTCAGGGTGGGGGCATGACCTTCGTCGTCACGGGTGGCAACGGATCGCTCGGCAAGCACGTCGTCGCCGCACTACCGGGAGCCAAGGCCGTGTCCCGGTCCACCGGAACGGACCTGTTGCGCGGCACCGGTTTGGGCGCACTGCGGGCAGACGTGGTGGTGCACTGCGCAACGTCGTTCCGGCGTGAGGTCGACATGACACGGGCGGTGCTCGCAGCCAAGCCCGCGCACCTGCTCTACATCTCGATCGTCGGCTGCAACGAGGTCCCGCTCCCCTACTACAAGCAGAAGCTCGCCGCCGAGCGGTTGATCATCAACTCCGGCGTGCCGTACACGATCCTGCGAGCCACCCAGTTCCACTCGTTGCTGCACACCATGTTCGACCGCCTGTCGAAGCTTCCGCTGATGCCGGTGCCGGGATTCCGGTTCCAGCCGATCGACGAAGCCGAGGTGGGCCTGGAACTCGCCGCGCTGGCGCAAGCCGCACCGGCAGGCATAGCACCCGAGATGGGCGGGCCCGAGGTCCGCGAGGCGACCGACTTCGCGCGGATGTACCTGGCCGCAACGGGAAAGAAGCGCAGGCTGGTGCCGTTGAAGGTGCCCGGAGCGACGTACCGCGCCTACCGCGCCGGCGGGAACCTGACTCCCGGCCGCGCGGTGGGCGAGCGGACCTTCAGCCAATACCTGGGCAAGTAAGGCCGCGAGTTCGCGTCGGTCGTCCGGTCACCCGCTCGTGCCGAAATCGGCGGAGCCCATTTCGGTGCGAGCGAGTCGGCCGGACGACCGACTTCATGGCGAACTCGCCGCCGTCTGCGGAGCAGCGGCCATCAAACACGGATAGAGGCTGGGCGCAGATCCGTCCAGTTCTCCTCGACGTAGGCCAGGCACGCGTCGCGGCTCTCCTCGCCGAAGACCTTGGTCCACCCGGCGGGCACCTCCGCGAACGTCGGCCACAGCGAGTGCTGCTGCTCTTCGTTGACCAGCACGAAGAAACGGCCCTGCGGGTCCTCGAACGGGTTGGTCATGACAGGTCCTTCCTCATGGAACTACTTGATTGCTTCGAGCCTCGGCACCGGCCCGGCCAAGGCCGCCGGTCGCCGCAGAATCGAGTCGAGAATCTCGCCGACACGCACGGCCGTGTTCGAGAGCAGCGAAGACGTGATGCCGTGCGTGTGTTCGGTGCCGCCCTGGAGGTAGATCCCGCCGCGAATCTCCTCGCTCGTGACCACCCGATAGTCACGGGTCACCTTCAGCCGCCCGTACTCGTCGCGCTCGCAGTGGTCAGCGAGCTCCCCGAGCACCCTGACCGGATCCGCAGGCCGGTAGCCGGTCGCGTACACGATCACGTCGGCGTCGACAGGCAGCCGCCCGCCGTCCGCGAGCGACTCGATCACGCACTTGCCGTCCGGATTCACGTCGATGAGCCGGGAAGTGTTGTGCAGCAACAACCTCTGCCTGCCGACGACCTTCTCCCGATACACCCGCCGGTACAGCTCCTCGATCAGGTCCTGGTCGACCACGCCGTAGTTGGTGTTGGCGTGGTAGCCCATCAGCTTGCGCTTGACCTCTTCCGGTGCGGAGTAGAAGTCGTCCACCGCGCCAGGGTCGAAGATCCGGTTCGCGAACGGACTGTCATCGGCAGGGCTGTACCCGTACCGCGCAAAGACCCCGTGCACTTCACTCTCGGGGAACCGGTCGTGGAAGAAGGCAACCGCCTCCGCCGCACTCTGCCCGGCACCGACCACGACGACGTGCCGCGGATCCCGAAGGCTCTCCACGCGGTGCAGCAGGTCCTTGTTGTGCCAGATCCGCTCGCCCGCCTCGATGCCGTCCGGCAGGCAGGCCTCCAGCCCGGTGGCCAGCACCAGGTTGCGGGCCCTGACCCCGGCCCCGCCGGTGGTGAACTCGAACCCGTCCTCATCAGCGCGAACCCGGGAAACCTCCGCGCCGTACGACACGTGATGCGCGACCCGCTCCGCCGCCCACTCGAAGTAGTCGTGGAACTCCTTGCGCAGCGGAAAGAGGTTCTTGTGGTTTACGAAGTCGACCAGCCGCCCCCGGTCGCGCAGGTAGCACAGGAAGCTGAACGTGCTCGTGGGGTTGCGCAGGGTGACAAGATCCTTGAGGAACGACACCTGCATGGTGGCGTCTTCGAGGAGCATCCCCCGGTGCCAGCCGAAGCGCGGCTGCCTCTCGAAGAAGCGTGCCCGCACAGGCAGCGCGTGTTCCTCCACGGCGATCGCGAGAGCGAGGTTGGACGGCCCGAAGCCGATTCCGGCCAGGTCTAACACCGGTTCCATCGCGATCCTCTCCTGGCACTCCCGGGCAGCGTAAAGTAACCCTAACTTAACTAAGGCATACCTTAGCTAGTGCGTTCGGGCGTGATCTACGCCGCTGGAGCACCGTTCGAGCCCGGATCAAGCACGACGATCCGGGTGCGCTGCGCGAGCAACGCGCTCGCGGTCAGCCCGAACATGTCGCGGAAGGTGTCGCTGAAGTGGCTCGGCGAGGCGAATCCCGCCTCGGCGGACGCACTGGTCAGGTCCGCGCCTTTGCTCACCGCGGCGGCGACGCGCAGCATCCGCGCCCACAGCCGGTACCGGCGGAAGCTGGTGCCGGCGGCGTCTGAGAAGAGGTGCAGGAAGCGGGACGTCGACAGGTTGATCTCGGCGGCGACCTGCGGCGCGCTCAGGAGCGGGTCGGCCAGCAGGGTGTCCAGCGCGGTGCGGATCCGGTCGTCCGTCAGGCCGGGTTCCAGGTAGAGGAACAGCATCCGGCCCCCGTCCGAGACGACCTGATGCCGGGTTCGCGCCGGTATGAGGGCGCTGCGGACCGTCCGTTCTCCTTGGCTGTCCGAGAGCGTGAACGGCGCGTCGAGGCCCAGCGCGACGCAGTGCACCGAACCGGAGTGCGGGTCGAGTGTGAGCGATGGACCCAGGTAGGCGGCTTGGCCCGGCCAGATCCAGATCGTCGCCCGCTCGGACGGGCAGCACGTTTCCGGAAGCGCGGCGTGGTCCACGCCGCCGATGATTCCACGGGTGCAGACCACGATCATCGTCATCGCCGCGGTGTTCTTCCTCGGCATGGGCGTCTACGCCCTCATCGCGCCCGCGGCACTCGCCAAGCCGTTCCGCATCGTCGTCGACGCACCGGAAAGCCGGTCGGAGGTCCGCGCGGTCTACGGCGGCTTCGGCCTCGCGATCGCCGCCGTGCTGGCCGCGGCGGCGATCGACGCCGGCGGCATCCGCACAGGCGCGGTCATCACCGTCGCGGCGGCTTTGGCCGGGATGGCGCTGGGCCGCCTGCTCTCCCGGCTCGCCGACAAGGCCACCGCGTTCTACCCGATCTGGTTCTACTTCTGGGTCGAGGCGATCACCGCCGCACTGCTGTTCGTCTCGTCCTGACATCGCGCTTTCAGGCGCCGGCGCCGCCGTCGACCGGCACGATCGCGCCGGTCACCATCGAGGCACGGTCGCTGAGCAGCCACGCGGCCGCCTCTGCCACCTCGCGGGGCTCGGCCATGCGGCCGAGCGGGCTCGCCGCGTTGATGCGCTCGATGATGCCGGGGGACACCGCCTCCCACGCGTCGATCATCTCGGTGGCGGTGCCGCCGGGTGTGATGCCGTTCACCCGGATGCCCTGCGGGCCCCAGGTCACGGCCGCGGTCTCGGTGATGCTGTTGAGCGCGCGCTTCATGGCGCCGTATGCGGGGAGGGCGGGGTTCGCGCGGCGGCTGCCGATGCTCGAGGTGTTGACGATCGCCCCGCCACCGTTGCGTCGCATGAGTGCGGCCTCGGCGGTCATGGCGGTCCAGTGCGAGCGGAAGTTCACGGTGAACTGCTCGTCGATGTCCTCGTCGCCCGTGGTGTCGAGCGGGCCGGGCTGCTGGATCGTCGCGCCGTTGTTGGAGGCGCCGCGGTTCCTGTTGACGTTCCATCAGTTGGGTCGTTGCGACTCAGGCGAGCTGACGGCCCTGGTCGTCGAACTCGGTTTCGAGTGCGAGCTG
>NZ_VSRL01000076.1 GCF_012184385.1 Lentzea indica
GAGCATGCCGAGCCTGGACTCGTCGTTGCTGTACAGGCCCATCTCGTCGGCGAGACGTTCGCAGTAGAGCGCCCAGCCCTCGCCGAACACGCTGATCGGTGCCTTGCGGCGGAGCAGCGGCAGGTCGTCGAGGAGCATGATCCTGGTGTTCTCGAAGTGATGGCCCGGCACCGCTTCGTGGAACGCCGTCGCCTCGGCCACGCACTTCAAGCGGGTATGTGGTTCTTTGGTGTTGACGAAGTAGGTGCCGGGCCGGCTGCCGTCGAGTGCGGCCGGCAGGTAGTGCGGCGGAGTGCTCGCCGACACCGACGGCGCGGTCTCGGCGATCACGCACCGTTCGTCTGGCGTCGTTCGGAACCATTGCGGGGCAACGGCTTCAGCCCGTCGCATGGCTGCTTCGGCGTCGGCGATCATCTCGTCGGCGCTGGCGTACCTGTGTCCGCCACCTCGGCGCCCGCCGAACTCGCGTTGGAGGTTCTCGATGAGCCTGAGTCCGGTGGCGTGCAGCTCGTGGGGGTCGAGGTCTGCGGTCGTGTGCCTGCGGATGTCCATTCGGTACAACGCTTCGCCGTCAGGCAACCAGCACAGCCCGGCGTGCTCGGTGTCGCGGCCGTGCGGCAGGACGTCGTTCGTCAGCACGTCGCGGTAGTTCCGCAGTGCCGGACGAAGTTCGTCGTGTTCTGCGATGTGACGGTCCACGAGCTCGATCGTTTGCTCGACGAGGTGCCTGACCGGTGTCCGTCCCGCGGCGATGCCCGCGCGGTGCCGTTCGGCGACCGTCGCGAGGAACCCCGGCACGGCGTGGTGGCTCTTCAGGTCGCCCAGAAAGTAGAGCAACTCCGGTACCGCGGACCGGATGTAGCCGCTGACACCGAACTCGATCGCCCTCGACTCGATCGTCTCGCACTCCGCGCGTGCCAGGTGCCGGACGACATCCCGGGTGATGTGGTCGTCGAGGGTTTCCGGGGTTCGCCGTTCCGCTTCCCCTGCGATCTGCCGATAGCCCCGCAGGTGTTCCTGGTCCGACTCCTCGCTGTGGTCCTGCAGCGCGCCGTCGTCCCTCAAGCCCAACAGGTTCGCCCGCAACGCGTGGTGGTCCAGCATCAGCTCGGACAGCCGCTCCGCGAGATCACGCATCGGCGATCCACTCCTCGACGACCTCGTCGAGCAGTGCGAGCGTGAGCCGGCCCTGACTGAGCACGACCTCGTGGAAGTCGCGAACGTCTTTGCCCGCCTTCTCGGCCTTCCGCCGCAGCTCCTGGAACTTCAGCCGCCCCACCATGTACGCGAGCGCCTGACCGGGTTCGCCGAGATACCGGTCCACTTCGGACTCGATCTGCATGAGCGACAACGGGGTGTTGCCGACGAGGTAGTCGATGGCCTGTTGACGACTCCACCCCTTGGCGTGCAACCCGGTGTCGACGACGAGCCGGCCGGCGCGCATGGCGTCCATGGTGAGCATGCCGAGCCTGGACTCGTCGTTGCTGTACAGGCCCATCTCGTCGGCGAGACGTTCGCAGTAGAGCGCCCAGCCCTCGCCGAACACGCTGATCGGCGTCTTCCTGCGCACGACGGGGAGGCCCTTGAGCAGCGCCGACTTGGAGTACTCGAAGTGATGCCCCGGCACGGCCTCGTGGTACGCCGTGGCCTCGTCCTCGATCTTGAGGCGGTTCTGCGGTTCCTTGGTGTTGACGAAGTACGTGCCGGGCCGGCTGCCGTCCTCCGCGGCCGGGAAGTAGTGGGGCGGCACGTGCGCGGGCACCGCCGGCGGTGCCTCCTTGATCGCGCACGCGGCGTCCGGTGTCGTGCGGAACCACTGGGGTGCGGCGGCTTCGGCCTTCGTGACGGCCGTGCGGGCGGCGGCGAGCATCTCCTCGGCGCTGGTGTGGCGGAAGGCAGGGTCGTTGCGGATGCGGCCGAACACGTCATCGCCGTACTGCGCGAACTCGCGCTTGAGGTCCTCAATCAACCGCAACCCGGTGGCGTGCAACTCTTCTGGGTCGATGTCCTCGGTCGTGTGGGCGCGGATCGCCTTCCGGTACACCGCGTCGCCGGTTGGGCAGCCAGCACAACCCGGAATGCTCGGTGTCGCGTCCCAGTGGCAGCGCCTCGCTTCGCAGGAAGTCGCGGTAGTTCTCAAGCGATGGCCGGACGACCTCGTCGATGACCTCGCTCGCACCGTCCACGAGGTCGAACGCGTTGAGGTTCTCAAGATGTCCGTTGATCAGTTCGATCGCCTGCTCCACCAGGTGTCTCACCGGCGTCCGACCGTGCTCGAAACCCGTGCGGTGACGAGTGATCATCGTCGCGAGGAACCCGTCGAGCCTGCGCAGCCGCTCCAGGTACCCGGCTCGGCGTTCCGGCGTGTCGACGGGGACGCGCGGCAGGAACGCCAGAGTGCTGGGGACCGTCGTGCGAAGGTTGGTGCTGATCCCGAACTCGATCCGCCTGGCCTCGATGTCGTCGGACTGGGTGCGCACCTCGTGCAGGACGATCCCCAGGGTGATGCGGTCGGGCAACGTCTCCGGCTGGAGCCGTTCCGCGGCGTCACCGATCGCCCAGAGCCGGACCCGGTAGCGCTGATCGGCTTCCTCGCTGTGGTCGACGAGCGACTCGTGGTCGACGTCGAAGCCCATCAGGCTGGCGTCGACCGGATAGCGGTCGAGAATCGTGTCGAAGAGCCGGTCGGCGAGCGCGTTGGCTTCAGACATCTGTCCCCCAGGAGTTACGCCGTTGAGCGGCCATCAGAGCCCGGTGTGGCGGGTAAGCCCTTTCCATGCGGTGGCTACTGCTGATCATCCTGCTGACCGGCTGTTCCGCGATACCCCTTTCCCCGCCCGCGCAGGTCGACCGAGTGCCGGCCGGAACCCTCGACGCTGTTGCGGCGCGCACCTCTCTCGCCGCTCTGCCGTTGAACGCGCCGGGCCGGCTGGACGGGTACGTGCGCGACTGCGACAACGGTCAGGCGTGCGTGTTCGGGCAGCCGTGGTTCGACACCGACGGCGACGGTTGCGACCAGCGCAGCCAGGTGCTGGCCCGCGACCTGACGGCCGTGGAGCGCAAGCCCGGCCGCTGCGGCGTGCAGTCGGGCACGCTCGACGACCCCTACACCGGCTCGCGCGTCACCAGCGTGTCGAAGATCCAGATCGACCACGTGGTGCCGCTGGCGGAGATGTGGCGCAGCGGTGCGGCCGCGTGGCCCCAGGAGCGCCGGGTGGCGGCAGCGAACGACCTGCGCAACCTGATGGCGGTCTCCGGAAAGGTCAACCAGTCGAAGGGCGACAAGACACCTGACGAGTGGATGCCTCCCAACGCCGCATACACGTGCTCGTACGGGCGGATTTACGTGACGGTGAAGGCTGCCTACGGGTTGAGCGTGGCGCCGGCAGAGCGTTCGGCGCTGGAGAACGCACTCACCACCTGTGACACACCTCCTGCGACATAAACTGCGGAACAATGCCAATTGATTGACAATTCAGCGTCCACCCATTTGTACCAACTTCGATGACGACTCCGACAGGCCCGAGATACCCTGCCTAGTCAGGCGGCGGAGGGGTGGACCGGGTGCTCAGGTCGTTCGCGCAGTGGCTGGAGAAATTCCTCCAGGACGAAGGAGCGGTCGGGTTCATCAAGGGACTGCTCGGCCTCGTCGCGTTCGGTGCCGTGTTGTCCACCCTGTTCGGGCCGGTCGCCATTCGCACGGCGTTCGTGATCGGCGCAATCGTCCTGGTGCTCCTGCTGCTCGTCTACCTGACGGCCCGCGTCACCAAGCTCGAGTCGGAGTCCCGCGAGTACCGGGCCCTCCTGTCCAAGTACTCGTACATGCTGATGGAACTGCAGCCCAGCCAGTTCGACATCAAGGTGTGGGACCAGGTCGCGGTCATCGCGGCCAACGGCGACACGCAGGAGTTCATCACGGTCAACGCCGTGATTCGCAACGCCGAGGCGAGGTTCTTCCGGCTGCGCTTCGGCCCGGGCTGGAACCAGCCCAAGTCGATCCAGAAGGAGGTCAACGCGAAAGTTCGCAGCCTCCTGGTCGACGGAAGCATGGGACCGAGCTTTCTGGTCACGTCGCATTGGAGCGCGGACGGCAAACTCGACATGGTCTCCCACTTCCACTCGCCTGCGGAAGTGGACAGCGAAATACGCCTGAAAATGGAGTGGACCTGGCCGAAGAAATGCGTGCCACTGATGGTCAACAAGAAGCCCGACCCGTTCACCTTCTACTTCCGGCAACCGGTCGAACGCGCGACCTACACGATCGTCCTGCCACCGGGAGTCGACGTGCACTGGGACGTGATCGCACTCAACCGGATCCGGGACGACTTCGAGATCATCAGGAAGACCAACGCAGGACGCGTCGAGATCATGCTGGCCATCAACAACCTGCCTGCGAACCGTCGTGCCGGGATGCTGCTGGAACTTCAGAGGTAAAACGGCCTGCACACCACACCTGGCTGTGCAGGCCCCCTGCGGGGCACGTAAGCCCAGGTCAGCGACTCACTTGTCGCCGTTCTCGCCGCCCATGTACGACATGGTGTGCGTTCCTCCTTCTGCATACAAGGTGATGCGTGTCGGCTCACCACCGCACCAGGCGACAGTGGAGGCTCGCCGGTCCTTTGGTGGACTGATCGCACGAAGGTCGGCGATGTTAACCACCCGGACCGAACTCACCTTAGGTGACCCCTCGGAAGCGCCCGGTCACTGCGTCTTCCCCGGATACGGCCGAGCTTAGTCCGCCGTTCACACCTGGGCCTGACGAACGACTAAACAGCGGAAGGGCCAGGTCATCGAGTGACCTGGCCCTTCCGTCTCACCGAGCCGCCTATCGGAATCGAACCGATGACCTGCTCATTACGAGTTCCCTGGTGTTCGTGTTGAGTACTGACGGGTAGTACCACACCGGTCTGATTGATCCTGGTCAGGCCGGTGCGGCTGCCGTTCGGTGCCGTTGTCGATCAGCTCGTTTCGGAGCGTTCGGGCACACAATGGGCACACTTTGCGAGCCCCCATCTCGTCCCCGCTGACCAGCACGGATGCCGCTCCGCAGACGGCGAACCAGAGTGCGATCCCTCGGAAGTCGATTGGGCGTGCCGTCGCTTCGACCGCGTGCAACAACGACCGGAAGACACCAGCTGCTGGTCTGACTACGGCGTCCATAAGATCGGCCCGGTCGCCTTCACGAGCCGAGGCGCGAGCCGATCGCCAGGAGCAGGAACACTCAACAGCTCCTGAACCACGTGCGTGAGCGGACCTGTTCGCTCCCACACGATGCCGGGCGGCTCATCCCCATCGGTGCGCAACGCCATCGCGTCGTTCTCATCGCGAACCCGGACAGCGTCAATCCATCCGCCTGGCCAGACTCGGTAGCCGTCGACCTGTGTCGGCACGCCCTCGACCGCGTCGCGGTGGACGAAGGTCCAGCCCGCGTCTCTGATCGCAATGAGCGCAGCGAGCGCGGGAAACGCGCGGATCGCCGTATCGTCGCTCATGCGGCATCACTCGATGCCCGGACGCGAACACCCGTCGCCACAACCAGTTCCGGCAACGGATCGCCGTTCACGCGGTGGACCACGCGCTGCCCGGTGAACGCTCGCCGACCATGCAACCAGCGGTGGTTGTCGAGGACGTAGCCCTGCCCAGCAGCGAGCCTGAACTCGAACGCGTGACGGTCGATCGCCGCGCGCAGCACTGGAATCCAGCGGTCGACCTCGGGCGCGAATTGAGCGAGCTCGTCGAGTCGAAGTCTGACGGCGATCCGGCCGCCGCCGTTGTCGCTGAAGATCGAACTGAGATGTCCGGCCGCGCCGCCGAACAGCACAGAGCGCGGAGTACTCAAGGCGATGAGCGCTTCGGGCTCCGACTCGGCGAGATCGTCGTACACGGCCTGGCCGTCGATGAGCACGCACTCGCCGCCGGTTGTCGCTGCTTGCGTGCAGCTCATCATCAGCAGGGCAGGTGGATGCGGAACACCAGAGCGATCGGTGTGCGGGTTGAGCGCACACGCACTGAAGCCTGCGAATCCACTGCGCACGATCGACTCGCCGAGGTCAGCGATCGTGGTGACGCCGTCTGGTCCGCTGTCCCGGTGCGGCACGACGATGGCGAGCGATCGCGCGAGCCTCAGGAGGTCCTCAGGACCATCGAGACCGTCGACTACAGCGAGTCCCTGCTCGGCGATCAGCTCGACCAGGTTGGCGGAGTCCGCGTTGACGCGACACGGCTCGATCATGGCGTCTACCTCCCGAAACGATTCGTCTACGGGATCAGCAGAACGCTGTTCTGTCCACCACGTCCAGTGACAGGTTGTCAACACCGCGTCGCCTCGGCATGGTGGGTTCCGGTGCTACTTTGCCGTTGAGCAGCTTGCCCGCGACCACGGAGGACACCTCGATGAGCCAGCTTGCCTACCCCGTCTCGATCAAGGGCGTGGTGGTCCGCGACGGCAAGGTGCTGCTGCTGAAGAACGAGCGCGAGGAGTGGGAGCTGCCGGGCGGCCGCATCGAGCCGGGCGAGACGCCTGAAGAGTGCGTTGCCCGCGAGATCACCGAAGAGACGCAGTGGAAGGTGACGACCGGGCCGATCCTCGACACGTGGATGTACTACATCAACGTCGCCGAGAAGAACGTGTTCATCGTGACCTACGGCTGCCACCCGGACGGCGACAGCGAGCCCGTGCTTTCCCACGAGCACAAGGAAATCGGGCTGTTCGCCGAAGACGAAGTGCCGGGCTTGAACATGCCCGAGGGCTACAAGCGCTCGATCGCGACGTGGTTCGAACGCTTGCGCGCAGACGCGGTCAGGTAAGCCATGACGGGCGGACGCTGTGACGCGTGCGGAGCCGAACTGAGTCGGCTCGCCGTCGAGCCGATCTGTCCCACCTGTCACGCCAGTGCGCGTCACGTCGCCCCGGTCGTTCCTGCTCGTCGACTCACGCCCGTCGTGTGGTTGTGGTCGGCACCAGAGGCAACCGCGGCCCTCAGAAGTCGCGATCTGGCAACGATCCTGCGCGCCTACCGCAAGCTGAACAAGCTCAGCCAGGAACGACTCGCAGCCCTGCTCGGCTACGACAAGACCTACGTGTCGATGATCGAGACCGGTCGCCGGAACATCAGCGACGTCGCCACGCGCCGGCACATCGCACGGACGCTCGGGCTGCCGATGCACGCGCTGGGCGTGACCGACAACGACGATGCCGACTTCGCGGCGATGAATCAGTTCGGTGACTCGACCATCCGCCTTGCTGAGATCGCACGCCAGTCCGGCAGAGCCGTCGATGCGGTCAACGAACTATGGCCGCTGGTCGCTCGACTTGAGGCACGAGCCGCCGAGGGAAGGGCCGATCGGGACACGATGATCCTGCTCGGGCAGGGCCGCGCAGCACTCGGCGTCTCGCTCGGCACGGTGCTACCTGAGGAACGGCTGACGGCTGCTGCTCGCTGGACAGGCAAGGCGCTGGTGATCGCCGAGCGCCTCGGCGATCGGGCGTTCCTCGCTCACGCGCTCCGGATGCATGGGAACGAGCTACGCAAGGCTGACCATGTCGGCGCAGCCATCGCTCGACTTAGCCGAGCTGTTGCCGTGTCCGAGGATCGCGAAGGGCAGGGAGCCGCGTTCGCGCTTCTCGCTCGTGCAGCAGGCGAACACGGTGACCCGGACCTGTTCGACCTCGCGATCAACGGGTACCGCGAACGGCTCGACGACGGTGGCGGCCGAAGCATGCTGTTCAACCCGTTCACGTTCCGGGAGATCGAACTACGCGGATTGGTCGCAACCGGCAGAGCCGCCAACGCGGTCCGGATCATGCAGACGAACATGCCGGATGCAGCACCAGTCGCCCCGCAATGGCACATCATCGAGCGAGTCACCGCCGGGCAGGTTCTGCTTGCAGCCCAACAGCGAGACGACGCAGAGGACGCCTTGTGCACCGCGCTCCTTGCAGCAGAGACCCACCGCCTGCCGCATCAGATACAGCGAACAATCCGCGCTGCCGACGATGGCGGACTCATCGAAATCAGCACAAGTGGGCAACTAGCACTACAACGCCTCAACGCCCTTCTGACACCGGGCTGATGAGCATCGACTGAGTCGATCTCAGCGGACGACCACAGTCAGTAACGCGTTAGTGGTGTCACACCGATACAGGGCATGCCTGGCAGCCAGATGTGACACCACTTGCGACTGCGAAAAGAGTTCCGCATGCGCCAATTCACGCTGCCCTTCATCGCTAGGCGCAGTAGCCGCTCTGTCCGCCTGCGGCGCTGCAAGTCCTTCGTCTGAACCGTCCCGATCATCAACGGCGCTAACGACCACGACAACCTCCGCCGCACCGCTTCCACCAGTGATCGACACCGCCAAGTACGTAGGCGTCACTGCGAACACAGCGGTCGCCGAGATCCAGAAACTCGGCTACTACGTCTACGTGACTCATGCGACCAAGAAGTCGAACCTCTTCCAGATTTCGACCTCTGGAACGCTCCCCGAGTCCCTGAACAAGTGGGTCGTGAGTTCGATCGAGGCCAACCGCAGCACCTACTCGACTGCGACCGTGTGGGTCAAACCTGGAGAACTCACTCCAGCGGAGAAGGTCGATGAGGCCGTACAGACAGCAGGGCTCGACTCGGCTGTTGGCACCACGTACCGCACTGCATCCGCATGGGTGCTCGACGTGTGCAAGAGCATGATTACCCCGGCCCAGTACGTGACCGCGTCGGAGTTCCTCCAGGGACAGATCAACGAGGATGCGAAGAGTCTGGAAATCTTCAAGATCGGAATTCCCCTGCTGTGCCCTGAGCACCAAGGCGCGCTGAACGACGTGCTCGAAGGGAACGTGCCGTTCGGTAGCGGAACATACGAGATCGGCACCGGCAAGGGAAAGATCAAGCCCGGCAAGTACCGGACGACCCACAGCGTCGATGACTGCTACTGGGAGCGGACACGGCCGGACGGCGAGATCATCGACAACAACTTCGCCACCCATGCGCAGTCAATCACGGTGACAGTTGCTCCCACAGACGGAAGCTTCACCACTCAACGGTGCGGAACCTGGCAGCTCGTCAAATAACTTCGAGTTTCGTACACGCCGCGAGTTGCTATGACGTACCGGTCGCGACTCAGCTCATCCTCGACGGATGGGACGTCGAGGAGGGAGACCCGAAGACGTCCAGCGGTGCGCGAGTCGTCGCGCTGGACGCCGAGACGGTCAAGGTGCTGCGGACGCACAAGGCGCAGCAGGCAGCCGAGCGGTTGGAATGGGGCGAGGCCTGGGTCAACACGGGCCGCGTGTTCACCGAAGCCAACGGGACGTTGCTGCATCCCGGCAAGGTGTCCGAGGCGTTCGAGAGAATCGTGCGGACGTCGAGCCTACCGCCGATCAGGCTGCACGATCTGCGGCACCGTGCCGCGACGCTCGCACCCGCGGGCGGTGCGGACATGAAGACCGTGCAGGAAATGCTTGGTCACTCGTCCATCACCATCACGTCGGACATTTACACGAGCGTCCTTCCCGAGGTCGCTCACCGAGCCGCCGAAGCAGCGGCCAAGCTCGTCCCGCGCAGGTCCACCGGAACCGATGGGCACACTTCGGGCACACACGAGGCCCAGAGCAGTGCAGCTCTACAACTCGTCACGGACCTGGGAACAAAGAAAGACCCAGGTCAGGAAGCCTGACCTGGGTCTTATCTCACCGAGCCGCCTATCGGAATCGAACCGATGACCTGCTCATTACGAGTGAGCCGCTCTGGCCGACTGAGCTAAGGCGGCGAGACGCGATAACTATAGCCGACCCGGACACCCGTCACTCACGGGGGTCGCCTTCGTTGTACGGACCGTGACCGATGTCACCACCTCCTAACCGCCGAGGAGTGGTTCATGCGCCGATCGTCGTCCGTGCCGTTGGCCGGGTTGCTGCTCGCGCTCATGGCAGCACCCGCGCTCGCGCAGCCTCCCACCACGCCGGTGCCTGGACCGCGTGACCCGAACCAGCCGCCCGCGTCGGCACCGAACGGGCCTCAGCCGCTCGCGCACGCGGTCGGGGACGCGGGGACCGGGCTCAGCGTGGTGCGGCTCGGGCCGCAGGGGGTGCCCACGAACACGATCCTTCCCGGGCTGAGCGATCAGCTGCCGAAGCAGTCGGTCACCGAGTTCGGGCTGGGGCTCGCCAGCGCGCAGGTCAACACCGAGGCGTTCCTCAGCACCGAGCGGGTGGTGACGCAGGCGAGCCCGTTCGGGTTCGCGGTCGGCGGTCGTTCCCCGCAGTCGCCGGGGACGCTCGTGCAGACGGCGATTCCGGACAACCCGCAGCCGGCCAACGGTGGGCTGCCGGTTCCGGAGACGCCGCTCGCCAAGCTCAGCCTGCTCAACGGCAGCGTGCACGCGCGGTGGGACGAGAAGCTGGGGCCGTGCGTGAGTCCGCTGGCCACTGCGAGAACCTCTCTCGCCGGGCTGCAGGTGCTGAGTGCGTTGCCGGCTGAGGTGCCGTTGCCGGCGAAGACCAGCCTGATCAGCATTCCTGACACGTTCGAGGCGCACTCCCAGGTACGGCTCGTCGACCTGCCCGGCTCGAAGAACAAGGCCGTCGAGTCGACGTCGACCATGCGTGCGGTCAGCGTCGAGCTCGCGGGTGGCGTCAAGATCGACGTGGCTTCGCCGCCGACGCTCACGGCCACGGCGACCGGGGACGAGAAGACGTCGAAGATCACCTACACCGCACCGGTGCTGAAGGTCAGTCAGAACGGCAAGGAGCTCGGCACGCTGGACGCCGCGCATCCGGCGTTGGACATCCCGTTGCTGCTCGATCTGGTCGTCATCAAGCTGCAGATCGCGGGACTGAACGAGAAGAAGGCCGCCTTCACCGGCAACGGGTTCAGCGGGTTCCAGCTCGGGGCGACGGCGCGGATGCTCGACGTGCAGGTGCTGCCGACGGACAAGCTGAAGCTGCCGAACCTGCCGGCGGCGCTCGCGCAGATCTCGCTCGGCGAGCAGATCGTGCGGGCCGCGGCGCCGCAGGGCGGTGTCGTCTGCGGGACCGCGCAGACGAACGCTCCCCAAGAGCCAGGCGGTGCGGCGGCGCCTCCCAAGAAGACGCCGCCGCTGGCCTCCACCAACGCCGTGTACCAGTCGATCCCGCTGTTCTGGACCGGCACGGGACTGCTGCTCGCGGGCGTGGTGGTCGTCGCCGCGCTGCCGGTCAGAGGCCGATCGCGCGTCCGAGCTCCCGAGGTTTCAAAACCCTGAGCAACGCCTCCATGAGGTAGTAGTCGCCGTAGGGCAGGGAAACCTCGATGCCGACCTCGATGCGGCGGTTGCGGGTGCCGCGCGCCAAGATGGCCTCGTGCCGTTCGGAACGGGTCGTCAAGCACGTGCGGCACAACGCATCCAGGATGCGCAGCGCAGCCACGTAGTAGGACGCACGCCCCGAGGCGCGAGAGAGGTCGATCAGACCGCACGCCATGATGGCACCCGCCGACGAGTCCTTGACGTCGTTGGGCGCCAACGGTGAGCGGTAGTCCCACACCGGAATGTGGTCCGGTGTAAGGGCGTCCAAAGCGAAGTCCGCGAGTTTCCGCGCCGCGTCAAGAAACTCGCGACGCCGAGTACGCCGGTACATCGTCGTGAACCCGTAGATGCCCCACGCCTGACCGCGTGACCAGCACGACGTCGGGCTGTAGCCCTGGTTCGTGTTGGGCCCGATGTCCTCGCCCGTGTCCGGGTTGAAGTCGAAGACGTGCGGCGTCGAGCCGTCCGGCCTGATGAACTTGGCGCGCGTCGTCAACGCGTGCGACACCGCCACGTCCAGGAACCGCGAGTCCCCGGTCTGCTCGGACGCGAACGTCAGCAGGTCGAGGTTCATCATCGTGTCCATGATCGCGCGGCCCGCGTTGTTCGGCGTGCCGAGCGCTCCCCACGCCCTGATGAAACGGCCCTTGTCGTTGTAGCGCTGGATCAACGACGACGCGGCCTGCACCGCGCCGTCACGCCAGGAGACGTCACCGGTGAGCCGGTAGGCCGTCACCCACGACGGGTAGAACAGGAAGCCCAGGTCGTGGATCGACGTGTCGGTGCGGCGCGGGGACAACCGCAGCGCCGACTCGACCGCCCACTTCTTGAACTGCTCGTCGCCGCTGTCCAGGAACGCGAGCCAGTGCATGCCTGGCCAGAAACCGCCGACCCAGCCACCGGAGTTCACGTAGATCCACTTCTCGAACTTCGTCTCCTCGGGGAACGAGGTGACGTTCGGCGCGACCTGACGAAGCTTGCCCAGCGCGTAGTCCAGCGACTCGCGGAACAAGCGGCTGGAAGCAGCCGAAGCCTCACCTGGGAGACCGACCGCGACGGAACCGGCGGCGGCCGCACCGAGAAGGGTTCTGCGACTGAACGTCATGGCGCCACCCGTCCGAGCACCGGTGTGGGTTGCAGCTCGGCAAAGTGTCCGCTGTGGACAGTCAGGTTGTAGATCAGGTTCTGCTGGTACACCAAGGCCGCCTTTCATAAGCCTGAACAGGTCTCCGGCGGCGTGGAGACGGCTTGTTCCAGTCCACGGAACGTAGTTCCATGGTGGTCGGCGCACATCGTGTCACTCCGCCGCCCCGATCGGAAGGCCGCGATGAACTTCTCCCTGGAAGGCAAGACGGCCCTGGTGACCGGCGCCCGCACGGGCATCGGCCGAGCCATCGCCCGCGCCTGCACGACGCAGGCGCCCGACTGATCCTCGTGGGCAGAGGCGACCTGTCCGATGTGGCACCTTCAGTCGCCACGGTGTCAGTGGACCTCTCCGATCCCGCCTCGGTAGAACCCGCGCTGACACCGGTCCTGGCGGAACACCGCGTGGACGTCCTGGTCAACAACGCCGGCACGATCCACCGCGGCCCCGCCGTCGACGTCTCCCTGTCGGACTGGCAACGGGTCATGGCCGTGAACCTCGACTCGGCGTTCGAGATCTCGAAGCTCTGCGGCCGTCAGATGGTGGCCAACGGCAGCGGCAAGGTCGTGAACATCGCGTCCCTGCTGTCCTTCCAGGGCGGAATCCTCGTCTCCGCCTACACCGCCTCGAAGCACGCCCTGGTCGGCATGACCAAGCTCCTGGCGAACGAGTGGGCCGCATCAAACGTGCAGGTCAACGCCATCGCTCCGGGCTACATCGAAACCAACAACACGGCCCCGCTACGAGCAGACCCGTCACGCGAGCCAGCGATCCGAGGCCGCATCCCGGCCGGCCGCTGGGGCACACCAGAAGATCTGGTGGGCCCTGCGGTGTTTCTTTCTTCCACGGCGTCCGATTATGTGACCGGACACGTGCTCGTGGTCGATGGAGGCTGGCTGGCGAGATGACCGATACCGCCGTCGAAAAAACGCTCGCCGTGCTGGAGGCCCTGGCCGACCACACGCGCATCACCGACATAGCGCGGGTCACCGGCCTGCCGAAGTCAACGGTCCACCGCCTCCTCCAAGCGATGGTGGACCGGGGCTTCGCCACCCTCGGCTCGGACGGCTATCTCACCGGCCCACGGGTGCTTGCCCTGGCGGGCAAAGTTCTCCGGCCTCTGGACACGGTGGAGCGGGCACGACCGTTCCTGCGCTCACTGCAGGAATCCACGGGGTGCACAGCTCATCTGGCTGTGCTGTTCGGCGACGAACTGGTCTACGTGGACAAGATCGAGGCCAACAAGCCCTACCGAATGGCGTCCCGCCTTGGCATGTCCCTGCCCGCACACGGAACCTCCATCGGCAAGGCGGTGCTGGCCTCACTCCCACCTGCCGAACTGGACGCGTACATCTCCCGCGTGGGCCTACCGGGCAGGACGCCGCGCACGATCACCTCGTCCTCGCGCCTGAAGTCGCAGCTGTCGCGGGTTCAACGATCACGCTTCGCGCTGGACGACGAAGAGAACGAGATCGGCGTCCGATGCGTGGGCGCAGCGATCCGAGACCACACCGGAACGGTGATAGGCGGCCTTTCGGCCTCATCGCTGGCAATGGAGCACTCACTGCCAGAACTGATAGCACTGGGCCCACGGGTGGTGCGAGCGGCGGACGAGGTGTCAGCAGCACTCGGCTGGGCCTGAAGCGACTACCCCCGATGCAGCGTGGTCACCATTGCCTCAACAGCGATCCGAGGCTTGACGTTGACCTCAATGGCCTCCCGGCAAGCCAAAACAGCCTCCAACCGCCGCAAAATCGACTCCTCGGACCACTGCGCAGCAGCAGTACGAGAATCCCCGTCCCGATCCGGATGCATCAACGCAGCCTCGGACCCGCTCTTGACAACCAAGGCATCCCGATAAAACCCGGCCAAATCCACCAAAGCCATGTCGAGAGAATCGCGCTGAGTCCGAGTAGCCCGAGACTTCTGCCGCTTCTCCAAGTCCTTCAACGCCCCCTTGGCCCCACGGGTAGCAGCCGCAGTCCCTTTCCCCGTTCCGCCGGCACCCATAGCGGTCTCCAAGGCCTCACGCTCGGCCTCGTTACGAGCCTCGTTGGCCGTAGAAGCATCGTCCTCGGCAGCCTTGATCAGCTCATCAGCGCACGTGAAAACATCAGCCGGCTTCCGCAACGCCAACGGAATCCGCAGCACCGCCTCACGCCGCGCCCGAGCCTGTTCATCGACAGCCAACCGCCGAGCCCGCCCGACGTGCCCGCCACAAACGGATGCCGCCCACTGAGCCACCTCTGGCGCAACCCCGTCCACAGCCTCCAGAGCCGACGCGATGGCAGCAGGCCGGGGCGAACCCAACGACACCAACCGACAACGCGACCGAATGGTCACCGAGACGTCGTCAGGGTGGTCGGAGGGCGCACACAGAAGGAACACCGTCCGCGCCGGCGGCTCCTCGACAGCCTTCAACAGAGCGTTCGCGGCGCCCTCGGTCAACCGGTCCGCATCCTCGATGATCACCACCTGCCACCGCCCCGACGTGGGACGGCGAGCAGAGATCTGGACCAACGACCGCATCTCTGCCACCGAGATCGAAAGCCCCTCGGGCGCCACGACTCGCACGTCGGCGTGAGTGCCGTGCAGGGAAGTGCGGCACCCGCTGCACTCACCACAACCCGGCCGGTCATCGGTCGCCACGCACTCCAAAGCGCCGGCGAAGGCGCGAGCGGTGGAGGAACGCCCGGATCCGGGAGGCCCGGTGAAGAGCCAGGCGTGCGTCATCACACCGGGAGCAGGAGTGCCACCCGCGACGATCATGGCTGCGGCTTCGGCGGCCGCGGACAGGGTTGCCACCGCGTCGGGCTGACCGACCACCTCGTCCCACACGCTCATGGGTGCAGTCTTCCAGCGGGCGGTCAGACCGCGGCTTGGGGGACCGCTCGTTTGCGGGTCGCGAGCAGCGGCACGACGGCGGAACGGACTCGCTCGGCCACGACGTCCACGTCGCCCTCGGCCTCGACCACGACGTAGCGGTCCGGGTCGGAGGCGGCCATCTCGCTCAGAAGCCGCTGCACACGCCAGTGGTGCTCCACGCCGATCGACTTGCCGTCGGCGACCGGGCGGTCCAGCAGGATCGTCAGGTCCGGGCGCAGGCGGCCGGTGGCCCAGTCGACCAGGCCTTCGAGCTCCTGGTGCTCCAGCGTGCTCGTCGCGGTGAAGTGCGCGAGCGGTGAGTCGACGTAGCGCTCCATCACGACGATGGAGCCCTCGTCCAGTGCGGGGCGCACCTGCCGTTCGACGACATCGGCACGTACGGCGGCGGCTACCAGGGCCTGCGCGCGCACGCCCGCCAACTCAGCGGAGGAAAGCATCGTGCGCAGACGTCGTTCGTCGTGCTCGGGGTCTGCGGCCAGCAGCACGTCGAGGCCCTCGGCACGCAACGCCGCGGCCAGTCGCCGGGCCTGCACCGACGTGTCCTCGCGGGTGTCGCCCTCGACCGCGATCAGCATGCCCTTGGTCTGGCGGCGGCCGCGGATCGCCGCGAACAGCGACGACAGCACCGGCTCCTCGCGGCGGTCGTCCATCTGCCGGTACGCGACCAGGCCGAGGACGATCGCGATCGCGGCACCGCCGAGCATCACCGGACGGGTCGCGTCGACCTCCATCGGATGGCCGAAGACGCTGACCGTCCGCTTCTGCAGCAGGGCCACCAGCAGCGGAGCGCCCGCAGAGGCACCGAACAGCACGATCTTGAGCAACGACTGGATGAGCGCCACCGTGCGGCCGCGCATCTCGTCCTCGACCTGCGATCCCACGATCGTCAGACCGGTCAGGAACGCCACACCGGCGCACGTGCCGACCAGCGCCACCGTCAGCAGGGCCATCCACAGGTGCGGGGCCGCCGCGACCAGGACCAGCGTGACGCCGGCACCCACGATCGTGACGCCGAACAGCCGGTTGTAGGCGAGCCGCCGCGCCAGCCGGGGCGCGGTCGCCATTCCGACCGCGAGGCCGAGGAACACGGCCACGAACAGCAGGCCGAACGTCGAGGCGCCGCCCAGCAGGGACTCCGCGTAGAGCTTCGCGGTCGCGATCACGACACCGGCCGCGGCGAACGCGCCGATCATGCCTATCACCAGGCCGCGGACCAGCGGCGTCGCGGCGGCGAACTTCAGGCCTTCGCGGAACATCGCGACGAAACCGGGCTTGTCGGCGTCTTCCTTCTTGCGCGTCGACTCGGTGCGTCCCGACAGCTCCGGCAGCCGCGTCGCGACCAGGATCGCCGAGGTGAAGTACAGCAGGCCGTTGATCATCACGGCGATCGTCGCGATGCGGAACTCGAGGTTGCCGCCCTGCAGGTTCAGGTAGGCGGGGATGCCCGCGATCAGCGAGTACAGGCCGAAACCGCTGATCGTCGAGATGCCGTAGGTCATCACCAGGCCGAGCTGGTTCGCCGACTCCACCTGGTCGGGGCGGCGCAGCAGGTTCGGGACCGCGGACTCCTTGGCGGGGATCCACAGCATCGCGCAGCAACCGACCAGGAAGTTCGCCACGAACAGCCAGATCGGTGAGCCGATCAACGCGATCGAGATGAACAGCGAGCCGCGCAGGACGTCGCAGATCACCATCACCTTGCGGCGGTCGAACCGGTCCGCGAGCACGCCACCGACGGGCGCGAAGAGGATGCCTGGCAGCAGCTGCGTGAGCACGACCAGCGACAGCGCGAACGACTGCCACTGGTAGCTGTTCATCATCTCGGAGACCAGACCGGTCAGCGCGAGCAGTGACAGCCAGTCACCGACACTGCACAAATAGGTGACCAGCCACAACCGGCGGAACGGCCGGATGGCCAGCACCGAACGCAGCCTGTGGACCGTGGACACGCTGGACTGGGCATGCCCTGCCTGGCCTGCCTCGGTCACTCCTGTGTCCGCGTCCTGAATTTCAGTCACCCCTAATCGGCCCACTCCGTGCGATCAGCGTAACCGGATGTGGTGAGCGAGGATGCCGGACTCTCAGCACGGCTAGCTGAAGATCGCTCCAAGAATGCTGATCACGATCAGCACGAAGAAGCCGATCACGACCAGACAGCCGATGAACGCCGCCACGCCGTTCGTCTGCTTCGTGGGCTGTTGTTGTTGCGCCACAGGTATTTGCTGCGCGTGAGGAAACTGCTGCGGCACGTACTGCTGCTGGGGAGCCTGAGCACGCTGACGGCGATTGCGCGGTCGCCGCTGCTCCTGTTCCATCGCCGCCCAGATGGCCTTCCGCATCTCCTCGGTCGGCGTCGGCGGTACGGCCACGATCACACGTGATGCCGCGTACTGCGCCCATTGGCCGGACCACTGCGACGCGGTCCACGTGTCGGCCGTCACCAGACCCGCCAGCGGGTCGGGGAACAGCCGTGGAGGAGGCGGGGCCTGCGTCCCGTCCGGTCCGAACTCGTTCGTCGGCACCGCCACCTCCTCTTCGATCAGCTCTTGGACTTCGCGGGCGCCTTCTTGGCCGCGGGCTTCTTCGCTGCCGTCGTCGCCTTCTTCGCCGGAGCCTTCTTCTTGACGGGCCCCTTGGCGCGCTTCTCGGCGAGAAGCTCGGCCGCGCGCTCGTCGGTGATCGTTTCGACGCTGTCCGTCTTGCGCAACGACGCGTTCGCCTCGCCGTCGGTGACGTACGGCCCGAACCGGCCGTCCTTGATCACCATCGGCTTGCCCGACACCGGGTCGTTGCCCAGCTCGCGCAACGGCGGCGCGGAGGCGGCGGAACGACCCCGCTTCTTCGGCTCGGCGTAGATCTTCAGGGCCTCGTCCAGCGTGACCGTGAAGATCTGGGACTCGTCCGCCAGCGACCGCGAGTCCGTGCCCTTCTTCAGGTACGGGCCGTAACGGCCGTTCTGCGCGGTGATCTCGGCGCCCGTCTCCGGGTCCTTGCCGACCACGCGCGGCAGCGAGAGCAGCTTCAGCGCGTCTTCCAGCGTCACCGTGTCCAGCGACATCGACTTGAACAACGAGCCGGTGCGCGGCTTCGGCGCCTTCTTCGGCGTGCCGTTCTCGGACGCCTCGGGCAGCACCTCGGTCACGTACGGGCCGAAGCGGCCTTCCTTGGCCACGATCTCGTTGCCCGAGACGGGGTCCGTGCCGAGCGAACGGCCCTCCTGCGGCGTCGAGAACAGCTTCTCGGCGATCTCCGAGCTCAGCTCGTCCGGCGCCAGGTCGTCCGGCAGGTTCGCGCGCTGCGCCGCCCCGTCGACCTCGCGCTCCAGGTACGGGCCGAAGCGGCCGACGCGGACGACGACGGTGCGGCCCTCGGCGTCGCTGAACAGCGGGATCGAGTTGACCTCGCGCGGGTCGATGTCCTCGACACCGGTCCCGACCAGCTTCTTCAGGCCACCGGAGCGGCCGATCGAGCCGTCGGGGCCGATGCTGCCGCCGAAGTAGAAGCCGGAGAGCCACGTGGTGCGCTGCTGCCTGCCTGCGGCGATGCCGTCCAGCTCGTCCTCGAGCGCGGCGGTGAAGTCGTAGTCGACGAGGCGGCCGAAGTGGCCCTCGAGCAGCCCGACCACGGCGAACGCCACCCAGGACGGGACCAGCGCGGCGCCCTTCTTCCACACGTAGCCGCGGTCCTGGATGGTGCTGATGATCGACGAGTAGGTGGAGGGACGGCCGATGCCGAGCTCCTCCATCGTCTTGATCAGCGACGGCTCGGTGTAGCGCGAGGGCGGCGAGGTGGTGTGACCGTCCGCGGACAGCTCCGCGATCGTCAGGTCCTGGTCCTTGACCAGCTGCGGCAGGCGCGACTCCGCGTCGTCCGACTCGCCACCGGCCTCGGCGTCGACGGTCTCGACGTAGGCCTTGAGGAAGCCGGCGAACGTGATCGTGCGGCCGGACGCGGCGAACGTGACCTCCTGGCCCGTCGCGGCACGGCCCTGGATGCGCACGCTGGTCGTGTTGCCCCGCGCGTCTGCCATCTGGGACGCGATCGTGCGCTGCCAGATCATCTCGTAGAGCTTGAACTCGTCGGAATCGAGCTCGGCGGCCACCTGACCTGGCGTGCGGAAGACCTCTCCCGCCGGCCTGATCGCCTCGTGGGCCTCCTGCGCGTTCTTGACCTTGCGCGTGTACTGGCGCGGCTCCTTCGCGACGTACTGCGCGCCGTAGAGGTCCGTCGCCTGCGTGCGGGCCGCGTTGATCGCGGTCTCCGACAGCGTCGTGCTGTCGGTACGCATGTAGGTGATGTAGCCGTTCTCGTACAGCTTCTGCGCGGTGCGCATCGTGCGGTCCGCGGAGAACCGGAGCTTGCGGCCGGCCTCCTGCTGCAGCGTCGAGGTCATGAACGGCGCGTACGGCTTGCGCGAGTACGGCTTCTCCTCGACGGAGGCGACCTTGACCGGCGCGTTCTCCAGCCCGGCCGCGATGGCGCGGGCCTGCGCCTCGTCCAGCACGACGACGTCGGCCTTGCCGGTGAGCTTGCCGTCAGAGCCGAAGTCACGGCCCGTGGCGAGGCGGGTGCCGTCGACAGCGATGAGACGCGCGCCGAACTGACGCGGCGCGGCCTCGGCCCCGGCGTCCATCTGCGCGGAGATGTCCCAGTAGCTCGCCGAGACGAACTTCATCCGCTCACGTTCGCGCTCCACGACCAGACGCGTCGCCACGGACTGCACACGGCCAGCCGAGAGCTTCGGCATGACCTTCTTCCACAGCACCGGGCTGACCTCGTAGCCGTAGAGGCGGTCGAGGATGCGGCGGGTCTCCTGGGCGTCGACCAGGTCCTGGTCGAGGTCGCGGGGGTTCGCGGCGGCGGCCTGGATCGCGGACTCGGTGATCTCGTGGAACACCATCCTGCGGACCGGCACCTTGGGCTTGAGCGTCTCCAGCAGGTGCCACGCGATGGCCTCGCCCTCGCGGTCACCGTCTGTCGCGAGGTAGAGCTCGTCGACGTCCTTCAACGCTTCCCGCAGCTCGGTGACCAGCGACTTCTTGTCGGCGGAGATCACGTAGAGGGGCTCGAAGTCGTGGTCGACGTCCACGCCGAGCCTGGCCCACGCCTGGCCCTTGAACTTCGCGGGAACGTCAGCAGCACCGCGCGGCAGGTCCCGGATGTGTCCCCTGGAGGACTCCACGACGAAGTTGGCGCCGAGGTATGAGGCGATCTTGCGCGCCTTCGTGGGCGACTCGACGATCACCAATCGTCGGGTGTTGCCCCCGCCTCCGCTGCTCTTTCTCGTCCGTGTCGATCCAGCCACTCGCCGTCCCGCTCTCTTCCAAACCCGGTTCCCAGGCCCGCCAGTGTTGCCCAGCGTCGGCCGAAAAGCACACCATCCGCGACGCCTGTACGACGAGACAGAGTGACACAACCATGCCGGACCGCCCGCTCAGGCCGCCGGCCAGGTGCTCATCGCCACTCCGTGCGGAGGGCTTCCGACCAGCTCAGCGAGCCTCGCGAGCCTTCTACGGCCGGTTACCCGCAACGCCGGAGCCCCTACCAGGGTGCACGGAAGTCCGGATGCGAGCAGCGCATTTTGCAACGGCAGGTGTGTCTGCGGTGCGTTGGGGTCCAAACCGAGCAGGTACGCCGACTCCATCCAGCTGCCCGCGGCCAGCGCCCAGACCCGCAGCACTGCTCCGTTCAGCTCAAAGTCCGCAGGCACCTTCTTGACAGATCCGTCCAGCCAGCGGGCGGCCAGAGGGGTGAGATCGGTGCGGAACGGCGTGCGGACGAAGTGCGTGCCTTCCTCGTTTACGCACAGCTCAGACGTCACACCACGCTCCGCGCAGGCCTGCTTGAGAGGCCGCAGTCGCCACTCGTCGCGCAGCTCGACGTAGACGCGGGCAGCCGTGCCGCGCGCGAAGCTGACGGCCTGGCCCGGCCCGCAGAGGAAGCCGGCGAGGTCCGCCTTGGCCGGCGTTCTCGCTTCGGCCGAGAAGAAGGACAGCTGCCCAACCACGGCCCACAGGGTAGAACAGACGTTCGACTGTGACCAGTGGTGCGATTGTGACTGTGCCGGTCGAGGGATTACTGCGGCCCGCTGCTCTTCAACTCGCCGCAGGATGCGGACTTGCCCATCGCCGCTGCGTACTTGGGCGACTTCTCCAACGCGTCGAAGGTCGCCCGCAGCCCCTCAGGGCTGCTCACCTGTGACGTGTCGGTCAGCACCTTTTCGGCGTTGTCCCAGAACTGCGCGTTCGGTTCCAACGCCGTGACCGGCGCTTTCGCCGCCTCGTAGGACCTGGCCGACTCGCTGAAGTACTTCGTCAGCCGTTCGTGCACGTTCTTCAGCTCGTCGGACGGCGGCCCCAGTTCGCTGAGCTTCTTCTCGGCGCCGGCGAGCGCGGTGGCGTTCTCCGTCACGAGCTTCAGGTAGGCCGTTTTAACCGCTGCGGGGTTGGCCGGGTCCTGTGCTTGCAGCTCCTTGCCGGCCTTGATACCGGGCAGGAGGCCACCGCAGAACGTGTCGACCCACTGGCCCTGGGCGTCGGTGAGCGGCTTGTCCTCGTCGGAACTGCAGCCGGCCAGCACCGACGAGGCCAGGACGACGGCGATCAGACGTGGTCTCACTGAACCCCCAGCTCAGATCGCAGATCGCCTGAACAGTACCCGTTCGGGCGACCCGCGATCCGAGCGCTACGAGGTCGGCGGAGCGGTCGGCGAGGTCTCCAGTTCCTTGCAGTTGGCGGCCTTCTTGGAGGCCTCCCCGAGTCCCGTCTCGTCGAGCTTCTTCTGCACGTCGGCAGCGGTCGTCTCCAGTGCGGCGGCCTTGGAGACCATCTCGGTGAAGGCGGTGACGACCTGGGTCGGATCGGTCGACGAGTCGAGCTTCGACTTGGTGTCGGCGAGCAGGGTCCTGATCTGGTCCATGCCCTGCTCAGCGGTGGTGACCAGCTCCTTCGACTTCGGGTGCGGACCGTTCTCGAGCGCCTTGAGGTCCGCGATCGACTTGTCGACCGCGGTGACCTTGGTGCCGAGCCACTCGGACAGGCCGGTCTTGAGCTTCGCCGGGTCGCTCATGTCGATGCTGGGCTCGTCCGACATGGCCTTCACGGTGCCGGCGACGGCACCGCAGACCTTGTCCATCCACACCACCACGTCGGCCTCGATGGGGGCGGCCGACGGTGACGTGGACGAGCCTCCGCTGCTGCACGCGGTGATCGCGAACAGGCAGCTCGTCAGAAGCGCGATGGCTGTGCGACGCATGAGCCGGAAACTACTCCGAACGGCCCCGCTCAGCTCGTCGGCGTGACGTTGAGGCGGTGCATCTCCTGACACTTCTGCGCGGTCTGCGTGGCCTTCTGCAGCTCGGGGACGGCCTTGAGGTCGCGCAGCGGGTCAGCGAGCTCTGAGAGCTTGGCGATGGCCTCTCCCGCGGCCTGGAGGCCTCCGGTGGCGTTGTTCGCGTCGGCCTGCTCGACCTTCGTCTTGGCGTCGGCGAAGACGGCGCCGAGCGAGGTGAACGTCTCGGCCATCTTGGTGACGGCCTCCTCACCGCCCGCGACGGGCGACGGGCCGACGTTCTTGAGGCCCTCCGCCGACTTGGTGAAGGCGTCGGCGAGCTGGCCCATGTAAGCGGCCATCTCGGCCTTGAGCTTGGCGGAGTCACCCGCGTCGAGCTTCGGGGCGGTCTTCTCGATCTTGGCGAACTCGGAAGCGGCGCCGCACACCTTGTCCATGTAGGCGACGGCCTCGGGGCTGGCCGCGCCGTTGGTGGGCGTCGATGAAGTGCCGGAGTTGCCGCCGTTGGTGCACCCGGCCAGCGCAAGGGCGGCAACAGCGGCAGTGGCGACGAGGCTGAGCCTCATGTCGTAACTCCTCGGTCGGGGTACGTCGGGGGGAGCCCCGAACGTACCCCGACCGGCGGTGGAACTACGCGGCGCCGTTGCTCACGGACTCCGCGGGAGCGTCCGCGATGGCGGTACCGCGACGCTTCGACACGACCACCGCCGCGACGATGATCAGTGCCGCGACCACGGCGATCGCGATCCGGATCGGATCGGACGCGTTGTCACCGATGGAGAAGGTGACGATCGCAGGCGCGATCAGCACCGAGACCAGGTTCATGACCTTGATCAGCGGGTTGATCGCGGGGCCGGCCGTGTCCTTGAACGGGTCGCCGACCGTGTCGCCGATGACCGTCGCGGCGTGGGCGTCGGAGCCCTTGCCACCGTGGTTGCCGTCCTCGACCAGCTTCTTGGCGTTGTCCCAGGCACCACCGGAGTTGGCCAGGAAGACCGCCATCAGCGTGCCGGTCGCGATCGCGCCGGCGAGGTACCCGGCCAGCGGGCCGACGCCGAGGCCGAAGCCGACGGCGACCGGGGCGAGCACGGCCATCAGACCCGGCGTCGCGAGCTCACGCAGCGAGTCGCGGGTGCAGATGTCGACGACGCGGCCGTACTCAGGCTTGACCGAGCCGTCCATGATGCCGGGGTTGTCGCGGAACTGACGGCGCACCTCGAAGACGATGGCACCGGCGGCGCGCGTCACGGCGTTGACCGCGAGACCCGAGAACATGAAGACGACAGCCGCGCCGATGGTGATGCCGACGAGGATGTTCGGGCTGAACACCAGGTTGGTGAACGACACGGGCAGATCGCCCGCGACGTTGCCCACCTTGGCGATGGCCTGCTCGATCGCATCGCGGTACGAGCCGAACAGCGCCGTCGCGGCGAGCACCGCCGTCGCGATCGCGATGCCCTTGGTAATGGCCTTCGTGGTGTTGCCGACCGCGTCGAGCTCGGTGAGGATCTGCGCGCCCTCGCCGTGCACGTCGCCGGACATCTCGGCGATGCCCTGCGCGTTGTCCGAGACCGGGCCGAAGGTGTCCATCGCGACGATGACACCGACGGTGGTGAGCAGACCACAACCGGCCAGCGCGATCGCGAACAGCGAGACGACGACCGAACCGGAGAGCAGGAACGCGCCGTACACAGCAGCACCGATGACCAGCGCGGTGTAGACGGCCGACTCGAAACCGACCGAGATACCGGACAGGATCACCGTGGCCGCACCGGTCAGCGAGGTCTTGCCGACCTCCTGCACCGGCTTGTGCTCGGTGCCGGTGTAGTAGCCGGTCAGCCAGAGGATGACGCCGGCCAGCACGATGCCGATGATCACCGCGACGGACGCGATCAGCGCCGGGTTGCCGCTGGTGGACTTGATCGCGTCGGAGATGCCGTTGAGGTCCGCGAAGGAGCTCGGCAGGAACGCGAACGCCGCGATGGTGCACAGCACCGCGGAAATGACCGCGGAGATGTAGAAGGAGCGGTTGATGGCCGTGAGGCCGCTCTCGCCCGCCTTCGCCTTCGTCGTGTAGACACCGATGACCGCGGTCAGCACACCGATCGCCGGGACGATCAGCGGGAACAGCAGACCCTGCGCACCGAACGCGGCGGTGCCGAGGATCAGCGACGCCACCAGGGTGACGGCGTAGGACTCGAAGAGGTCCGCGGCCATACCGGCGCAGTCACCGACGTTGTCACCCACGTTGTCCGCGATGGTGGCGGCGTTGCGGGGGTCGTCCTCCGGGATGCCGACCTCGACCTTGCCGACCAGGTCGCGCCGACGTCGGCGGCCTTGGTGAAGATGCCGCCACCGACACGCATGAACATCGCGAGCAGCGCGGCGCCGAAACCGAAGCCCTCCAGGACCTTCGGGGCCTGACCCGCGTACACGAGCACGACCAGCGCGGCACCGAACAGGCCGAGGCCGACCGTGGTCATGCCGACCACACCACCGGTGCGGAACGCGATGCGCGTCGCCTTTTCGCGACCGCCTTCTTCGTTCGCGGCGGCGGCGACACGCACGTTGGCGCGCGTGGACAACCACATGCCCAGGTAGCCGATAGTCGCCGAGAACGCGGCACCGACGATGAAGAACAAAGATCGGCCGATTCGTTCGGACAGATCATCTGCCGGTAGCGCGAACAACAGTACGAACACGATCACGACAAAGATGCCGAGCGTGCGGAACTGCCGGTTGAGGTAGGCCGCTGCGCCCTCCTGAACCGCCTTGGCGATGTCCTGCATCTTGGGGGTGCCCTGGCCCGCGGCCAGCACCTCCTTGAGCAGCACGTACCCGACGGCGAGAGCAGCCAGGGCGACCACGGCGACCACGGCTACGACGCCGCGATCACCCCCGGAGAGCTCGAGGCTCTCCGCGAGGAATTGCCGGGACATCCGTCCTCCTGGTGAGTTGCCATGTGCAGCGCCAAGGCAGACCAGCCGCCCAGCGCGACGTGACGCATCCCTCATTGGATGCGATGAGCGGGGAGTCTAGGGGTTGCTTGCAACGAGGCAACGAAGTGTCCCGATCCGTGCACACACCGTTATCCGCGCAGGAAGTCGAGTACGCCTCGGCCGGAAGTGTCGGTGTCGTGTGCGAAGCTCGCCTCGTGGTGGATCAGGGACGTCGGTTGCTGGACCGCGTGCTGGCGGGAGTGCCCGCCGGGGAGTCACCTCTCACACACGCACGCGATCTGCCGTTGCGGCAGGCTGATCACGTCGAATGGCCTTCGTGGGCCGCTTCGCCGGTGGTCGAGGCGTTCACGGAGACGGGCGTGCGCGAGCCGTGGCGGCACCAGGTCGAGGCCGCGTCGCTGGCGTGGTCCGGCCGGCACGTGGTGCTCGCGACGGGCACCGCGTCCGGCAAGTCACTTGCCTACCAACTGCCCGTGCTTTCCACTCTTTTGGCGGACACGAAGGCAACTGCGCTGTACCTGTCACCGACCAAAGCCCTTGGTGCGGACCAGCTCCGCGCGCTCGACGAGCTGGGGATCAAAGGGGTGCGCGCGGCGGCCTACGACGGTGACACCCCGATGGCCGAACGCGACTGGGTCAAGGCGCACGCGAACTGGGTCTTCACCAATCCGGACATGCTGCACCGCGGAATCCTGCCGCAGCACCCGAAATGGCTGCGGTTCTTCCGCAGGCTGAAGTACGTGGTGATCGACGAGTGCCATTCCTACCGGGGTGTCTTCGGTTCACACGTGGCGTTGTTGATGCGACGGCTGCGGCGGGTCGCTCGCAAATACGGCGCGAATCCGATCTTCGTCATGGCATCGGCCACTGTGGCTGATCCTTCCGCGTCGGCGGAAAGACTGCTCGGCGTCCCGGTTTCCGCTGTCGTGGACGACTTCTCGCCGCGCGCCTCGCGGACGGTCGCGCTGTGGGAGCCGCCGCTGACCTCCCTGGAGGGCGAGAACGGCGCTCCCGTCCGGCGTTCGGCCGGCGCGGAGACCGCGCGGATCCTCGCCGATCTGGTCGTCGAGGGCGCACGTTCGCTCGCCTTCGTGCGCTCACGTCGTGGTGCGGAGCTGACCGCCATCGGCGCCCAGCGGATACTGTCCGAAGTGGACAGTGAGCTGCCTCCTCGCGTGGCCGCCTATCGGGGCGGGTTCCTGCCGGAGGAGCGGCGGGCGCTGGAGAAGGCGCTGTCCACAGGCGATCTGCTCGGCGTCGCGACAACGAACGCCCTGGAGCTCGGCGTCGACATCGCCGGTCTGGACGCGGTGGTGGTGGCCGGCTTCCCCGGCACGCTGGCGTCGTTCTGGCAGCAGGCGGGCCGCGCGGGCAGGTCGGGCGACAGCGCTTTGGTGGTGTTCGTGGCGCGGGACGACCCGTTGGACACCTACCTGGTCCACAACCCGTCCGCGGTGCTGGACCGGCCGGTCGAGGCGACGGTGCTGGATCCGTTGAACCCCTATGTTTTAGGACCGCAGCTGGCGTGCGCCGCGTCCGAGATGCCGTTGACGCCCGCGTGTCTGGACGACTTCGGCGGACCGTTGGCGGAGGCCGTGCTCGCCGACCTCGTGGCGGAGAAGCTGCTGCGCAAGCGGCCTGCCGGGTGGTACTGGGCGTCGCACGACCGCCCGCACTCCGGCGTTGACATCCGCGGCTCCGGCGGTGACCAGGTGGCCGTCGTCGAGTCGGACTCGGGCCGGATGCTCGGCACCGTCGACCCCGGATCCGCCTGCTGGCAGGTGCATCCCGGCGCCGTGTACCTGCACCAGGGACGGGCGTACGTGGTCGACGACCTCGACCTGGAGAGCGGGCTCGCGATGGTGCACCGCGAGGACCCGGAATGGTCGACACAGCCACGTGACTGTGTCGACATCACCGTGGTGCGCGAGGTCGAACGCGCCGACTTCGGCGGTGTGTCGGTGTGCCTGGGCGAGGTCGAGGTGACCACTCAGGTCGTCGGCTACCTGCGACGACTGCCGTCCGGTGTGGTGCTCGACCAGATCCCGCTGGACCTGCCGGAGCAGACCCTGCACACCCGTGCCGTCTGGTACACGGTCGACGAGTCGCTCTTGTTCGACGCCGGTGTGGAGGCGAAACGGATCCCCGGCGCGCTGCACGCCGCCGAGCACGCGGCCATCGGTCTGCTGCCGCTGTTCGCGACGTGCGACAGGTGGGACATCGGCGGTGTGTCGACTGCCGCGCACCCGGACACCGGGATGCCGACAGTGTTCGTGCACGACGGCCACCCCGGCGGCGCGGGCTTCGCGGACCGCGGCCACTCGGCGCTGCGGGCGTGGCTCTCGGCGACGCGGGCGGCGATCAGCGCGTGCTCGTGCCCGATGGGCTGCCCGTCGTGCGTCCAGTCGCCCAAGTGCGGCAACGGCAACGACCCGCTGGACAAGGCCGGTGCCGTGCTGGTGCTGGACGTGGTGCTGAGCAAAATCACCTGACTCGTCCGGCTCGGCCCAGCTACGGTCGCTGCGTGAACGCATGCAGCTGCAACGCCACTGACCGGACCCGTCGCGCCTAGGCGCGGCCGAGCCGGACGCTCCGCCGTGCCTCAGGGCGCGGCTGTCCTGATCACTCCGCCGCGCCCGTCCCCTTCTGGCCACGGGTTCTTCAGGAGTCGACTTGTTCACGCCCTTTTCTGATCTGAACGCACTGCTCGCCGACCTCGTCTCGTCGGTCCGCGAGATCCTCGGCCCCACCTACGTGGGCACGTACGTCCAGGGCTCGTTCGCCTTGGGCGCCGGCGACATCCACAGCGACTGCGACTTCATCGTCGCCTGCACCGAGTTGCCGTCCGGAGATCGGGAGGCCGGGTTGCGCGCGCTGCACGACGAGATCCCGCTGCGGCCAGGCCACTGGTCGACAGAGATCGAGGGTTCGTACGCCGACGTGGAGTCGCTGCGCTCGGTGGCCGGGCTGGGGGTTCCGTGGCTGTTCAACGACCACGGCAGCCGTACGTTGATCTGGGACACCCACTGCAACAGTCCGCACGCCCGCTGGATCCTGCGCAACCACGGCATCGTGCTGGACGGCCCGCCGATCACGTCGCTCGTCGACGAGGTGCCGGCTGACGTTCTGCGGTCTTCGATGCGTGCCGAACTCCCCCACGTGCTGGCAGGCATCGAGGAATGGGCGCCGATGGGCAATGCCTGGACGCAGCGCTACATCGTCGCGGCGTACTGCCGGACGCTCTACACGATCCACACCGGAGAGGTGGCGTCGAAGCGCGGCGCTCTCGAGTGGGGAGTGAAAATGCTCGATCAGCGGTGGCACCCGCTGATCGAGCAGGTCATCGGGGACCGGGACCTCGGCTGGGATGCCGATGCGGTGCCGCGTCCAGGAACCATGGAGGAAACTCGCGCCTTCGCGGCCTACGCCGAGGGGCTCTGAGTTTCGTGGGCGCGCGCCGCGGGTTCACGGGTACCCGCGGCGCGCGCTCTCCACGTGCCGAACACTGTTTTCCCGCCTGCTACCGCTTCGCGACCGGATCCTTGGAGCATCGGCGGATCTGGTTTGTTCGTCTAGACAGGACACGCGGGAGGCGACGGCGTCGACTGTCTGCTGACGAACTCCGGGGAGGAGCCGGCTTCGCCGACCGCGGCAGAGCTGGTGCCCTGCCACTAACGTTCCTCGGTCCGGTCGCTGGTGCGGGAGGCTGTCCTTCGGGGTGCGTGTTCGGCTTTTCGCCCGTTCCTCAGCGGCCCCCGACGTGCGGGGTGCGGAGGCCGATCATCGGATCGGGCTGGGGTTGGAACGGCCGTGCAGGGCATCGCCTTCGGGGTTGTCGGGGAGAGTCCACGACGACACCCAGCACGGCCGGGCTTTGTAGTTGTGGTCAGACGGCTTCGAGCTCGTAGCCCGCCGGGGTGTGCAGAGCCTCGACGAGTGCGTCCTGCACGACGTGCGCGTCCGGCAGGTTCCAGCCGCAGATCGACGGCTTGACCCGCCAGTGCACGACACCGTGCGCCATCGGGGTGGGCGGCAGCGGGATGTACTCGCCCTTGGCGTAGAGGTGCACGTCGGAGTGAGAGGCCAGCTCGGTGTTGAGCTTCGAGCCGGACTTCACCAGGAACATCCACCGGCCGGACGGGGTCGCGGCGATCGGCACGGGAACACCGATCGAACGCAGTGCCACGGCCGCGCGGCGGCCGAGGTCGGTGCCGACCTCGATCGCGTCCACCACGTGACCGGTGGCGACGAGAAGGCTGTAGGAGCGACCCGCCCACCACGTGGCGACCTGGTCGGGACGCGTACCGATGCGGTCCACCCAGTCGCGGTGCACCGGGATGGGGCCGTGGAGCTCGAGCCCGCTGCGGCCCGCCCACTGGGTGACGCCCTGCTCCGAACCGGCCGGATAGGTGCCGGGCAGTACGGGCCAACCGCGGTACGCGAGGCTGACGGCCTCGGCACGCAGTTCAATGCGGAAGGCCCCGCGCCAGCTATCCGACCAATCCATCTTCCTTCGCCTTCTTCCTAGGCTATGACTCGACATCGACGTGGTGTCGGTTTTCGTAGGACACCGCGTCGGTGCCGCCACTACAACTAACGACACCGGCCCCGGCCTCCGTAACCCCCGCGCGACAACTGGTAGCTACGAGACGGCGAACGCCCTCGACCAGACCGAGCCACTGAACTCCGCGCGTTTAGTTCGATCACCGTTCAGCATGTCCGGGCCCCTTTGTGAGTCCGCTCACCGCTGCGAGTCGACCGCTCGTCGCGCTCCAAACGCTTCGATCTTCAGCCGGACCTGCTCTGGCACGTGCGTTCACCGGGCCGAACGGCGTAACCGCCGACACCTCCACAACCACGTCCCACCCGCTCACGTCGCAACTGACCAGCTCGGCCCGGTTGGCTTGCGCCGTTCGTTTCGCCTGCTCACAAGCACTTTCATCGCCTTCGGTGAGATGAGCGGCGGCCGCGAGCGCCGCCAGGTCGGCCGCACCGGTCACCCGATGCCGCGCGATGACCGCCGCCCCGATCTGCGCACCGGCGACCGTGACGATGATGAGCAACAACATCGCCACCACACCGCTCACCGCAGCCGACCCCCGCTCACGGCCAGGCACGTCACCGTTCATCGCGGCTCCAGCACGGCGAACGCCTCCGCGCTGAGCGGTACGCCCAACGGACCTTTCTTGCGGACGACGACGCTCACCGCGTCCCCTCGGCTGTCGATCACGACGCTCGCTCCCGGCGCGATCTGCCCTGCCGCCTCCACGCCGCGCTGCTGTTCACCGCGCGCCGTGAGCCGTGCCGCCTCCCTCGCCGCGTCGGTGCACCGCATCTGCTCGATGACCGCTGTCAGCCCGGCCGCCGCCAGCGCCATGACCACGAGTAGCGCGCACACCGCGATGGCCGCCTCCACCGTGACCATGCCCGTGTCATCAGACCGACGACAGCGCACGCTGTATCAGCCCTTGCAACATGTTCTGCATGAAGTCGCTGGTGAGGACCACGTACAGCAGTCCAGCGAACGCGGCCACCGCCAACGTCCCGATCGCGTACTCCACCGTGCTCATGCCGCTGTCGTCCTTCAGCAGTTCCATCTCTGTCTCCTATGTGAGGAATTGGTCAGCCAGGCCCAGCACCACCGGCACCACGCCGAGGCACAGGAACGCCGGCAGGAAACACAGCGCCAGCGGCGCCGCGACCGCGACCGCGGCCTTCTGTGCCTTGGCCTCGGCTTCATTCGCCGCCTCGGCCTGGTCGCTCAGCGAGCTCGGCGGTCTGCCTGGCGAGCGCTGCTCCGGACGCGCGGTCTCCTGGCGGCTCTCGCGAGCGTCGCGGTGGCGGGCTGGTCGAGCGCGGGCGCCCACGCCGTGACCGGGTCCGCCCCGAGCCTGAGGAGGTCGGCGACCTGACTCAGCTCTCTGATGCCGACCGCCTGGATCGCCGTGGGCACCGGCAGCCCGGCCTTGAGGCAGGCGGCCAGCAGGTCCCAGGCCGCAGCCCGTTCGAACGGACCGCTGGACCGCGTTGCGTTCGGTGGCGGGTCGTGGGCTCTGGGCCGCAACCGATCAATCGCTCTTCGCGGCATCGGCGCGACGAGGACTGCCAATGCGAGGAGGAAGAACGTCACGGCTCCACCTCGGTGATCCGCTTCGTCCACCACAGGCCGGCCGCGAGGAACATCGCCCCGAGCACGAGCAGGAACTGCCCCGCCGTGGTGGTCGTGAGGACGTGGAGCGGCCTCGCCCCACTGAGCTCTCCCAGCAGCACGCCGAACACCGGCAGCCCTGCCAGCACCGCGGCACTCGCTCTCGGACCGGCCATGCGTGCGTGCACCTGCCGTGCGAACGCTGCGCGCTGATCGAGGTCACGTCTGGTGGCGTCCAGAACGTCGGCCAGCGCCACACCGTGCTTCGCCGACACCTGCCACGCCTTGGCCAGCTGGTCCACAGCGGATTTCAGGAGCGGCTGACGCAGCTCGCGCAACGTCCGCTCCACATCACCGCCCAGCCGTGCCGTGGCCGCGGCGGCTTTCAGCACCTCGCCGGCCGGTGCGGGTGTGTCCTGGGCAGCGCCTTCGGCCGCGGCGGCGGGATGGGCACCCGCTCGCAGCTCGTCGATCACGCCGCCCAGACCGTTGCTGAGCGCTTCGGCCGCTGCTTTGAGGGCTTTGTTCCGCTTGCCCTGCTTGAGGATTCGGTAGATCACCGCCGTGAGGACCGCTCCTGCCACCAGTCCACCGACGCCAGCCGCCAGGTACGTGACGGTGACCGCAGCGATCAGCCAAACGTACTGCGGCACAACGATTTCTCGCTTGCCCTTCGGTCTGAGCCTGCGGATCGGCTTGAGTTGCGGCCACACCAGCAGCGCTGTCGCTATCAGCAGAAGGCTCAGCACAGCAGCTCCTTCTCGTACCAGCCGTGGTCTCTTGTCCAGACAGGACGAACCTCGAGCCCGTTCTTGGTGCGCTCGAACGCCCCGATCTCGTTGAGGTACCTAGTGCTGTTGTCCCGGCGCATGTGCAGCACCAGTCGCACCGCCGCGGCCACCTGACTGTGCAACGCCTGCGCGTCGAGCCCGCCCAACGCCCCCAGCGCCTCGAGCCGCGCCGGCACCTCGGCAGGCGAGTTGGCGTGCAGGGTCCCGGCTCCGCCTTCATGCCCGGTGTTCAACGAGGTGAGCAGCTCACGAACCTCGGCACCCCGCACCTCGCCCACGACGATCCGGTCGGGCCGCATCCGCAGCGCCTCCCGCACCAGCCCGCGCACCGTGATCTCGCCGGCGCCCTCGACGTTCGCCGGACGCGCCACCAGCCGCACGAACTGCGGGTGGTCCGGGTGCAGCTCACCGGCGTCTTCCACGCACACGATCCGTTCGGTGGGCGGGACGCACCCGAGGAGTGCCGACAGCAACGAGGTCTTGCCCGACCCGGTGCCGCCGATCACGAGGAACGCCATGCGTTTGCGCACGATCGTGCGAAGCGCCTCCGCGATCTCGGCGTCGAACGTGCCGAGTTGGCGCAGTGCCAGGAGGTCGTGGGTGGCCGGTCGGAGGATTCGCAGCGACAGACAGGTGCGGTCCGCGATCGGTGGAAGCACGGCGTGCAGACGGACTCCGCTGCCGGGCAGCCAGCCGTCAACGCACGGCGACGCGTCGTCGAGACGACGGCCCGCGGCCACCGCCAGGCGCTGGGCGAGGCGGCGGACCGCGTCTTCGTCGGGGAACGTGATGGTGGTGCGGCGAAGGCCTGCCGTGCCGTCCACCCAGACCTGGTCCGGCGCGGTGACCAGTACGTCGGTGGTGCCGGGGTCGGCCAGCAGCGGGTCGAGCGGGCCGGTGCCGCTGAACTCCTGACGGAGGACTTGGAGGGCTTCCAAGACGTCCGAGTCGGCCAGGACACCGCCGGCTTCCGAGCGAACCGCGTGGGCGACCACGGCGGCTGTCATCTCCATGTCCGCACCTGCCAGGCGGTGCCGGACGCGGTCTATCAGGGCGGCGGTCATGTTGCGCACCTCGGACGCCCGATCAAGGCGGCGGTCGCGCCGCGCCCGGTCACGACGGCGGTCATGTCGCCGCCTCCGGGCGTTGAGCGTGGCGGCCGTAGGTGATCTCGCGGCCGGTCAGGCGGAGCCAGGTTTCGCGGCACCAAGCAAGGAAACGGCTCATTTCGGTGGCTCCCTGAAGATGTAGGGAGGTGGGATGGGGCGGCCGTAGACGAAGAGGTTGCGCAACATCCGGCACCAGATGCGAAGACGGGTCACAGCGCGAGTTCCTTTCGCACGAAGGGGATCTCGACCGGGAGGGGTGGGAGCGCCACAGACGGCTGCCTTGTCAGGAGCCGAGATTCATCGGCGGTGCGGAACCAGCAGAGGCTGGAGGTCGTGGCCGTAGCTCCGCCAACTCGCGCCAGGCCGACCTCGCCGGCGCGGCATTGCCGTCCTTCCGGTCCGGGGAAGCCTCTGCTTGGCCACACTTGCCATGGGCGACCAGACCGGTCGCGGCAGCAACTCCATCCGCACCCGCCGAGGGCATGCAGTGAGCACGAAGAAGCTGCCGGAGGATCACCGCTCGGCGAAGGCGATCGGGACAGGTCACGGGCGCAACTCCTTCAGCACCAGGCGCGCTGTCGTGGCCAGTGGCCCCTTGGCGTTGCGCGGAAAGCGCCCGCGCTCCAGCACCTCGGACAGTCCCGGTTCCGGACGCATCTGGGTCAGCAACGGCACCCCGATGACGTCGGCCATCTCGGCGGCCTGGAGGTTGCCCGGCGACGGACCGCGCACCACCAGACGGATGTTGCGGCCCTGCGTCAGCAGCCGGGAGGCGACCCGGCTCGCAGCGGCCGTCGCGCGAACCTCCGCCGGCACCACCAGAACCGTCAGGTCGGTGCGGTCCAAGGCGGCAGAGGCAGCCGCGGTGGGATGCCGAGGCAGGTCGCACACCACCGTGCAGCCCGCACGGCGGCCCGCGTCGAGC
>NZ_VSRL01000077.1 GCF_012184385.1 Lentzea indica
GGCCAGTGCAGTGGTCCGGTCCACCGTGCACGCGATGCTGGACGACCAGCGGAACGTGAACCGGGTGCACATCGCGTGGAAGGTCGGCGCGACCGCGCTGAAGGCGACCGTGCGGGACGACGGTCCTGGCACCCTGTCCTCCGGCAGCCTCGACACGCGCCGCGTCGCCGAACGCCTGGGGCCGCTCGGCGGACGGGTGGAGGTGGACGCGGTGCCGGGGTGGGGCGCGACCGTGACGATCGAGGTCCCGCTCGGACCGCCGGAGAACCCGCGTGAGGACCCGCTGACCGTGCTGGGCGCGCGGGAGCTGGAGGTGCTGGGCCAGCTCGCTCGCGGCCGCCGCAACCGCGACATCGCAGGGGAGTTGCACATCAGCGAGTCCACCGTGAAGTTCCACGTGGCGAAGATCCTGGAGAAGCTGGGCGTCGGCACCCGCGGCGAGGCGGCCGCGCTGGCCCACGAGTGGGGCGCCGCCCGTTAGTGGCGTGACTCGAAACGTTGGCGGTGAATTCACGCTCAGCAGGACGCCTCGCGGCACCGCCCCCACGCCCCCATACGGTCCAGTATGAGGACGCGGGGGCGGCACCACGATGCGCCCGTCTGACCGCGAATTCGCACGGCAACGTTTCGAGCCACACCACTAACCGATCTCGTCCATCCGCTGCCGCACCAGGTCCCGGACCACGTCATCGGGCAGCGGCGTGTCCGGGGTGAAGCGAATCGTGCCTTTGGAGAGGGAGAAACCGGTCAACCGGTCGCGCACCGCGTCCACGGCTGCGGGGCTGAACGGGAACACGCTCAGGTGGTCCTTCGCCGCCTTGAACCCGAGCAGCGGCTTGCCCCGGTGCCGAAGCGCCGCCATGCCGTAGCTCATGCCCTGTTCGGTGTCCGGCACCGACTCCTCGACCAGGGCGCGGACCCGTTCGAACGCGGCTCGCGCCGGAGCGTCGAGTTCGGCGAAGTAGTCGTCGACGGCGGCCATGCGGCCACGCTACCTCCTGCGAAGTGCTCCGCGAGCGAGTCTGTGGCCGGTGCCGGGAGGATGGCGGTTCCTGCTCGTTACAGAGACCTGGGCCACCCTCGGTTGCACGTCCAATAGTAGGAAGTCAAACTATTCTCATGGCGACCAGCGATCTGCACCGACCGGCGAACCCGGTCCGCTTCGTGACCGCGTCCAGCCTGTTCGACGGCCACGACGCGGCCATCAACATCATGCGGCGCATCCTTCAGTCGCAGGGTGCGGAGGTCATCCACCTCGGCCACAACCGGTCGGTGGCGGAGGTCGTCAACGCCGCGATCCAGGAGGACGCGCAGGGCATCGCCATCAGCGCCTACCAGGGCGGGCACGTCGAGTACTTCTCGTACCTGGTCGAACTGCTGGGCGAGCGCGGCGCCGGGCACGTCAAGGTCTACGGCGGCGGTGGCGGTGTCATCGTTCCCGAGGAGATCGAGCTGCTGCACTCGCGCGGGGTCGCGCGGATCTTCTCGCCGCAGGACGGGCAGACGCTCGGCCTCGCCAAGATGATCAACCTGATGATCGAGCAGTGCGACTACGCGCTGACCGAGCCGTTCAGCCACGACGCGTTGCTGACGGGCGCGGACGAGGCCCTCGCGCGCGCGATCACGCTCATCGAGACCGGCGTGGACGTGGACGTCGAGACCACCCGCAAGGTGCCGGTCCTGGGCATCACCGGCACCGGTGGCTCCGGCAAGTCCTCGCTCACCGACGAGCTGGTGCGCCGCTTCCGGCTCGACCAGCAGGACAAGCTGCGCATCGCCGTCCTCGCGGTCGACCCGACCCGTCGCCGCGGTGGTGGCGCGCTGCTCGGCGACCGCATCCGGATGAACTGCCTCGACGGCGACCGCGTGTTCTTCCGCAGCCTCGCCACGCGCCGTGCGGGCAGTGAGATCCCGGACGGGCTTGAGCAGGCCATCACGGCGTGCAAGGCGTCTGGCGCGGACCTGGTCATCGTCGAGACGCCCGGTATCGGTCAGGGCGACGCGGCGATCGTGCCGTTCGTGGACTTCTCGCTGTACGTGATGACGCCGGAGTTCGGCGCCGCGTCGCAGCTCGAGAAGATCGACATGCTCGACTACGCGGACGCCGTGGCGATCAACAAGTTCGAGCGCCGCGGTGCCGAGGACGCACGCAGGGACGTGGCGCGGCAGATGGTCCGCAACCGCGAGGCGTTCGGCGTCAAGTGGGAGGACATGCCGGTCTTCGGCACGTCCGCCGCGACTTTCAACGACGACGGCGTCACCGCGCTCTACCAGTTCCTGCGCGAGGGCCTGAAAGAACACGGTCTGCAGGCTGAAGAAGGCTCTCTCGCGACGGTCAACGGCAAGACGTCGACCAGCGCGTCCACGGTCGTGCCGGCCGCACGCGCGCGCTACCTGTCCGACATCGCCGACACGGTGCGTGGCTACCACCGCAGGACCGAGGAGCAGGTCGAGGCGGTCCGCACGCACACCCAGCTCACCGCGGCGCAGAAGGCGCTCGAAGCGGCAGGCAAGGGCGTCACGGACATCGCCGAGCTCGCGGACACCGCCGGGCGCAAGGTCGACCGCGACACCGCCGACCTGCTCACGCAGTGGTCAGAGATCCGCGAGCAGTACTCCGGCGACGAGCTCGTGTTCAAGGTGCGGGACAAGGAGATCCACACCAAGCTGACGCGGGAGACGTTGTCCGGCAACCAGGTCCGCCGAGTCAGCCTGCCCCGCTACGACGACGACGGCTCGCTGCTGCGGTTCCTGCGCAAGGAGAACCTGCCGGGCTTCTTCCCGTACACCGCGGGCGTTTTCCCGTTCAAGCGCGAGGGCGAGGACCCGGCGCGCATGTTCGCGGGCGAGGGCGACGCCTTCCGCACCAACCGCCGCTTCAAGTACCTGTCGAAGGGCAACCCGGCCACGCGCCTGTCGACCGCGTTCGACTCGGTGACGCTCTACGGCCGCGACCCCGACACCCCGCCGGACGTCTACGGCAAGATCGGCACCTCCGGCGTCTCGATCGCGTCGCTGGACGACATGAAGGCGCTCTACGACGGCTTCGACCTCGTCGCGCCGACCACGTCCGTGTCGATGACGATCAACGGCCCGGCGCCGACGATCCTCGCCTACTTCCTGAACACGGTGATCGACCAGCAGGTCACCAAGTTCCGCGAGGAACACGACCGTGAGCCGGACGCCGCGGAGTACGAGCAGCTCCGGAGGTTCGCGCTCGCCAACGTCCGCGGCACCGTGCAGGCCGACATCCTCAAGGAGGACCAGGGCCAGAACACCTGCATCTTCTCCACGGAGTTCTCGCTGCGCATGATGGCGGACATCCAGGAGTGGTTCATCCAGCAGCACGTGCGCAACTTCTACTCGGTGTCGATCTCCGGCTACCACATCGCCGAGGCCGGCGCGAACCCCATCAGCCAGCTCGCCTTCACGCTCGCCAACGGTTTCACCTACGTCGAGTCGTATCTGGCGCGCGGTATGAACATCGACGACTTCGCGCCGAACCTGTCGTTCTTCTTCTCCAACGGCATGGACGCCGAGTACAGCGTGATCGGCCGCGTCGCCCGCCGGATCTGGGCCGTGGCCATGCGCGACCGTTACGGCGCCGCCGAGCGTTCACAGAAGTTCAAGTACCACGTGCAGACCTCCGGCCGTTCGCTGCACGCGCAGGAGATGGACTTCAACGACATCCGCACCACGCTCCAGGCGTTGTGCGCGCTGTACGACAACTGCAACTCCTTGCACACCAACGCCTACGACGAGGCGATCACCACTCCGACGGAGTCGTCCGTCCGTCGCGCGATGGCCATCCAGATGATCATCAACAAGGAGTGGGGCCTGTCCGCGAACGAGAACCCGCTGCAGGGCTCGTTCGTCATCGACGAGCTCACCGACCTAGTCGAAGAAGCGGTCCTGATGGAGTTCGACCGCATCTCCGAACGCGGCGGCGTGCTCGGCGCGATGGAGACCGGCTACCAGCGCGGCCGGATCCAGGACGAGTCGATGCTCTACGAACAGCGCAAGCACGACGGTTCGCTGCCGCTGATCGGCGTCAACACCTTCCTGCCGGAGGGCGGTGAGCGGGAGGTCGTGAAGATCGAGCTCGCCCGCGCCACCGAGGAGGAGAAGAAGTCGCAGGTCGACCGCACGCGCGCGTACCAGGCGGCGCACCGCGACGAGGCCGAGAAGGCGCTCGCCCGCCTGCGCGAGGTGGCGCAGACGAACGAAAACGTGTTCGCCGTGCTGATGGACGCCGCCCGCGTCTGCACCCTCGGTCAGATCACCGAGGCGTTCTTCGAGGTGGGCGGCCAGTACCGCCGCAACGTCTAAACGACCGTCTAGACCGCGTAGGGCCGGCCGACGATCCACCCGCCGATGTGGCCGGGCAGCTCGTCGGTCGGCACCAGCTCCACCGCGTCACCGACGGCGACCACGCCCGGCCGAATCACCCAGCTGTCCAGGCACAGCACGCCGCCGAACTCGTGCCGGATGCGCCGATGCACGTCGAGGTCCTGCGCACCCGTGTCCGGGTCGATCGTCGTGACGACGCACCGCGCACGCTTCTTGAACATGCCGATCACCACGTCACCGGCCACCAGCGCGTGTCCGGGCCAGCTGTCCTCCTCGCCGGCTTCGACGCCGCCGATCAGGATGTTGGGCCGCAACCGCCGCACGTCGACGCCGGCCGCCTCGACCTGACCGTCCGTGGCCACGAGCACGTTGAGGACGTCGAACCGCTCGGGCCCGGTGTAGCGGGTCAGCCGGCCGCCGTGCGGGAGCACCAACTCATGAGCCGCCCAGCTGTCCCAAGGATGTCCGTCCACCAAAGGCCCGTCGGGACCGGTGGAGGCAGGGATCGTGAGCAGGCCGTAGCGGGTGCGTCCGGTCAGGACGCCGTGCGGCCCCTGCACGTGCACCAGCCGGTCGCCCTCCACCCCGTCGCTGGTGAAGGTGGCCTCCTGGAGCGGTTCGCCGCCCAGTGACTTCACCGGATAGCGCCACAACGCTTCGACGTGCATGTCGTCACTCCGTCGGGATGTCGTCGGTCGACAGAGGGTCGATGCGGCGGTCGTCCACCGAGATGCGGACGTCGTTGATGCTCGCCTCGCGCCTGCTCATCAGGCCGGACTCGGCGAACTCCCAGTTCTCGTTGCCGTAGCTGCGCCACCACTGGCCCTCGTCGTCGTGCCACTCGTACTGGAAGCGCACGGCGATGCGGTTGCCGCCGAACGCCCACAGCGACTTGCGCAGCACGTACTCGTGCTCGCGCTCCCACTTCTTCGTCAGGAACGCGACGATCTCATCGGTGCCGCGGACGAACTCGGACCTGTTGCGCCACACCGAATCCGGCGTGTACGCGCCCGCCACGCGCTGCGGGTCACGGGTGTTCCAGGCGTCCTGGGCCGCCCGCACCTTGAGCCGGGCGGTGTCGGCGTCGAACGGGGGGACGAGATTCACTTCGAGGTCCTTCCAACGGTTGGGCGACGTTGTAAACGTTAGAACGAGTGCCTAACGGATGCAAGCCCGTGTTACCGTTAGGTGTGCTGACGCCCGACGAGCCTCGTCCGGTCCTGCTGATGAACACCATCTGGGCGAACCGGTCGCAGGTGCACGACGACCTGACCACCGTCGGTGGGCTCCGCGACTTCCTGGGCGTTCCGGCCGATCAGGCCGATCTCAAGGCGTTCCGCGAGCTGCGGCGGGCGTTGAGGGACCTCGCCGGTGTACTCACCGAAGACACGCGTGCGGTCGCGCAAGGCCGTGACCTCGAGCGTGCGGTGGCCGAGGTGAACCGTGCGGCGAGGAGTGCGCGGCAGTGGCCGCAGCTGACGGTGCGAGACGGGGAACTGGTGCGGCACAACGAAAGCGAGGGCCCGCTCGCCCTTCAAGCGCTCGCCTCGATCGCCGCGGAGGCGGTGGAGCTGTTCACCGGCGAGAACCGGGTTCTGTTGCGCGCCTGTTATGCGCCGGGCTGCGTGCTGTACTTCGTGAAGGACCACCCGCGCCGCGAATGGTGTTCGCCCTCCTGTGGCAACAGGGTCCGTGCGGCGCGCCACTACCGGCGTAATCGGGGTGAATCCCCTGGTCCGAACGGGTTTTCCTGATCGCTGAGGCTACACATGAGCCGCCCCAGTTCCGATAACCGGAGAACAGTTAGGGCGCGTTTTTGTGTGTGGTGGTGATCCGCGATGTCCCGAGAATCCGTGCCAGGTCACGACATCAGCTATCACCTCGTCTGTTTCGACGAGACCGGCAACGAGCGGGGGCGCGAGAGCGCGGACGTCGTGCACGACGCCCGCGCCGGTGTCACCGACGTGTTCTTCTTCATCCACGGGTGGAACGGCGACGTGCCGGCCGCCCGTCAGCAGTACGGGCAGTGGGTCAGGACGATGGCCGACTGCCGCGCCGAACGTGAAGCGGCGCACCGGCTTCCCGGCGGCTTCAAGGCGTTGCTCATCGGCCTGCACTGGCCGTCGAAAGCCTGGGGCGACGAGGACGTCCGGTCCGACGAGTTCATCAAGGCGCAGGCCCAGCGCCTCGGGGGAGGCGCAGGCCGCACCGCCGCGGTGCGCACGATCGTCCAGGCCGCGCGGCAGCATCCGTGCCGGATGTCGGCCGCGGTCAAGCAGGCCTACGACTACCTGGAGAGCTCGGTCCCGGACCTGCCGGGCGAGGACGGGATGGCGTTCGACGCCGAGCAGCTCTACCGGGCGTGCCTGGAGGATCCGGCACTGGGCGGGATCCTGTCGCCGTTGCGGATCCTGACGTTCTGGAAGATGAAGCGGCGCGCCAAGGTGTTCGGGGAGAGCGGCGCGGCGCGGATCGCCCGCGACGTCGCCCAGGCAGCCCCGAACGCGCGCATCCACCTGATGGGCCACAGCTTCGGCTGCATCACCGCGACCGCGATGGCGAACGTGGTGCCGGCGGCGACGCTGACCCTGGTGCAGGGCGCGATGTCGCTGTGGTCGTTCGCGGAACGGCTGCCCAGGGAGCCGGGCTCCGGCTACTTCCGCAGCGTCCTCGCGCGGGTGCCAGGGCCGATCATCGTCACGACGTCCACGCACGACCACGCGATTGGCCGGTTCTACCCGCTGGCCGCGCGATCGGGCCGTCAGGTCGACCTGGACGAGTACCCGAAGTACGGCGGCATCGGTTCGCACGGGGTGCAGGGCACCTACGCCCACGGCCACAACATCGGATCTCCTGGCGAGCTGACCAGGGGACAGGTGCACAACGTCGACTGCTCTTCGGTGATCCGCCGCATCGACGGGATCGCGGGCGCCCACAACGACATCTGCCACGCGGAACTGGCGAGGCTCCTCTGGAAGGCGGTGATCGCGCGTTAGGGTTTGTCCGTTTTCAGAAACACGCGTTTCCGTTGACTGCTCCGATGACTCGGCCCTACGGTGGGTTGCACCGTCGCTGCCGAAAACCTCGGAGCCGAGGACGGTAACAAATGTTTCGTCGTCCATTGTGGATAGCCGCTGCCTTCGTGCTGGCGCTCGTCGCGGGCATGACACCGGCACGCGCCGCGGATCCCGTGCTGGTGCCCATTTTCGACGGTAAGACGCTCGACGGCTGGACCATGCACGCCAAGGACGCGTTCGTCGTGAAGAACGGCGCGATCCACAGCCAGAAGAACGCCTCACGCGGCTGGATCTACTACAACAAGCAGCAGTACAAGAGCTTCCGCTGGATCTTCAAGCTGCGCCAGGTCTCCGGCAACCACAAGCCGACAGTGCTGATCTGGGGCAAGATCCAGACACCCGCGTTGAACGGACTCGGCGCCATCCAGTTCCAGCCGCCCAACGGCGGCGCGTGGGATTACCGGCCAGGCCACAACAACGGCGGCAAGGGCCTGTTCACGAAGTACCCGCACCCGAACTGGGACGTCAAGAAGTGGGCGCAGTGCGAGATCCTCGCCAACGGTGACACCGGAATCGCGCGCATGGCGTGCTGCCCGCTGCCCGACGGCGCCACCAGGTGCAAGGCGCAGGAGGTCCTGAAGTTCGAGGACAAGAAGGAACCCGCCGGCCGCGAGGCACCGCTCGCGATCCAGATCCACAACAAGGGCATCGAGGACGAGTACAAGGACCTCGTCGTCGAGTCGCCCGTGGCCGACCCGACGAAGTTCATCACCACGTAGCCCTGGGTAGAGGGAACCGTGCCCGCCCCGCGCCGCGAGTCAGACGACCCCCCGCGCGGTATGGGACGGGCACGGTCTATCCCCCGCCCAGCCGCAGGACCAGCTGCGGCACGAGTGTGTTGCCGAGGCTCGGGCGCAGGTCCGCGCGCAACGCGGACAGGCCCACCGGGTCGAGTGCGGGGGAGACGGTGAACCCGACCGTCGCCGCGGTCAGGATCACGCGCTGCATCGCTTGTCCCGCACGGATTTCCGCTGCGGCACCTTGGTTGAACGTGCACAGCACCAGCTCGATGCCGCTCGTGACGTGCAGCCACGCGCGTTCCACCTCGGCCGCACGCGACAGGAGCCCGCGCCAGCAGGCCATTTCGGGGAACGTCGTCCAGCTGCGACGGTTCATGTGCAACACGCGCAGCAACGCCAGCACGTCCCGGCTCGGTTCCTGGTAACCGCCGAGCCTCACGGCCGCGGCCGCGTCGTTGGCGGTCGGGCCGGGCAGCAGCGTCACCAGTGGACGGATTCCGTGTCCCTGCAGAGCCAGCCGGAGGTTGAGCAGCGCGACACCGCAGGCGATTCGCGTTTCCCTGCTGTGCGGGGTGGTGGTGTGCAGCTCGATCTGCTCGGGACGCACCTCGAACCGCACATCGGGCGCGGAGGCTCTCGCGAGTGCAAGGACGCTGCGCACGTCCTCACCCGCGAGACCGAGTGAGTCCGGCACGGCGATCGTCATGCTCACACTGTCAGGCTGAGGGCCGTGGGTCGGCCACGGTCGAAGGTCCCCACTTCCTAGGGCCGTGCGATGGCCGAAAGTGTGCGAATCTATTCGTCGTGCCTGACGTGCCTGGTCGCAGAGGCCTCGACGAGCTGCTCGACGAGGTGCGTGATCGCATGGACGAGATCGTCACCACCCGCGACCACATGCAGGAGCTGCTCGGCGCCGTGCTCGCGGTCGCGTCAGGGCTGGAGCTCGAGTCGACGTTGCAGCGCATCGTGCAGGCCGCCGTGGACCTCGTGGGCGCCCGCTACGGCGCGCTCGGTGTGCTCGGAACACGGGACGACCTGTCCGGGTTCCTCCACGCCGGCATCGACCACGAGACGCGCGAGAAAATGGGCCACCTGCCAGAGGGAAAGGGCTTGCTCGGGCTGCTCATCAAAGACCCGACGCCGCTGCGGCTGCGTGACCTGGCGCAGCACGAGATGTCGGTCGGCTTCCCGCCGAACCACCCGCCCATGCACAGCTTCCTCGGCGTGCCCGTACGCGTGCGCGACGAGGTGTTCGGCAACCTCTACATGACCGAGAAGATCGACGCCGCCGAGTTCACCGCGGACGACGAGGCCGTGCTGCTGGCGCTGGCGGCGGCCGCGGGCATCGCGATCGAGAACGCCAGGCTGTTCGAGAAGTCCCGGATGCGCGAACGGTGGCTGGAGGCGATCGGCGAGGTCAACTCCGAGCTGCTCGGCGGCGCGTCCGGCGAGTACGCGCTGCGCCTGATCACCCAGCGCACCGTCGAGCTGGCCGGTGCCGACTCGGCGCTCGTCGTGCTCGGCGACGGCCAGGACACGCCGTTGTCGGTGGCGGCGAGCGCGGGTGTGAAGATCGACGACTTCAACGCGGCCGACTACGCCGTCGACGAGGTGATCCGTTCCGGTGTTCCACTGCTGGTGGACGACCTGGGCTCGGCGTTCGGGCCCGCGCTGGCGGTCCCGCTGCGGTCCGGTGCGGGGGTCGCGGGAGCGTTGGTGGTGCTGCGCCGCGGTGGCGAGACGCGGTTCCTGCCCGACCAGGTGCCGGTGCTGGCGTCGTTCGCGGACCAGGCGGCGGTCGCGCTGGAGTTCGCGGAGCAGCAACGCTCTCAGCGGCTGCTGGACGTGCTGGAGGACCGCGACCGCATCGCCCGCGACCTGCACGACCACGTGATCCAGCGGCTGTTCGTCACCGGACTGACCCTGCAGGCGACCACGCGCCGGATCACCGAACCGGAGGTCGCCGCCAGGCTGCAGACCGCGATCGAACAGCTCGACGAGACAGTGCGCGAGATCCGCACGTCCATCTTCGACCTCCACTCGACGGACAGCACGTCGTTGCGGCGCCGTTTGCTCGACCTGGTGGCCGGCCTGACCGAGTCGACGCATCTGAAGCCGTCCGTGCGGATGTCCGGCACCGTCGACAACTCGGTGCCACCGGAGCTGGCAGAACACGTCGAGGCGGTGGTCCGGGAGGCCGTCACGAACGCCGTGCGGCACGCTCAGGCGACCGAGCTGACGGTGCTGATCGACGCCGGTGAAGACGTCGTGATCACCGTGCAGGACAACGGGATCGGCATCCCGCCCGACACCTCGCGCAGCGGCCTGCGCAACCTCGCTCACCGCGCCTCGAAGTTCGGCGGCACGCTCGCGGTGCGGGCGACCGAGGGCGGGGGTGCCTGTGTGGTGTGGCGGGTGCCCCTCTAGCGGGGCTTGTCGCCGTCCTTGCGGAACTGCGAGGCGAACACGGCGGCCTGGGTGCGGCGTTGCATGCCGAGTTTCGCCAGCAGGTGCGAGACGTAGTTCTTGACGGTCTTCTCCGCGAGGAACATCCGCTCGGCGATCTGCCGGTTCGTCAGGCCTTCGCCGATGAGGTCGAGCACCGTGCGTTCCTGCTCGCTGAGCATGCGCAGGGGATCGCCCTCCTCGCGCTCGCGGCGGATCCGGTTCAGCAGCGCCGAAGTCGTGCGGGCGTCCAGCAGGGACTGTCCGGCCGCGACCGTGCGGACGGCGTTGACCAGGTCGGCGCCCAGGATCTGCTTGAGCACGAACCCGGACGCGCCCGCCATGATCGCGTCGAACAGAGCCTCGTCGTCGGCGAAGCTCGTCAGCATCAGGCACTGCAGGCCGGGAATCCGGCTGCGGAGCTCGCGGCACAGTTCGATGCCGTTGCCGTCGGGGAGCCGGATGTCGAGCACCGCCACGTCGGCCTGGGCTCCTGACACCTTGGCCAGCGCCTCCGCGACCGACGCGGCGTCACCGACCACTTCGAGATCGGACTCCTCGCCGAGCAGGTCCGCGATGCCGCGGCGGACGATCTCGTGGTCGTCGACGAGGAAAACACGCGTCGCCATTGCGCCACGGTAGCCCAAAGCCCCTGACGTCAGGGGACCATCGGGTTCACGGGGGCGTGGCGGACTCGCCGGGAATGCTTCCCCGGTCTGCCACGCCCCGTGCCCGTCGTCAGGCCTGCTTGATCGCCGAGATCTCGAACTCGAGAACGACCTTCTCGCTCACCAGGACGCCGCCGGTCTCCAGCGCGGCGTTCCAGGTCACGCCGTAGTCCTTGCGGTTGATGGTGTGCGAGCCCTCGAAGCCCACGCGGGTGTTGCCGAACGGGTCGACGGCCACGCCCTCGAAGGCGAACGGGATGGAGATGCTCTTGGTGACGTCCTTGATGGTCAGGTCACCGGTGATCTCGAAGTTGTCCTCGTCGATCTGCTTCGCGGAGGTGGAGACGAACTTGATCTCCGGGTAGGTCTCGACGTCGAGGAAGTCGTTGGTGGTCAGGTGACCGTCGCGCTGCGCGTTGCGCGTGTCGATGCTCGCGACCTTCAGAGTCACCTCGGCGGTGGTGTTCTCCGGCTTGTCACCGTCGATGGAGATCTTGCCGTCGAACTCGTTGAACGCGCCACGAACCTTGGTGACCATCGCGTGGCGTGCGACGAAGCCGATGCGGGAGTGCGAGCCGTCGATGACGTAGTCGCCGGTCAGTTCGGAGAGGTTGGTGGCCGTGGTCATGGTGGTGTGTCCTTCGGTTGCTCGATTTGGTTGAAGTGTCATCCACCCTGCCCGAACGTGGATGATGTGTCAACTATTCCCGTATGCTGAGCTGGTGACGAGATGGCTGGAAGCTGAGCAGCAGCGGGCGTGGCGTGCGTACGTCCGCATGCAGGGGGAGCTCAATGCGCACTTGAGCAGGCGAATGTCGGTCGACTCGGAGATCTCGATGGCCGACTTCGCCGTGCTGGTGCAGCTCACCGACTCCGCGGACGCACGCGTGCGTGTGCTGGAGCTCGCACGGCTGTTGCACTGGGAGAAGAGTCGCATCTCACATCACGTGGCACGGATGGAGAAGCGCGGCCTGGTGCGCAGGGAAGACTGCGGCAGCGACGGGCGCGGGTCGTTCGTCGTGCTCACCGGCCTGGGCCGGTCAGCGATCGAGGAGGCCGCGCCTTCTCACGCCGAGACCGTGCGCACGCTGGTGTTCGACCAGCTCACCGACGACGAGGTCGAGGCGTTGCGGGAGATCTCGGAAAAGATCTTCACGCGCCTAACGACAGGAGAATGTGCGGCGGTAGTCGCTCGGTGCGATGCCGACGACCCGATGGAAGTGGTGCCGGAGGAGAGCGGCTGTCCCGAAGCCTGACCTCGCGGCGACGGCGTCGACGTCCAGGTCGGTCTCTTCGAGCAGCCTGCGCGCGTGAAGCACCCGCTGGAGCGACAGCCACTTGTTCGGGGTGGTGCCGGTCTCCGCGACGAACCTGCGCGCGAACGTCCGCTCGGACATGACGGCGAGCTTCGCCATCGACGCCACCGTGTGGTTGTCCGCGATCGTGTCGAGCACCTGTTCCAGCACCGGTTCGAGGCTGTCCGAGCTGCACTCGGGGATCGGGAGCTCCACGAACTGCCGCTGACCGCCGTCGCGCTGCGGTGCCACGACCATCCTGCGCGCGATGATGTTGGCGACCTTGGTGCCGAGCTCCCTGCGGACCAGGTGCAGGCAGGCGTCGATGCCCGCGGCCGTGCCGGCGCTGGTGATGATGTTGCCGTCGTCCACGAACAGCACGTCCGGGTCGATCTGGGCTTTCGGGAAGCGTTCCTTCAACTGCCGCACCTCGCGCCAGTGCGTGGTGCAGTGCCGGTCGTCGAGCAGCCCTGCCGCGCCGAGGATGAACGCCCCGCTGCACACGCTGAGCAGCGTCGCCTCGGTCTCCTGCAACGCCCTGACCAGCTTCTCCGGGTAGTGGTCGCGGACGCGCGCGGCGGGAAGTGCGACGAGGTCGACGCTCTGCAGCGCGTCGAACCCGTGTTCCGGCGTGATGGAGACCCCGCGGATGCTCGTGGGCACCGGTTCGTTCGGGAGCTCACCGCACACGCGGAAGTCGACCAGCGGCACGCCCTCCTCGGTCCGGTCGACGCCGAACACCTCGCAGAGCAGGCCGAACTCGAACGGCGCGACGCCGTCGATGAGGGGAACCGCCACCGATCGCAGCATGGCAGGATATTAGCGCACCACGTCAGATCCGCCACTGTTGGCAGGATCTGGTAGGTCGCAAACTTAGTGCCATGACTCTTGCAGCGATCGTCCTAGTCCTGGCAGGTATCTCCGTCTGGCTCGACCGGCACCGCGACCGCAACGCCGGTCTCGCAGGCTCGTCCGATGTCGCGGACCGCGACCGCGTCCGAGTGCGCGACGAGCTCCGGTACCTCACCTGATTCAGTGTTTGATCATTTTGGGAACCGGCCCTGTGTAGCGGGCGACCGGGCGGATGATCTTCGTGTCCTCGGACTGTTCGAGCGCGTTGGCACACCACCCGATCACCCGGCTGCACGCGAACGTCGGCGTGAACATCTCTCGCGGGATGCCGCACAGCTCCATCACCACGCCGGCGTAGAACTCCACGTTCGCGTACAGCTGCCGGCCGGGCTTCAGCTCGGCCAGCAGCTCGGTGACCCTCCGTTCCACGGTGACCGCGAAGTCGGTCAGCGGGTTCGGCCGTTCCTGCGCGATCCCCTTGAGCAGGCGCGCTCGCGGGTCCTCGGTCTTGTAGACGGCGTGACCGAAGCCCATGATCCGCTCGCCCTGCTGGATGCGTTCCCTGACCCAGCCGTCGATGTTGTCCGGCGTCCCGATCAGGTCCAGGGCTTCCAGTGCCCGGTCCGGCGCGCCGCCGTGCAGTGGCCCGGAGAACGTCCCGATCGCCGCCGTCACCGCCGACACGACGTCGGCGCCCGCACTGGCCACGACGCGCGCGGTGAACGTCGACGCGTTGAACCCGTGGTCGATCGTGGCGATCAGGTATTGCTCGACCGCACGGCTCGTCCATGTTGACGGCTCCAGTCCAGTCAACATGTACAACCAGTTCGCCGACGTTGACAAATCAACCCTGGGGTTGACGGGATCAAGTCCGAGCTTGAGCCGATGCAGTGCCGCCAGGATCGTCGGCGTCATCGCGCTGACCCTGAGCGCGTCCGCCTTCCTGCTGCTCATCGGCGCGTCCCACATCGGCCGGGACGGCAGCATCGACAGCGCGGTCCTGAGCCCGGCCAGCGCCGTGCACCCCGACCGCGCGATCGCGGGCAGCACGTCGCTGATGGTCGCCGGTAGCTGCCTCAGCGCCGCGGTCTGCTCGGTGAAGAGCGTGGCTTCGCCGCGACTCGGCAGCCGGCCCTCGACGAACAGGAACCACACGTCCTCGAACGACCGCGTCCTGGCCAGCTCGATCGCGTCGTGCTCGCGGTAGTGGTAGTAGCCCGCGGCACCGTTCACGTCCCCGATCAGGGTCGTGGTGACGACGACGTCTTTAAGCCCTTTGGGTGCATCAATCAACATGTACAAGAGGCTCCGTCAACATGTCTTGTACAGTCAACGTTGATGGAATCAATGTTGACGACGAATCAAGCTGCCCGTCGCCTGGGCGTGAAACCGGCGACGGTGTACGCGTACGTCAGCCGCGGTCTTCTGACCAGCAAAAAGGTCAACCGCCAAAGCATGTTCGACGTCGCCGAGGTAGAGGTCCTGGCGCAGCGCACTGGTGCGCGCGGAGCAGTGGCCGCTGTGACCGATCGCATCCGCACCCGCATCTCCCTGCTGGAGAACGACCGCCTCTACTACCGCGGCCGCTCCGTCCCCGAGCTCTCCAGCACCAGGCGCTTCGAAGACGTGGCCCACTGGCTGTGGACCGGGATCGACTCGACGGGCCTGCAGTTCCCCGAGGGCCAGGAGATCTGGATGGCCCTCCCCGAGAGCGCGACCCTGACGGATCGCATCCGCGTGGCCGTGGCGCTGGCCGGCGCCGGCGACCCTCTCCGCTTCGACCTGGACCGCGCCGTCACCACGGCCAAGTCCCTGATCGCGGACGTCGTCGAGTCACTGCGCCTGGTCGGGAAACCTCAGGGCACCGACATCGCCGACCGCCTGTGGGCCCGCCTTTCGCCGCTGCCTCCTGTCCCGGATCTGCTGAACGCGGCCCTGATCCTGCTGGCCGACCACGACCTCGCCATCTCGACGATGGCCGCCCGTGTGGCCGCCTCGGCCCACTCGCACCCGTATGCCGTGGTGTCGGCAGGCCTGGGTGCCATGGAGGGGCAGAAGCACGGCACGGCCACGACCATCGCGTACCGGTTCCTGCTACAGGCCGAGGCCGATCCGATGGGTGCCGTCGCCGAGCATCTGCGGTCCGGCCAGCCGATCCCCGGCTTCGGTCACCGCGTGTACGAGGCTCGCGATCCGCGTGCCGACCACCTGCTGGCGTTGCTTCGCGGCCACGGCGATCTGGTGGCGGACAAGGTGATCGCCACCCAGTCGCAGACGTTCCCGAACATCGACCTGGCGCTGGCGCAGCTCGGGCTGATGTTCAAGATGGCGCCGGACGCCGGCGAGGCCATCTTCGCGATCGCCAGGATCGTGGGGTGGATCGCGCACGCGATGGAGGAGTACACGGAGCCCGGTCTGCGGTTCCGGACCCTCGGTCTCTACACGGGTGACCGCCCGTAACTGGCCTGAGCCTGGCGTTCCAGGGTCGGGAAGCGGACCATGGAACGCGTGAGATTGTCCGCTGTGGACAACCTGAAGGTGATCCTGGTGGCGTGGGTCATCGGCGGCCACGCGCTGCTGGGCTACGCCGCCATCGGCGGCTGGCCGTACGACGAGGTCAACGAGGTCACGTTCCACCCCGGCGTGGAGACGGCGCTGGCGGCGTTGATCGGGCCGTCAGGGTTGTTCTTCATGGGCACCTTCTACTTCATGGCCGGGATCTTCACTCCCAGCTCCATCGAACGCAAAGGCCGGCAACGCTTCATCGCCGAACGCCTTGTCAGGCTCGGCGTGCCGTGGGTGGTCAGCGCCGTCCTCATCTGGCCCACGTTCGTGTGGATCGCCTACAACGGCGCCGGAAAACAGGTCTCGTGGTGGCACGCGTTCACGCACAGGCATCCGTTTCTGGACAGCGGATCGCTGTGGTTCGTCGGCGCCCTGCTGATCTTCTCGATCGCCGTGACGCTCGGGCCGCCGATCAAGGAGCGCGTCATCACGACGAGGCACGTCGTGGGCATGACGATGGTCGTGGCCGGCACGACGTTCCTGACCCGGCTGGTCTTCCCCGCCAGGAGCGGGCAGATCGGCGACCTGCACTTGTGGTGGTGGCCGCAGTGCGTCGGCATGTTCCTGCTCGGCGCGATCGGCGGCCGCAAGCTCGCGGAACGGGTGCCGGACGAGATCTACAAGATGACCCGCAACGTTGTCATCGCCACGATCGCAGTCCTTCCCATCGCCGCCGCGTTCCTGGGCGTGCTGGACCTGGCCCGGAACGCGGAACCGTTCCTCGGTGGGTGGAGGTGGCAAGCGTTCGCGCTCGCCCTCATCGAGGGAATCCTCGTGGTGGCGGGGAGTCTGTGGCTCATCGGCCTTGCGCAACGCAGGCTGACCGGCCAAGGCCCCTTCGCCGAAGGGCTGGCGCGGTCCGCCTACGTCGCGTTCATCGTGCAGGGGCCGATCCTGCTCAGCTTCGCGACCGCCATGCGACCGCTGGAGCTGCCTGCCGAGGTGAAAGCACCGCTGGTCGGTGCCGGGGCGATCGCGTTGTCGTTCGCGATCGGCTGGTACGTCACTTCACGCCGAGGCGCTTCAGCACGCTCGTCGTGATGCCGGCCGCGTCCAGCCCGTGTGCGCGCAGGATGCGTGCGCGTGAGTCGTGTGGCAGGAAACGCGGAGGCAGGGCGAACGTTGCGACACAAGTGGAACCACCGGTCAGGGCTTGACCCAGCCGGGCGCCCAAGGCACCTGTCGACGTCGTGTCCTCGACGGCCAGTACCAGGCGGTGCTGGCCGCTGTACTTGACGAGGTGCGGATCCAATGGCGCGGTCCAGCGCGGATCGACCACGTTGACCCGCACGTCGTGCGCGGCGAGTTCCTCCGTCGCGGCCAGGCAAGGGCCGGCGAGAGGGCCGACCGCGATCAGCAGCACCTCGGCGTCCGGGACCTCGCGCAGCACGTCGAAGTGGCTCACTCGTCTCAGCGCGCGCACATCGGGGCCGACGGAAGCCTTCGGGTAACGCACGACCGTCGGACCGTCGGACACGTCGACGGCCTCGCGCAGCAACGCGGCCAGAGAAGCCGGATCGCGCGGAGCGGCCAGCCGCAGGCCCGGTACGACGGGCAGAACGGAGGCGTCCCACATGCCGTGGTGCGAGGCGCCGTCCGGGCCGGTCACGCCGGCGCGGTCCAGCACGAACGTCACCGGTAGCCGGTGCAGCGCCACGTCCATCAGCAGCTGGTCGAACGCGCGCGACAGGAAGGTCGCGTAGACGGCGACGACCGGGTGCAACCCGCCCATGGCCATGCCGGCGGCGGACGTCACGGCGTGCTGCTCGGCGATTCCCACGTCGAAGACGCGCGAGGGGAACCGCGAGGCGAACGGCCGCAGTCCCACCGGCTCCAGCATCGCCGCGGTCAGGCAGACGACGTCCGGACGGTCCGAGCCGATCGCCACGATCTCGTCGGAGAACGCGTCGGTCCAGGTTCGCCCGCCGGCAGCACCGGACGCACCGACCGCGTGCATGCGATCGGACTCGTCGGTCTCGGCGGCGGCATAACCCTTGCCCTTCACGGTCTTGCAGTGCACGACGACCGGGCGGCCAGGTTTTCGCTTCCCACAGAGCGTTCTCGACGGCGTGCACGTCGTGCCCGTCGACCTCGCCGATGTAGGCGAGACCCAAAGCCTCGAACACGCCCCGAGCCGAGCCGCTGAGCAACGACGCCGCGAACCCGCCCGCGGTGGGGTCGTACGAGCGGCCGTTGTCGTTCAACAACACCACGACGGGCCGGGACGAACCGCCGATGTTGTTCAACGCCTCCCAGCACATCCCACCGGTCAAGGCGCCGTCTCCGGCGATGGCGACCACACGACGATCGGTGCCGCTCAGCTCGAACGCCTTGGCCAGACCGTCCGCATAGGACAGTGCGGTCGAGGCGTGCGAGTTCTCGATGACGTCGTGCACGGACTCGGCCGCGGACGGGTAGCCGGACATTCCGCCCGCCTGCCGCAAGGAATCGAAGTCCGTACAACGTCCGGTCAGCATCTTGTGCACGTACGACTGGTGCCCGGTGTCGAACAGCACGACATCGACGGGCGAGGTGAAGACCCGGTGCACCGCGATGGTCAGCTCGACGGCGCCCAGGTTCGGCCCGAGGTGCCCGCCGGTCCGGTGCACCTTGGAGATCAGGAACGACCGGATCTCGTCAGCCAGCGGACCAAGCGAAGAAGAAGGAAGCGCGCGTACGTCAGCGGGCGAGGCGATGTCAGCCAGCACGGCGCACCGCCAGCGGCAACGTGAAGGAGATCGTCTCGGTCGCCGTCGTGTGCGTCGACACGGAAACCGAACCCAACGCCTCCAAGGCCGCCACGACCTCGTCCACCAGCTCGGGGGGAGCCGAGGCGCCGGCCGACAACCCGACCGCGGAGACACCCTCCAGCCAGGCCGAGTCGATCTCCGAAGCGTCGTCGATCAGGTACGCGGGAGTGCCGCCACGAGCGGCGAGCTCGACCATGCGCACCGAGTTCGACGAGTTCTTCGAGCCCACGACCAGAACCAGGTCCGACCGCGCGGCGACGTCGCGAATCGCGATCTGCCGGTTCGTGGTCGCGTAGCAGATGTCGTCCGAGCCGGGCCCGCGCAGATCGGGGAACTTCCGCTGAAGCGCCTCGATCACCTCGGCCGTCTCGTCCACGGCCAGCGTCGTCTGCGTCAGGTACGAGACCGGCCCGGTGATCTCCAGCGCCTCGACGTCCTCGACGGTCTCGACCAGCACCATCTGGTCGGGCGCTTCCCCCAGCGTCCCTTCGACTTCCTCGTGCCCGGCATGACCGATCAGAACAATGGTGTCGCCGCGCTCGGCGAACCGCCGAGCCTCGGCGTGCACCTTCGTGACCAGAGGACAGGTCGCGTCGAGCACGTCCAACGACCGTTCGACAGCCTCAGCGCGCACAGCGGGGGAGACGCCGTGCGCGGAGAAGACCGCCGTGGCACCGAAAGGCACCTCGGAGAGCTCCTCCACGAACACGGCGCCACGAGCCTCCAGAGAACGGACGACGTGGACGTTGTGCACGATCTGCTTGCGCACGTAGATGGGGCCGCCGCGCTGGTCGAGCAGCCGTTCCACGATCTCGATGGCGCGCTCCACCCCGGCGCAGAACGACCGGGGTGAGGCGAGCAGCACCGAGCGCGGCGGATGTTCCGTCATCAAGTGCCTTCCGAAACCTAGTGATCTCGATGGGTGACCAGCTGGGCGAGCGTGCCGAGCTCGACCGCCGCACGCGCCGTGGGAGAGGCCTCGCCGAGATGAACCAGTGCCTGCGTGTGCAGCTCGTCGGCCTGCGACTGGCTCCACGCACGGCCACCCGCTGAATCCACGAGCGAAGCCGCCCGCGCAAGTGTTTCCGCGTTCATCTCCTGCGAACCGGTGTACAGCGACGCCAGCTCGGCGGAAGCAGGAACGCTGTTGGTCAGCGCGTACACGACCGGCAGGGACTTCTTGCGGTTGGCCAGGTCCGAGTGCGCGGCCTTGCCGGTCACCTCCGGGTCGCCCCAGATGCCGAGCAGGTCGTCCACGTGCTGGAACGCCAGACCCAGCTCGGCGCCGTAGCCGCGCATGGCCTCGACCTGTTCGTCGGACCCGCCGCCGTACAACGCGCCCAAAGCCGTTGAGGCACCGAGCAACGCACCCGTCTTGCCGCGCGCCATCTGCTCGACCTCGGACACCACGACATCGGAACGCGTCTCGAAGTCGAGATCGAACGCCTGCCCGTCGAGCAACGCCACCACGGCGTCACCCAGCGTCCGGATCGCCTCCAGCGCGCGCGGATGTCCTGATCCCGCAAGCACGTCCACGGCCAGCGACTGCAGCGCGTCGCCCGCCAGGATCGTCGCGCTGACACCGAACACCGTCCACGCGGTGGCACGGTGGCGCCGGGTCGTGTCGCGGTCCATCACGTCGTCGTGCAGCAGCGAGAAGTTGTGGATCAGCTCCACCGCGACCGCCGCCGGAACAGCGGAGGAGGCGGTGCCGCCGACGGCCTCGGCCGCCAGCAGCACCAGCGCGGGACGGATCGCCTTGCCGCCGTTCTCCAGCACCGGGTTGCCGTACTCGTCGCGCCACCCGTGGTGGTACTCCGCGATCGTGCGCATCGACGGCGGCAGCTGGTCGACGGCCGTGCGCAGAGCCGGAAGCACGAGGCTCCGGCTCCACGCGAGCACCTCACCGGCGGGCCTTCCCGCGGCGAGCGGTTCTGTCATCTCCGCGGTCATGGCTTAGAGACCGATCTCCACGTTCTCCAGCACGCCCAGCGCGTCTGGCACCAGCACCGCGGCCGAGTAGTACGTCGACACCAGGTACTTGAGCATCGCGTGCTCGTCGATGCCCATGAACCGCACGTTCAGGCCGGGCTCGTACTCGTCGGGGATGCCGGTCTGGCGCAGGCCGACGACGCCCTGCTTCTCCTCGCCGAGCCGCATCGCGAGGATCGACGTGGTGCCGTTCTTGTTGACCGGGATCTTGTCGCACGGCGCGATCGGGATGCCACGCCACGACTGCAGCGGCTTGCCCTCGACCTCCACGGTCGGCGCGTACAGGCCGCGCGCCGACATCTGCCTGCCCAGCGCGGCGATCGCCTTGGGGTGCGCCAGGATCAGCTTGGTGTTGCGGCGCCGCGAGATCAGCTCGTCCATGTCGTCCGGCGTCACCGGCCCGGACGTGGTGCTGACGCGCTGCTTGAGGTCGGCGTTGGCGAGCAGGCCGAACTCCTTGTTGTTGATGAGCTCGAACTCCTGCCGCTCGCGCAGGGCCTCGATCGTCAGCCGCAACTGGTGCTCGACCTGGTCCATCGGCTGGCTGTAGAGGTCCGCCACACGCGTGTGGACGCGCAGGACCGTCTGCGCCACCGAGAGTTCGTACTCACGCGGCCGCAGCTCGTAGTCGACGAACGTGCCGGGCAGGGTCGGCTCGCCGTCGTGGCCCGACGAGATGTCGATCTCCGCCTCGCCGTGCTTGTTCTGCGCGCCAGACGGGTTCGCCAGCTGCTGCATGATGTGCTCGCGCAACGTCTCGATCTGCCCGTTGAGCTGGTTGAACGTCGCCCTGGGCAGCACCACGACCGTCGTCGGCGTCAGCGCACGCGCGGTGAAGTCCCACGACGCCTCGACGCCGCCGAGCACCTCGTTGTCACCGAAGTGCTCGCCGTCGGCGATGGTGCCCAGCGCCACCTCGCCGCCGTACTCGCCGCGGCCGGTCTTGGTCACCTTGCCGTGCGCGATCACGATGATCTGGTCGGCGGCGCCGCCGCGTTCGGCGATCACCTCGCCGGCCTCGTACTCGCGCTGCTCGAAGCGGTTCGCGAGCACGGTCAGCGCGTCCTCGTCCTCGAACCCGCGCAGCAACGGGAACTCGCACAGCTCCTGCGGCACGATCCGCACCTCGGAACCGACGCTGGTGAACGTGACGCGGCCGTCACCGATCGCGTAGGAGAGGCGCCGGTTGACCCGGAACGCGCCACCCTTGGCCTCGACCCACGGCAGCATCCGCAGCAGCCACCGTGGCGAGATGCCCTGCATCTGCGGTGCGGACTTGGTGGTCGTGGCGAGGTTGCGGGCTGCGGCCGTGGAAAGGCTCAGCTGCGTCTCGTCGACCCCGAGGCCCGGATCGGTAACAGTCACTGCGAGTCCTGCCAATCTGTTGGTGCGGCTGTGGAACTAGTGGACGAAGACTGCGGCCGTGCCGAGTCCTGAAGGTGCGTGGAACGACCTTCGGGTGGGGGTTGGGGAGAAGCTGTATCTGCCGGATCCCTGCGTCCAGAGCAATTCACCGGCGAGCCACGACTTCAACGCCTCGACGTACCGGTGCAGCCCGGCCTTCGCCTCGTCGTCGAGGTCGAACTCGACGGCGAGAGCGGGCAGTTCACCGAAGATCGAGGAGATCTGGCGCAGCCGTGCCGCGATCAGGTCCGCGACGATGTTCACGGCCTGCTGCAGCTCGCAGTCGAAGAACTGCCGAACCGCCAGTACCGCGCTCGTCGTGCTACCGCCGCTCGCGTAGAACCGGTCGAAGCCGACGATCTCGTGGCGCAGCGCGGGGACATCACCGAACGAGTCGACCAGCGCGCGCATCGTGGAGTTGCGCAACAGTTCCGCGGGCAGCTCGGCGTGGACGGACTTGCGCGCAAGCTTCGCCGACAGGTTCGTGGCGATCGTGTGCCGCCGCATTTCGACCAGGTCGACCGGGTCGGGCACCCGGCCCTGTGCGGTGTTGTGCAGCTCCCACACCAATGCGTCCATGAACTCGGTGAGGTGTTCCCGGTCCTCGTCGTCCAAAGTGGATCGGGACAGCAAGTCGGCGAGGCCGGTCTCCGCAGGGTTCGCGGGCAGGACCGGTGCCCCGGTGAGCATCGACTTCAGCCGGGCCGTGTACGCCTTGCCGCCCGCGACGTTGCGCGGCCGGACGAAGCCGTTTCCGAAGGCGTCGCTCACGTACCAGCCCCACGTGTGCCAGTCGTTGAGGTGCTGGAGATCTTCCAGAGAAGCGGTGGGATGCGTCAGCGGGCCGAAGCCGCCGTAGTCCGCGGCGTCGTAGAACGCCTCGGTCCACGGCACACCGTTGAGCATGCCCATGTCCCGCACCCACGCCTTCGTTCGCTGGCGCACCCGGTCGACGTGCGGAGAAAGCCTTGCCGCGAAAGGCATGTCGAACGAAGGAATCTCAACCACGGGCCACCCCCAGCCACGCGCCGGACGTGCCCAGGCCGGTCGGCCCGCGCAGGATCGTGCGGAAGAACGCGGAGTTGCCCGCTCCCGAGTCCGTTTTGGTGTAGCGACCGGCGTGCAGGTGCCACTCGTGCCCGCCGGACTGCCAGTCCTGCAACCCCTTCACGTACTTGAGGACGCGAGCCTGCTCCAGCGGGTCGACACCGTGCTCGGAGAACAACGATGGCAGCTCGGTGAACACGGTGTTCTCGAACTGGTGCAGCCGCGAGGTCAGCAGCGTGTTCACGGCCTCGGCCGCGGTCTGCGTGTCGTGACCGAAGAACTTCTCGAACACGAGCACCCCGTTGGAGTTCTCGCCCTCGCGCAGCACCTCCCGCTCGTACGAGAAGATGTCGTTGCGCAGGTGGATCGCGTCGGAGAACGTGTCGGAGAGGACCTGCAGCGGCCGGGTGCCCGCGATGGACGCGGGCACCTCGGCGGCTTCCGAGACCTCCACCAGGTTCGCCGACCACGGCGCGCCGCCGACCTTGCGGCGCATCTCGATGTACTCGATCGGGTTGGCGACCGTGCCGGACGCCATGTTCTTGATCTCCCACATGCATTCGAGCAGCAGGTTGTGGGTGCTCGTGGTGAACCGGCGCCGCCAGTCCTGCGACATCAGCGGAATGGTCCGCTGCCAGAGGTCGACGAGCCCGCGTTCGGTCGGGTTCTGGGGCTCCGGCGACGGGTCCGTGCCGTTGATCGGCATGAACGCCGGCAACCGGTCCAGGTACGCCTTCGCACCCGAGACGTCCTTGGTCTGCTTGAACTCCGCGAAGAACTCGTCGTCGAAGTAGAAGACCCAGACGTACCAGTCCGTGATGAGGTCGAGGATCTCCGCCGGCGCGTCCGGATGGGTCCACGCGCACATGAACCCGTAGTCGTCGCCCGCGAGGATCTCCGGAGTCCACACCCCGGTGCCGAGCATCCCCATGTCCCGCGCCCACTGTGTCGAGTGGACGCGGGCGCGTTCGAGGTGCGGGTTCATCCGTGCCGGGTGGGGCACGTAGAACTCCGGCATGGCGAAGGAAGCCAACGGTTAACCCTCGCGACCGAGCTCGACGTGCTCGAGGACACCGATCGCGTCCGGCACCATGATCGCGGCCGAGTAGTAGGCGCTGACCAGGTAGTTGATGATCGCCTGGTCGTTGATGCCCATGAACCGCACCGAGAGGCCCGGCTGGTACTCGTCGGGGATGCCGGTCTGGTGCAGGCCGATGACGCCCTGGTTCTGCTCGCCGGTGCGGATCAGCATCACCGACGACGTGCGGGTGTCCGAGATCGGGATCTTGTTGCACGGCAGCACGGGGATGCCGCGCCACGCCGGGACGGACTGGCCGTTGAAGTCGATGTGCTGCGGGTAGATGCCGCGCTTGTTCAGCTCACGGCCGAACGCCGCGATCGTGCGCGGGTGGGCGAGGAAGTAGCCGGGGTCCTTCCACACGATCGACAGCAGCTCGTCGAAGTCGTCGGGGGTGGGCGGGCCGGAACGGGTGTGGATGCGCTGCTTGAGGTCCGCGTTGTGCAGCAGGCCGAACGACCTGTTGTTGACGATCTCGTGCTCTTGGCGCTCGCGCAGGGCTTCGATCGTGAGCCGCAACTGCTGCTCGACCTGGTCCATCGGGTTGTTGTAGAGGTCCGCGACGCGCGAGTGGACCTGCAGCACGGTCTGCGCGACGCTCAGCTCGTACTCGCGCGGCGAGAGCTCGTAGTCGACGAACGTGCCGGGCAGCACCGGCTCGCCGTCGTGACCGGCGGCCATGTCGATCGAGGCCTCGCCGAAGTCGTTCTGCGGCTTGTTGCGGCTGTTGTACGCCTGCTGGATGTGTGCGCGCAGCCCGCCGGCCTCGCCGTTGAGTGCCTCGAAGTCCTGCCACGACAACGTGAGCACGGTCGTCGGGGTGACCGCCTTGGCGGTGTACTCCCAGTCGCCCTGCGGCCCGGCCAGCACGGTCTCGCCGAAGTACTCGCCGTCGGCCAGGTTGCCGAGGACGGTCTCGCCGCCGTACTCACCCGTGCCGATCTTGTCGACCTTGCCGTGCGCGATCAGCACGACGGTGTCCTTCGGGCGGCCCTTCTCGACGATGAGGTCGCCGATGCCGAACTCCTGCTGCCTGAACCGGCCGGCGAGCGCGGCGAGGACGGCCTCGTCGTCGAAGCCCTTCAGCAGCGACAGCTCGGTCAGCTCCGCTGGCACGACGCGGATCTCCGCGCCGATGTTCGTGAACGAAACGCGGCCATCTCCCAACGTGTAGGTGAGACGGCGGTTGACGCGGTAAGCACCACCAGCGGCCTGGACCCAGGGCAACACCTTGAGCAGCCAGCGTGAAGTGATTCCCTGCATCTGCGGGACGGACTTGGTGGTCGTGGCCAGATTACGAGCGGCGGCCGTACCCAAACTCAGCTGCTGACGGCCCTCATTGAGGTCAGAATCCGTCACAGTCACAACCCACACCCACCTATCTCAATGCGCTAATGGACCAATCCGATAAGCCGGAATGGACGTTAGTTCTCGCGATTGAGTGCTGTGAAGGGGCCAAGAAGGCGACATTCGGGTGGGTGTCTTACGCCTGTTGATGCTACGGAGCGTACAACTACTGATCTACGCAACGACCTCTGCGTCGGCAGGCGGGTGAGTTCAAGCTATTCGCCCATGTGTGGAATAGCACACTCGTTTGGCTCAGTAGGATCACTCTTTTGTGCGCATTGGTGAGGCTTGCCGGGCTGCTATACAGCACCACTCCGGGTGGGCCGGAAACCACTCGAAGCGGTGTGTATCAATACAACGTCGCGCCTCTGTGTGCTACTTGTGACCGACGTCCGGATTTTGTACCAACGACTATTCGTGCTATTACGCGTCGCGGGAGTTCAGGAACGATTCCAGCTGAGTCACGACGAACGCGTGGTCCTCGGCCTGGGGCAGTCCGGAGACACCGACGGTGCCGACCGGTCCGGTACCGCGCAGAATGATCGGGAACACGCCGCCGTGCGCCGCGTACAGGGCCGGGTCCAGGTGCGACTGGGCTTCGAACGTCGTGCCCTTCTCCCGGAACGTCGTGCCGACGTAGAACGAACTGTGGCCGAACAGGTCGACCACTCGCGCCTTGCGCTCCAGCCACCTGTCGTTGTCCGGCGCGGTGCCGGGCAGCGCGGCGTGGAAGAGCCGATGTCCGTTGCGCTGCACCGAGATCGCCACCGGCAGGCCCTGCTCGCGCGCCGCGTCGAGGAGGTGCAGGCCGAGCTCGATCGCGACGTCGTTGCCGAAGCGCGTGAACTGCAGGCGCCGCTCCTGGGCGAGGAGTTCCTCCGACTTCACAGCTCCACCACCCGGTTCTCGCGCACGGAAGTGAAGGCGGCCTCGATGACCTCGAGCGCGTGCACGCTGCCCATGGGGTCGACGGGGATCCGGCCGGCCTGCAGTTCGGCGTAGAAGTGCTCGTAGGCGCCGAGCTCGACCGGCACCTCGATCGTCTTGCCGAGGATTCCCAGCTGTCCGCTGCGGGTCTCGTAACCCCAGTCGGAGTCGGTGGGACGGCGACCGGCGTCGAGCGCGTCCTCCTGCTCGTCCATGCCGCTGATGACGAACGCGCCCTCGCTGCCGAGCACGCGGAACCGGAGGCCGTGGTTCGCTGCGTGCGCGTTGGCCCACAGGTGGGAGCGCACGCCGTTCTCGTGCGTCAACGCCACGAACACGTCGTCTTCCACCTGGGCGCCTGGACGGCGCAGGTCCAGTTCGGCGTAGACGCTCTTGACGGGGCCGAAGAGCTGCAGCGCCTGGTCGACGAGGTGCGCGCCGAGGTCGTACAGCAGGCCGCCGGCCTCCTCTTTCGCGCCGAACTCGCGCCAGTTGTCCCAGATCTCCGGCATCCAGCGCTCGTATCGAGACTCGAACCGCCGAACGTCACCCAGTTGGCTGATGATCTTGCGCACGGTGAGGAAGTCGCTGTCCCAGCGGCGGTTCTGGAAGACCGTGAGCGGCACGCCCTTGGCCCGGGCCGAAGCCACCAGCTCCTTCGCCTCGGCGCTCGTCGGCGCGAACGGCTTGTCCACGACGACCGCGACGCCCTTGTCGATCGCGCGCTTCGCGTACTCGACGTGCGTCCGGTTCGGCGTGCCGACGACGATCAGGTCGAGGTCCATCTCGAACAGCTCGTCCGCGGTGACGATCGCGGCGTCCGGGTACGCGGCACGGGCCTGTGCCTGCCGCTCCGGGTTCGCCGTGACGATCGCGACGAGGTCCATGCCCTCGGTCGAGGAGATGAGCGGGCCGTGGAAGACCCGTCCCGCGATGCCGTAGCCCAGCAGTCCGACTCGTGTCATGCTTCTGATTAAAGCAACGCTGTTGCATAATCGCTAGGTGGACCTCACCTCGCTGCGTTCGCACAACGACCGGACTGTGCTCCGTCTGGTGCGCTCAGGGGCTCTGAGCAGGGCTTCCATCGCCACCGATGCCGGGCTGACCCCGCAGGCGGTCTCGAAGATCGTGGCGCGGCTCATGTCGGCAGGGCTGCTGGAGGAGACCGGCGCGGTGCGGGACGGAGGTCGCGGCAAGCCGCGGATGTCCCTGCGGCTGTGCCCGGACGGCGCTCACGCGTACGGCGCCTACGTCGACCGCGACGAGCTGCGCGTGGTGCGGCTCGACCTGACCGGCGAAGTGGTGTCCGCGTCGGTCGTGCCGCTGGCCCCGATGTTCACGCCTTCCGACGTCCTGGACGCCCTGGCTCCGTTGGTCGAGCCGGGGGACCGCGTGCTCGGGCTCGGCATCGGGATCGCCGGTCCGCTGGACTTCCGCGACGGAGTGGTGTCGCCGAACGGTCTGCCCGGCTGGTCGTCGGTGCCGCTGAAAGAGCTGGCGGAGGAACGTCTCGGGCTGCCGGTCGTCGTCGACAAGGACACCAACGCGGCCGTGCTCGCGGAGGCCTGGCGAACACCTCTGCGGGACGCCGCACTGGTGTTGGTCGGCACCGGTCTGGGCGTGGGGTTGTTGCTGGGAGGAGAGGTGCACCGCGGTGCACGGTCGGGCGCCGGCGAGCTCGGGCACACCACGATCCAGCTCGACGGACCGCTGTGCGTGTGCGGCAGGCGCGGTTGCGTCGAGGCGGTTCACGCCGCTGCTTCCGGGGTCGAAGCGGCACGTGTGCTCGGCGCGGCGGTCACGAACCTGGTGCAGCTGCTGGACCTCGACCAAATCGTCCTGAGTGGACGGAAGGTGCTCGAGTCGCCGGAGCTGTACCTGCGGGCCATGCCGGAGGTGGACGTGAGCATCACGTCGTACGGCGCCGACCTGGTGCCTGTCGGCGCGGGGCTGCTCGTGCTGGCGGACTTGTTCTAGCATCGGAGACGTGGACGTCGAGCACGTCATCGGTGCGCCGCACCCCAGGCTGCGGCCGTTCGTGACGCGGTACTCCGGGTATCGGATGCTGACCGAGCCCGGTGTTCACCGCGGCCTGCCGTCGCGCTCGCTCACGCTCGTGGTGACGATGGACGGCACGGTCGACCTCCCCGACGGCAGGTTCGCCACGCTGTGCGGCGGGTTGCACCACGAGGCCGTGATGATCACCCATGACGGGTTCCAGCACGGCGTCCAGTGCGATCTCACGCCGTTGGGGATGCGGGCGTTCTTCGGCATGCCCGCCGGTGAGCTCGCGGACACCACCGTGGGGCTGGACGTGCTGGACGCCCCGGCCTCCGAGCTGAGGGAGCGGGTGCGGACCGCGACGACGTGGACGGACCGGTTCGCCCAGCTGGACCTCGTGCTGGGACGGTTGCTGCGACCGGTGCGGCAGCAGGTCGAGGTGGCGTGGGCCTGGCAACGGCTCGCGGCAGGGGCGCCGGTCGGGGAGATCGCCGCCGAGGTCGGGTGGAGCCGGCAGCACCTGAGCGCGCGGTTCGCGGCGGAGTACGGGCTGACGCCCAAGATCATGGGCCGGGTCATGCGGTTCGAGCGGGCGAACCGCATGCTGCGCGGCGAGCGGCGGCCGACGTTGACCGAGGTGGCCGCTGCCTGCGGTTACACCGACCAGGCGCACTTCAACCGGGACTGGCGGGCGCTGTGCGGAGCGACCCCGACCGAGTGGATGGCGGCCGAGCTTCCATTCGTACAAGGCAGCGAGCCGCCCGAGGTCGCAAGGTTGTAGTCATGACCACACCTGCACCTACCTGTTGGCCCACGTTGTCCTACCGCGACGCTCCCGCCGCGATCCGTTTCCTGGTCGAGGCGTTCGGATTCAAGGAACACCTCGTAGTGCCCGGCGAGGCCGAGGGCGAGGTCGTGCACTGCGAGCTGGTCTGGCCGGAGGGCGGCGGCGTGATGCTGGGATCCACCGTGCGCTCGGTCGGCGAGGTCGAGGCGACCAAGGAGGGCGCCGGGTCGGTCTACGTGGTGACCGACCGGCCGGACGAGATCCACGCGCAGTGCACGGCGCGCGGGGCGGTCGAGATCCGCGGGCTGCGCGACGAGGACTACGGGTCGCGTGGCTTCACCGTGGCGGATCCCGAGGGCAACCGCTGGAGCTTCGGCACCTATCGCGGTGCGTGACCCAGGCAACCTTCCCGCGATGATCGGAGTCTCCTGGGGTGGAGAGGTTCACATCCAGGGGAGGACAGGTGCGCGGAGCGCGCTGTTTGATGATCGCCGTCCTCGCCGCCGGGCTGCTCAGCCCGGCGGCGACGGCACAGGCGGAACCACCGAGAGCTCCGGCGGGAGCCACCAGCGTCATCACGCTGATCAGTGGTGACAAGGTCGTCGTCAACGAGCGAGGGGAACTGGTCAGGGTCGAGGGGCGGCCCGGCATGCAGTTCGCCCAGTACGTGCAGGACGACCATCAGTACGTGGTGCCGGCGGATGCCGTCGACGCGTTGGGGCAGGACCGCGTCGACAAGCGCTTCTTCAACGTCACGGCGTTGCACTCGTTCGGCTACACCGACGACAAGATCGACCGGATTCCGGTGCTGGACAACGGTTTCCGTGCCGCCGCGGCGGTGCCGAAGAAGGAGGCCGGGCAGCGCTGGAAGGACCGGCGCGCCCGCAGCGCGGGGAAGCTGTGGCTGAACGGCAAGGCGAAGATCTCGCTCGACCAGAGCGTGCCGATGGTGGGGGCGCCCGCCGCGTGGCAGTCAGGGTTCGACGGCAGCGGCGTCACGGTCGCGGTGCTCGACACGGGCTACGACCAGAAGCATCCCGAACTCGCCGGCGTGGTGTCGGTGGCCAAGGACTTCACGCCGGCCGGCATCCAGGACAACATCGGCCACGGCACCCACGTCGCCGCGACGATCGCGGGGCGCGGCGAGAAGTACTCCGGGGTGGCGAAGGGCGCGAAGCTCGCGATCGGCAGGGTCTGCGAGGGCACCTGGTGCGAGGACAGCGCGATCCTGGCGGGCATGGAGTGGGCCGCGCGCGAGGCCGGGGCCAAGGTCGTGAACATGAGCCTCGGCAGCGACATGTCGTCCGACGGCAAGGACCCGTTGTCCGTCAAGGCGAACCAGCTCACGGCCGAGACCGGCGTGCTGTTCGTGGCGTCGGCGGGCAACGCGGGCGACCGCCGCAAGGTCTCCGGACCGGCTGCCGCCGACGCGGCGCTGGCGGTGGCGAACCTGACCAAGTCCGGCACGGTGAACGAGTGGTCGTCGCGCGGTCCTCGCCACAACGACTTCGCGGTCAAGCCGGACATCGCGGCGCCGGGAACGGACATCGTGGCCGCGCGGGCCGAGGGAACGCTGTGGGAGTACTACGTCGACGACCTGCACGCGCGGCTGACCGGCACGTCGATGGCGGCACCGCACGTCGCGGGCGCCGCGGCGATCCTCGCTCAGCGCAACCCTTCCTGGACCGCCGCCGAGCTCAAGGCGAACCTGATGGCGACGGTGAAGCCGGTCGCCGACACCCCGGCGAACGTCGGCGCCGGCCTGCTGGACGTGGGCCGTGCGGTCTCGCAGCAGGTACGCGCGGACGTCGGCAGCCTGTCGTTCGGGCTGCTGGAATGGCCGCACACCAAGACGTTCACGAAGACGATCACTTACTCGAACGCTTCGGCTGCGGCTGTTTCTCTTGCGTTGCAACACAATCTCGGCGCGGACTTCACGGTCCCGGCATCGGTGACGGTGCCCGCCGGTGGCACGGCGTCGGTCGACGTGGTGCTGGATCCGCGCAAGGGCAACGGCACGTTCTTCGGGCACATCAAGGCTTCCGCCGACGGCATCTCGCTGACCACCGCGGTCGGCGCGTACGTGCAGGAGGAGCGCCGCACCTTGTCGCTGTCGATGATCGGCCGTGACGGCAAGCCGGTCCCCGACGAGTTCGTGGTGCTGGTCAACATGTCCACGCAGGAAGCCTCGGTGCTGAGCATCGTCGACGGCGCGGGCTCGGCGCGGATCGCGGTGGGGGACTACGCGGTGCTGGGCCGGATCGACGAGAAGACGGAGAACTACGCCTGGTTCACCCCGGTGTCGGCGACCGAGGTGGCCGGCCGCGTCTCGCTGACCGCGGACACCTCGCTGACGCTGGACGCCAGGCAGGGCAAGGCGATCAGCGTCCAGCTCCCCGACTCCCAGTCCGAGGTGTGGTACCGCCACGCGGAGCTGCGCGTGCCGTGGAAGCCGGGCAGGATCAACGGTGTCGCGAGCGTCGTCGACGGCCGGGTGCCGTTGTACGGCCTGTCGTTCGGCCCGCCGCTGCCGGAGCTGACCTACGACTCGAGCCTCAAGGGCGGGCAGCCGCTGTTGTCGGTCGTGGGCGGTTTCCCGGTGCGGTACTACGAAAGCAGCGTTCGTCTGCCGGCGGGTGACCACCAGCTCGACGTGGCCGAGCGCGGCGCCGACGTGCGCGGCAAGCTGGCGCTCGTCCGCACGGCGGGCGAGGACCCGTACGAGGTCGCTCGGGCGATGCAGGCGGCGGGCGCGGTCGCCGTGCTGTGGGCGGGTCCGGTGCCGTTCGGGTTCGCGGAGCGGACGGTCATCCCGGTGATCGCGGTGGCGGAACACCACGTGGCGGTCACGCCGTCGAGGCTGACGTTGCGCGCCATCACGGGATCGCCGGTGTCCTACACCCTGTTCCTGCAGGACAAGGGCGCGCTGCCGGTCGGGACGAGGCACCTCCGCCGCTCCGAGCTGGCCGAGGTGAAGGCGCGCTACCACTCGTCGGGCGAGGACGGCTGGGTCACCCAGCGGAACTACTCGGTGCTGAACGGCGTGGCCAACCTGAACGTCGGCGCGTTGGACGAACAGCTCACGGTTCCCGTGCAGCGCACCGAGTACTACACGGCGGGCAACGGCATCGGCTGGCACCAGGAGGGCTTCGACCGCTCGACCTCCACGTCGTGGGCGGACCTGAAGCCGGTGACCTACGCACCGGGCAAGAAGTACGAGCGCTCGAACCTCCGCGCGGTCAGTTCTCCGCGGTTCGGCCGCCCGTCGTTGGTGACCTGGTCGCAGGGCGGTGGCGTGGAGCGCACAGGCGACAGGATCACCATGAGGATGTCGCCGTTCGGCGGGTCCACGTGGGCGGAGAACTGGGAGTTGAGCGGCTACGGCACGGTGGACCTCCAGCGCGACGGCGTGCCGGTGGGCTACTCGGACATTCGCGAGGGCCAGTTCACCGCACCGGAGCGTTCAGGGAAGTACAAGCTGATGCTGGACGCGGTGCGCCACACGTCGGCGTTGTCGACGAGGGTGCGCACGAACTGGGAGTTCTCGGCGGCCGCCGACGGCAAACTGCCGTTGCTGGAGGTCGACTACTCGGTGCCGGTGGACCTGCGCAACAGCGGGAAGGCCGGTGCGCCGATGCCGGTGAAGTTCACCGTGTCGCGTCAGGCAGGCGCCGGGGTTGCCACCATCCGTGAACTGCGCGCCTACGCGTCGTTCGACGACGGCGTCAACTGGGTGCCGGTGAAGTCGATCGTTCCCCCTGGTGGGGCGCCTGGGGGTTTCGTGTCGCTACGCGTGGTGGCTGAGGACACCGACGGCAACACGGTCGACCAAACGGTCCTGCGTGCTTACCGCCTCCGGGCGTAACCGCGCGGCCGTTCGGTCGTTGTAACCCCCTGCGGCACCTGCCCAGTCGTGCGCGAGACGAAGAAGGACGCGGCGTCTCGCAGCCCTGGGCAGGTGCCGCCATTTTCGGTGGCACCGTTCGACCGACCTGTGGTGGCATTTCCGGCCATGAGGTCGTTCGAGGAGCTGGTGGCCGAGGGCGCGGCCGTGCCGCTGGAGGGCTGGGACTTCTCCTGGTTCGAGGGCAGGGCCACCGAGGAACGCCCGCCGTGGGGCTACGCGAAGCTCATCGCGGCCAAGCTCGCCGTCGTGGAGTCCGCGCTGGACCTGCAGACCGGCGGGGGAGAGGTCACCGCGACCGCGCCCGTGAAGCCTCCGCTGCTGGCCGCGACCGAGTCGTGGCCGCCGAATGCGGCTGTGGCTGCGCGGAACCTGCCGGACGCGTTCGTCGTGCAGGCACCCGATTCCGGCCCGCTGCCGTTCCACGACGAGATGTTCGAGCTGGTCATCAGCCGGCATCCGGTGGTGACCCCGTGGGCCGAGATCGCGCGAGTGCTCAAGCCCGGCGGCACGTACTTCTCGCAGCAGATCGGCGAAGGCACGAACCGCGCGCTCACCGAGTTCATGATGGGGCCGCAGCCGGTCGGCGACGGCCGCACCACCTCGCGGGCCCGTGAGGAGGCCGAGGCCGCGGGGCTGGAGGTGCTTCGGCTGGAGCCGGTGGCGTTGCGGGTGACGTTCAACGACGTCGGCGCGGTGGTCCACTTCCTGCGCAAGGTGCTGTGGACCGTGCCGGGGTTCACCGTCGAGGGCTACCGCGACCGGCTCCTGGACATGCACGCGCACATCCAGGAGCACGGCGAGTTCGTCTCCACCTCGACCCGGTTCCTGATCGAGGCCAGGAAGAACTAACGCGGCTGGCGCTCGCGGCGGATCGTGATGCGCTTGCCCTTGATGGTGGCGTCCCGCAGCTGCTCGATCACGTCGTTCGCGGACGCACCCGGCACCTCGACCAGCGAGAACCTGTCCGCGATCTCGATCGCGCCGATGTCGCGGCCCTTCAGCTTCGTCTCGCCGGTGATCGCGCCGACGATGTCCTGCGGCCGGATGCCCGACGAGCGGCCGGCGCCCAGGAACAGCCTGGTCATGCCCTCGGACGGGCCACGACG
>NZ_VSRL01000078.1 GCF_012184385.1 Lentzea indica
GCCTGGTTGCCGTCGCGCGCGGCGGTGCGTTCGGCGACGCGGTAGGTGCGGGTCCACTCGTCCAGCGCGCTGGAGACGATGAAGTAGTTCCACAGCGCCACCGGGATCTGCCACGCCGTGGGCGAGTGCTGGTCCTCTGCGAGCCGGGTGACGGCCAGCAGGTTCGAGGATTCCGTGCGGCACCAGGTGAACGCCTCGTCGTGCGAGGTGAAGTCCTGAGTGGACAGTGGCGGTAACAGGAACACCGGGTGGTCCGGTGGCGCGATGACGGTGCCCGCAGCGTTCGCCGTGTCGAAGTACCACTGCAGCAGGCGTTTCACGGCCTCGTCGCGACCGTCCGACGACTCCTCGGTCGCGCTGAGCTCCGTGGCGTACAACCGAAGCAGGTCGTGCAGGCGGAACCGGCCGCGCGCGACCTCCTCGATCATGTGCCCGCCTGCCAGCACGTCCAGCAACGTCCGCGCGCGCGGCACCGGCACACCGGTCAGCGCGGCGACGGCGTCGAGGCTGATCTCGGCGCCCGGATGCAGGCCGATCAGCCGGAACATCCGTGCCGCATCAGGCTTCAGGGCCAGGTACGACCACGAGAAGGCGGCACGTACGGCCGTGTCCTCGTCGTCGCCGGTCGCCAGCACGTTCAGGCGGTCGCGCTCGTCGGCGAGGTCGTCTGCCAGGTCGGTCAGCGTCAGGTGCGGCCGCGTGACGACGCGTTCCGCCGCGATCCGCACCGCCAACGGTAAGTGCCCGCACAGCTCGACGAGCTTGGCCGCGGCAACGGGTTCGGCGGCGACGCGGTCCGCACCCACCGCGGAAGTCAGGAGCGCCAGCCCCTCGTCGCGCGTCAGGATCGACAACGTCATCGAGTGCGCGCCGTCCCGCGCCACGAGACCGCCGAGGTGGTTGCGAGAGGTCACCAGCACCATCGACGACGAACGGCCGGGTAGCAGCGGGCGAACCTGGTCCGCCAACCTGGCGTTGTCGAGGAGCACCAGAACCCGTTTGCCCGCCAGAACACTCCGGTAGAGCGCGGACTTCGCCGGCAGGTCGTCCGGGATGCGCTCGGCCGGCACGCCGAGGCTCTGCAGCAGCTGGTGCAACGCGGCGGCGGGCTGCACAGGAGGCGACGACGCGTCGAACCCGCGCAGGTCGACGTGCAGCTGGCCGTCCGGGAAGCGCCCCGCCACCTGATGCGCGAAACGAACGGCGAGAGCGGTCTTGCCGACACCGCCGGTGCCGGTGATCGCGACGAGCACCGGCGAGTGGTCGTGCGGAACGACCTCGGCGAGCTTGGCGAGTTCCTTCTCCCTGCCGGTGAAGTCGCGGATCTCGTGCGGCAGCTGGACAGGAACCAGCACGGGCACGGTGGGTTCCGGCTGCGGGTCGTGGCGGCCGACGAGGAGTTGTTCGTGGAGCTGACGCAGTTCCGGGCCGGGCTCGATGCCGAGTTCCTCGATCAGCAGCCGGCGCAGGTCCGTGTAGACGGCGAGAGCCTCCGCCTGCCTGCTACCGCGATACAGCGCGGACATCAACAGGCCGTGCAGCCTCTCCCGCAGCGGATGCGCGCTGACCAACGTCGTGAGCTCCGCCGCCACCTCCGCCTCACGTCCAACGGACAGCATCAACGCGGCGCGCTGCTCCACGGCCGTGAGCCGCAGTTCTGCCAGGCGCGCGCGTTCCACCGCGGCGAACGGTCCTGGCACGCCGTCCAGAGCGATACCGCGCCACAGGCCCAACGCGGCGTCGAACGCGGCGATGGCTTCGGCGGGCTGGGACCGCAAACGCCCGGCCTCGTCCAGATAGATGCGGAACATGGCGGCGTCAGAACTGCTGGATGAGAGCTTCAGCAAGTATCCAGCGTCTGTGGAGAGCAGCACGGAACTCGGCGCGCGAGAGGCCCTGCCGGGCTCGAAGAGACGCCTCAGCCCGGCGACGTAGGTGTGGATGCCGTTGTCCGCGCTGGCCGGCGGCTCCTCACCCCAGACCGCGTCGATCAGCTCGCTGCGCGACACGACGTGATTGGCGCGCAACGCGAGCACGGCGAGCACAGCTCTCTGCCGCGGTGGCCCCAGCGTGAGCTCCTGGCCGTCCACCGTTGCCGCGAGCGCGCCCAGCAGGCTGACACGCAACTCGTTCTGCACCCTTTGTCTCACTTCGTCGCTGTCCGCAGTCACCTAGCAACCTACCGTCAGATTTCGTCCAGAAGCCATCCAGAGTCCGTGCAGAGGGCTTGTACACACTTCACATCAGGTGGATTGGGCCGAAATGAGGGGGCGGCGATGAATGCGGCCGATGTTTTCGACACGCTCGGACTGGAATATCAACGCGCTTGGTCGCACCAGCCCGCACTGCACGGCACTCTCGCCTGGTTCGCCGCAACGCAGCCGTCGGGCTCGCGCGTGCTCGACATCGGCTGCGGCACAGGTGTCCCCGTGGCGCGGACCTTGGCCAAGGCGGGCATGAAGGTCACCGGCATCGACGTCTCCCCGGTGATGGTCGACATCGCGACCGCCCAGGTTCCGGAGGCCGCGTTCCACAAGATCGACATCCGTGACTTCGAATCACCCGCCGGCTCCTGGGACGTCATCTGCGCGGTGTTCTCGCTCCTGCAGATGCCGCAGGCCGAGATCATCCAGACCCTCGGCCGCGTCTCCACGTGGCTGCGGCCTGGCGGCCACTTCTTCCTCGCCACCGTGGCGATCGACGTCGAGCAGGTGCGCCTGCCGTGGATGGGCCAGGAGATCGAGGTGTCCTCGTTCTCCGAGGAGAACTTCGAGGAGCACCTCGGCAACGTCGGCCTGCGGGTGGTGCGCCGGAGCCGTCCGGTCTTCACGCCGTCCTTCCCCGGCGCAACGCCCGAGGAGTCGCTGCACCTGGTGTGCCAGCGGCCCTAGTGCTGTGACCGTCGGCCTTCGCCCCGTATTTCGACGGTCAGACGGGTATATCGCGGTGCCCTGCTGAGCGCCGGAAGACGCGGTGGAGGTCGGCGGTCACAGCACTTAGTGGTGTTCGGCCAGGGCACGGCCGATGAAGTGCGCTGACAGCAAGGCGAAGATGTAGGCCTGCAGCACCTGCACCAGCGCTTCCAGGAAGATCAGCCCGATGGCGATCGCGAAGCCCAGCACCGACGCCGGCTTCAGCCAGGTCGCGCCGTGCAGCAGGATGAACTCGCTGCCGACCGTGAACACCAGCACCAGCAGGTGGCCCGCGAACATCGCCGCGAACACCCGGATCATGAGGGTCACCGGGTCGAAGAAGAACTTCAGGATGACCTCGGTCGGGATCAGCAGTCCCCACAGCACCGGCTTCGGCACGTCCGGGATGACGAACTGGTTGCGCAGGTAGCCCTTGAGGCCGAACTTCCTGATGCCCACGAAGTGGTAGAGCGGGAAGATGATGATCAGCGCGATCGCGAACGGGAACCCGCTGTGCGTGAACGTCGGGAACTGCACGAGCGGGATCAACCCGTAGAGGTTGTTCACCAGCACGAAGCAGAAGATGCTGACGATCAGCGGCACGTACGGCGCGAACTCCTTCGCGCCGATCTGCTCCCGCGCGATGGTGTTGCGGCCGAAGTCGTAGACCGACTCGGCGGCGAACTGCCACCTGGACGGGATCAGCTTGAGATTCCTGGTGGTGGTCAGGAAGAACGTCAGGATGATCACCACCGACAGGACCAGCAGCAGCTGCGGTTTGGTCACCGAGAAGGTGAACGGCAGTCCGAACGGCTCGCGCCAGGTGAAGATCGGTGGAAGAAAGATGTCGTCTTTGCCGGGTGGGCTGAAGACGTCATTACCGGCCATGGGCGTCCCCCTCGTCCAAGGTCTGGGATCAAACCTTAGCGGACGAGGGGGACGGAGATCACACCGGGATAACGGTGGGAACGATCATCGGCCGGCGCCGGTACGTCTCGGCCACCCAGCGGCCCACGACACGACGCACGGCCTGCGCGATGCGGTGTGTGTCCGCGATGCCCTCGGCCTCGGTCCGCGCCAGCTCCATCTCCACCAGCGGCACGACCGCCTCCAGCGCCTTGGGGTCGTCGGAGAAGCCACGCCCGGAGATCGTCGGCGCCGTCACGGCACGCCCCGTCGTCCTGTCGATGGCGACGGAGATCGAGATGAACCCGCCCTCGCCCAGCACCAGCCGGTCGGACAACGTCGACTCGCCCACGTCACCCACGGACAGACCGTCGACGTAGACGTGGCCGACGACAACGCGTCCGGACACAGTCGCCTTGCCGTCGACGAGGTCGACGACGACGCCGTCCTCGGCGATCACCACGTGGTCCTCGGCGACACCGGTGGCGACGGCGAGAGCCGCGTTGGCCCGCAGGTGACGCCACTCGCCGTGCACCGGCATCACGTTGGACGGCCGGACGGCGTTGTACAGGAACAAAAGCTCGCCGGCCGGTGAGTGGCCCGAGACGTGCACCTTGGCGTTGCCCTGGTGCACCACGGTCGCGCCGAGCTTGGCCAAGCCGTTGACGACGTTGAAGACCGCGTTCTCGTTGCCGGGGATCAGCGACGACGCGAGGATCACCGTGTCGCCCTCGCGGATCGAGATCTGCCGGTGCTCGCCGCGGGCCATGCGCGACAACGCCGACAGCGGCTCGCCCTGCGACCCCGTCGACACGAAGATGACCTCGTTCTCCTCCATGCGCATCGCGACGTCGAGGTCGACGAACAACCCGTCGGGCACGTTCAGGAAGCCGAGTTCGGACGCGATGCCCATGTTGCGGACCATCGAGCGGCCGACGAACGCGATCTTGCGCTTGTACTGCACGGCGACGTCCAGCACCTGCTGCACGCGGTGCACGTGCGAGGCGAAGCACGCGACGATCACCCGCTGATCCGCCTTGCGGATCACGTTCTCCAGCACGGGACCGATCTCGCGCTCCGGTACCACGAAACCGGGCACCTCGGCGTTGGTCGAGTCGACCAGGAACAGGTCCACGCCCTCGTCACCGAGACGCGAGAACCCGGCCAGGTCGGTCAGCCGGCCGTCGAGGGGCAGCTGGTCCAGCTTGATGTCGCCGGTGTGCAGCACCAGACCGGCCGCGGTGCGGATCGCGACGGCGAGAGCGTCCGGGATCGAGTGGTTGACCGCGAAGAACTCGAGCTCGAACGGGCCGAACGAGCGATGCTCGCCCTCCTTCACCTCCACCAGCTGCGGAGTCTGGCGGTGCTCACGGCACTTCGCGGCGAGCAGCGCCAGCGTGAAGCGGGAGCCGACGACCGGCAGGTCGGGGCGCAGCTTCAGCAGGAACGGCACCGCGCCGATGTGGTCCTCGTGCCCGTGGGTGAGCACGATGGCCTCGATGTCGTCGAGGCGGTCCTCGATGGCGCGGAAGTCGGGCAGGATCAGGTCCACGCCCGGTTGATCGTCTTCGGGGAAAAGAACGCCGCAGTCGACCACGAGCAGCCGGCCGGCGTGCTCGAAAACGGTCATGTTGCGGCCGACCTCGCCAATTCCGCCGAGTGCGACGACGCGGAGGCCGCCTTCCGGCAGTGCGGGCGGCAATTCGGTCGAGTGGGTCACGCGTTGACTCCCAGTTCGGCCGCGATGGCCTCGATGTCTTCGGCCGCGGCCGGCACCAGCGGCAGACGCGGGTCTCCCACGTCCAGTCCGCGCAGGCGCAGCGCAGCCTTCGTGTACGTCACGCCGGGAACCCGGCGGAATGGTCGCAGCAACGGCAGCAGCGACTCGTGGATCTCCTTCGCACGCACGACGTCACCCGCGGCGAACGCGTCGGCCATGTCGCGGAGACGATCCGCGGCGAGGTGGCCGATGACGCTCACGAACCCGACGGCGCCCACGGACAGCCACGGCAGGTTCAGCGGGTCGTCGCCCGAGTAGTAGGCGAGGTCGGTGCTCGCGATCACCCGGCTGCCCGCGTGCAGGTCGCCCTTGGCGTCCTTCACGGCCAGGATCCGGGGGTGTTCCGCCAGGCGCAGGAGCGTGTCGACCTCGATCGGCACGACCGCGCGCGGCGGGATGTCGTAGAGCATCACCGGCAGCTCCGACGCGTCGGCGACGGCGGTGAAATGCGCCAGCAGGCCTTCCTGCGGCGGACGCGAGTAGTACGGCGTCACGACCAGAACGCCGTGCGCGCCCGCCTTCCCCGCCTGTTGCACCAGGTGGATGCTGTGCGCGGTGTCATAGGTGCCCGCGCCGGCGACCACGGTCGCGCGATCGCCCACGGCCTCGACGACCGCCGTGATCAGTGCGGCCTTCTCGCGATCGGTCGTCGTCGGGCTCTCCCCGGTCGTACCGTTCACGACCAGACCGTCGTTGCCCAGGTCCACCAGGTGTTTCGCCAGCTCCTGCGCCTTGGCGAGGTCGACCTCGCCGCGCGAGTCGAACGGCGTGACCATGGCGGTGAGAACGCGGCCGAACGGGCGGCTCGGCGCTGCGTAGGGGCTTCCGGGCATGCGCAGAAACTACCCGAGTTCAGACACTTCGGTTCAACGACCGCACACGTTCGACCGCGTCGGCGTCACCGCTGTATTCCACGCGAGCCTCGTCGCGCCCGAACGCAAGCATCACCAGCTCGGACACCTCGCCCGTGATCACCACGCCGTTCGCACCCGGCTTGGCGACGACGTGGTCGCCGTCAGGCCGCACCAGCGTGACGCCGACGGGCGACGACTTGAACGTCATGCGCGCGGTGACCGGCAACAGCTTCCACAGCGTGTTCTCGCGACGAGCGTCGTACGGCCGTGGCTCCCAGTCGGGCTGTGCACGCCGCACGTCCTCGTGGTGCACGAAGTACTCGCCCGTGTTGATGAAGTCGTCGACCGGCTGGATCCAGAACGGCGGCGTCCGCACGAGGTCGAGGAGCTCGCTCCACGCCTTGTGCGTGTAGTCCTCCTGGACCTTCTCCGTCCACTTCGCGAAGACCGGCAGCATGATGCCGGGCGCGGTGTCCGGACGCCGCTCGCGGACCGCGAGGTGCGCCGCGAGGTCCTTGGTCGACCACGTGCCGCACAACGTCGGCGCGTCGGGGCCGAGCTCGGTCATCAGGTCGACCAGCGCTTTGCGCTCGTCACGGGCGAGGCTCACACCCCCATTGCACCACAACCGGATCTCACGCCTCGTTCGGCTTGTAGCAGCCCTTGAAGCCGTCCGGCTTGGCGGAGTTGTCGGCGAGGAGTTTGACCACCTGGTCGCGGTTCAGGTTCTCCGGATAGCCGGGCCAGTCCGGTTCCTGCCCGTTGACGTGCAACTCGTCGAGCCAGTAGCCGGACTGACCCGACGACTTGGCGAACTCCAGGTCGCAGCCCTTCACCCGCACCATCACCTCGATGGTCTTGTCCGAGGACTTGACCGTGCGCTTGCCGATCTTCTTGGACTTCTTGGCCTTCTCCGTGCTGGGCTCGCCGATGTTGGTGAAGCCGGCGGCCTTCAGCTCGCTGACGAACTTGTCCTCGTTGCTGGCGCATGCCGTCAGGGCGGTCGCACAGCCGAGGGCCAGCAGGATGGAAACGATCCTTCTCTTCACGTTCAGTTGTCCTTCTTCGCGCTGATCGTGCCGTCCAGCTGGCTGCCGTCCTTCTTGCTCGCCACACAGTAGATGCGGCGCTGTGCGTTGTCGTTCTTGTCCTTCTTCCACGCCGTCTCGGTCGGCACCAGCGTGGACAGCTTGAGCTGCTGGTTGTCCTTGACCCACGCCGAGTTGAGGACGAGCTCGCACTTCGCCACGCCGACGCCCTTGAGCGCGTCCACGCCGGGGTAGGCGGCATCAGGCAGGTTCGACTGCACCGTCAGGGTCTCCACGACGTCGAACACCTCGAAGTCGTGCGGCTTGTCGCACTCCTCGCGGCTGTCCGAGTCGAGCTGCTTGGTCGGCGCGACCTGGCCGTTGCCGCACACGTTCTCGGAGAGCCCGAACACCGGGACCTCGCCACCCTCGCCGTACGTCAGCGCGGTGCTGCTGCCGCCAGGTGCCGTGAACCAGCTGTGCGCGTAGATGCCGCCGGTGAACGCCGCCGCGGCGATGACGACGGCGCCGACCAACGCGAGGATGCGGTTGCGCTTCTTCTTCGCGGGATTGACGGCCTGCGTCTGCTGGTACTGCTGGGTCTGAGCCGGCGGAATTCCGGTGGGCGGCGTCGGCTGGTTGCCGATGCTCGCGAGCATGGCGCGGGCCTGCGGACCCGACAGCCTGGCGTTCGGGTCGGCGATCAGCAGACCGGTGATCACGGCGCCGAGCACGCCGGTCGCACGGGTCAGTCGCGGGGTCTCGCTCATGATCGCGTGCAGGGTCGAAGCCGTGGAGGAGCGCTCGAACGGGCTCCAGCCTTCGACGGCGTAGCACAGGGTCGCGCCCAGCGCCCACAGGTCGGACGCGGGACCGGCCTCGTGGCCGTGGATGCGCTCCGGCGACATGTACGCGGGCGAGCCGATCAGGCTGCCGCTGGTCGTCAGGCGCGGGTCGTCGACGGCCTGCGCGATGCCGAAGTCGGTGAGCTTGACCTTGCCGTCCGGGCGGATCATCAGGTTGCCGGGCTTGACGTCGCGGTGCACGATCCCGGCCTGGTGAGCGGTCTCCAGCGCGGACAACGTCTGCAACGCGATCGACACGACCTGGTTCGGCGACATCGGGCCGTGCGCGCTGATCAACGTCGACAGCGTCGCCGCCTCGACCAGCTCCATGACGATGTACGTCGTGCCGTTCTCGTTGATCGCGTCGAACACCGTCACGACGGCGGGATCGTTGAGCTTGCCGGCGGTGCGCGCCTCACGCAGAGCGCGCTCTTCGAGCACACGGCGCTCCTCGTGCGCGATGCCGTCCGGCAGGTGCAGTTCCTTGATCGCGACGAAGCGCCCGATGTGACGGTCCTGAGCACGCCACACAATGCCCATGCCACCGCGGCCGAGCTCCGCCACCAGGGCGTACCTGCCCGCGATGACGCGCGGTTCGACTGCCTGTCCGTGCAACATGCGCTCCTACACCTGATGAACCGGGGGGCGTTGACGGTACTTCAGACCCGCCACACGGAGGATCGGTTCCTACGCTTCCGGCGCTACAACCAGTTCGTGACCTGCGGCACGCAACGCCAGGACGGCACGACCGAGATCGCCGTGCTTCACGAGCAAGTGGTCCGTGTCGTAAGTGGACAGCGCGAAGAGCGAGACGCCCGCGGCGGCCAGTTCACCCGCAAGGGCAGCCATGATGCCGGTGAGAGTGAACTCCAGCGGCCCTCGCACGGTGAGCAGCCGCCAGCCCTTCTCGGCCGTGTCCGCCGACAGCCCGAACGACGACGGCGCGATGATCGACACCTCGTCCGGTGTCCTGGTCACGGAGACCAGCACGTCGGTGAGGTCGAGCAGCCCGGCGGGGAGCGGGGCGTCCGCTGCCAGGCGCGAGACCGTGTATTCGCCAGGCCGGACGTCCACGATGAGCCGCTTCATGGCGTCAGCCTTCAACCACCAGTGGGCTGGAAGCAACTTCTGTGCCGTCCGGGAGTGTCGAGATCACGAAGTCCGCGAACGCGTTCGGCGCCGCCTTCGTCAGTTCGCGCAGGCAGGCGACCGCGAGCTCGCGCAGTTCCACGTTGATGTGCTCGGTCGCACGCATCGCGATGAAGTGCCGCCACGACCGGTAGTTGCCCGTCACGACGATCTCGGTGCCGGTGGCGTTGGGCAGCACCGACCTGGCGATCTGCCGTGCGCGCCGGCCGTTGACGGTCTTCTCGAGGCTCTGCACCAGGTCCTCGTACGCCTTGAGGCTCGCCTCGGTCGCGGCGACGAACCGCGCGTGCAGCTCGGGATCCCCGGCGATCAGCTCCGGCTCCACGACGTCGGTCGGGTCGGTGCGCTGGGAGAGCTGCGAGTAGGAGAAGTGCCGGTGCCGGATCAGCTCGTGGGTGAGCGAGCGGGGCAGCTCGGTCAGGTAGAGCGTCGCGCTGCCGTGCTCGAACGCGGCGAGGTGCCCGACGTCGAGCAGGTGGTGCAGGAACGTCGCGTTGGTGTTCGTCATCGGGTTCGAGCGGTCCCACGACTGGTAGCAGGCCCGGCCGGCGAACTCGACGAGCGCCGCGCCACCGTCCGCGTCGGTCGTCCACGGCACGTCGTCCGGTGGGATGAACTCGGTTTTCGCCACCAAGCGCACTCTCGGCATGGGCCGGACAGTAGCCCTGACGCCAGCCGGTGGTTGCACGACGCCAGAAGTGACGTCATAGTGGTGTCATGGATCTGTCGCCGTACATCGCGTCACTGCGCGAGGACCTGGCGACGGCCGCATCCGCGGGGGACGACAACACCCGTCGAACGGCCGCCGCGTTGTCCGCAGCGCTCGAGCCAGCCGCGCGACTGGCAATCATGAACGCACTGTCGGACCTGGCCGCTGAGGTCACCGCCTCCCTGGACGGCCAGGTCGTGGAGGTCCGGCTGGCCGGAAGGGACGTCCAGGTGGTCGTCACCGGGTCCGCGGAACCGGAGCCGGAGCCCGCACCGAGGCAGGAGGTGCCGCTCGGTGACGCCACCGGTGACATCAGCCGCATCACCCTGCGCATGATCAACGAACTCAAGTCCAAGGCCGAGGCCGCAGCGGCAGCCCAGGGCGTGTCGCTGAACTCGTTCATCCAGCAGGCCGTCGGTGGCGCGGTGCACAGCAAGCACAGGCATCAGCACAAGGGGTGGAGCGGAGGCGGGGGCTCCGGCTCACGCGTCCGCGGATGGGTGCAGGGGTGAGCGGGATGACCGAGCCGACAGAACAGGCCGAACCGGCAGGCGTGGTGCGTCAGCAGAGCTTCGAGTTCGCGGGCATCGCCGAGATCGACATCTCACTGCTCAGCGGCCGGGTGCAGGTGCACCTGGTCGACGGGCCGGGTGTGCACGTCGAGGTGCGGCACGACCCGACCGCGGGCAACTCGTGGACCGAGGGCCTGTCCAGCGTGCTGAGCTGGGTCAGCGGCCAGTTCGGCCCCGACAAGGGTGCCGGCCCCGGTGGCCCGGAGGACGCCGTGCGCGAGGCGCGCGTCGAGCTGCTGGGCAACCGTTTGCGCATCGAGTCGTCGAAGGCGCTGCCGTTGCGCGCGGTGCCGCTCTCCGTGGTGGTGACGGCTCCCGTGGGGTCGCACGTGTCGTCACGGACCGGCGCGGCTGACGTCATCGTGACGGGCGGCGCCGGCCGGCTGGACCTGAACACCGGCACGGGCAGCGTGTCCGCGGACAGGGCGACGGGCGAGACCAAGGTGAACTCCGGCGCCGGCACGGTGCGTCTGGGCACGATGCTCGCCGCGTTGAAGGCCAAGACCGGCAGCGGTGACGTCGAGGTGTCGTCGGTGGGCGGCAACTCCACGCTGATCACCGGAACCGGCGACGTGTGGCTGGGCGCCGTGCAGGGCAACGTCCAGGTCCGCACCGGCAGCGGCGACCTGACCGTGGCCGACGCCGCCTCCGGAGAGATCCACCTCGGCACCGGCTCCGGCAACATCCGCGTCGGCATCCGTCAGGGCACGCTCGCGCGCGTCGACCTGGTGTCCACGTCCGGCAACGCCCGCAGCGACTTCGAAGTCTCCGCCGAGCCGCTGGGCGAGGCCTCGCTGACGGTCACTGGCCGCACAGGCAGCGGCAACGCACTGGTGACCGCCGCCGCAAGCTGACCGGGGGGTCGGGAAACGGACACGTCCCCGGTCAGGGCTCCTGGAACGGTTTGGAGCCACCGGGGACGTCGTCCGGAAAGATCGGGCAGCGAATCTCGCCGGTCAGGAACTTCCTGATGAAGCTCGAGAAGTTGCCGTCGTACGACCAGCTCTGCCGCAGGTCCGTGATCATCACGGTCCACTCGTCCGGGCCGCCCCGCGTGTACCAGAGGCAGTGGTCGCCGTTCAGCGTCGTGCCCCAAGGCAGCAGGCCGGGGACGTCAGGGTGGACCCGCAGACCTGGCTGACGTCTCAGCGTGCGCAGGATCTTGGGCACCTGCGCCATCCAGTTCATGAACCCGGCACGTGCCGTCGGGTGCAGGATCCGCACGTACCCGCCGACCACGAGCGGTGGATAGGCCTCGGCGAGATGTACGTAGTCGCTCGGTAGCGCTGTGCCCGCCCGTGCCCTGACCGCGTCCCAGTCAACCGGATCTGGACGCCTTTCTGGCGCGCCCAGCAGATCGATCCACTCGTCAGGCGGCACCGTTCACCTCCGTGACCCTCAAGCATCGCCTGCGGCACTCGGGACTCGGTTGTACCGCAGTCCAGCGATGATCAGTGAGACGACGGCGTCGAACGCGTCCTGAACGTGAGGATCCGCCCACTCCTGGGCGTGCGCGGGGTGGTGGAACTTCTCGGTCGCGTCCCACACCGCCTGCGCCGTCCTGTCGACGTCGTCGGTCACGAACTCCTGGGTTTCCACTCCCGCCGAAATGATGCGCGCGACGAACCCGACCATGTGTCCGATGTGGTACTCGGGGATGGCGTTGCTCTCCTTGACCAGCACCTGGAACGTCGCGAACAGCTCCGGGTCCTCGGTGTGGCCGCGCCGCTTCTTGTCGAAGAGCTGCTGCAGCCAGTTCCTCAGCGTCTCGGCGGCGGTGAGGCCCTGGTCGAACCTCGGCGTCATCACCTCGTGCACCGCGTCGAGCCAGCGCCGGGTCACCGCCTCCCTGAGCGCGGCCTTCGTGGCGAAGTGGCGGTAGACGCTGCCGTGGCTGACCCCGAGCGCCTTGGCGACGTCGACCACCGTCGCCTTGGCAGGCCCGTACCGTCGCAGCACCTCTTCGGTCGCCGCGAGGATCGCCTCCCCGGTCAACGCCTCCGCCACTTCACTCACCTCTCGCTGTCCAGCATGGCCATCTGCTCGGCTGCGTACCGCGTGCCCGCAGCGGCCCCAACAGGAACAACGGCCTCGATCTCCTGCAATTCCCGCTCGGTGAACGTCACGTCGACGGCACCGATCGCCTCGCTCAGCCTCGCACGCTTGGTCGTGCCGACGAGAGGCACCACGTCCTCCCCGCGCGCCGCGACCCACGCGATCGCGAGCTGCGCGACCGTGACGCCCTTGTTCACCGCGATCTCGTTCAGCTTCTGGACGAGGGCGATGTTGCGGGTCAGGTTGTCGCCCTGGAACCGAGGCGTGTGACCGCGCCAGTCGTCGGAACCGATGGTGGGCGGCGTGGCCGAGATCAGCCCGCGTCCCAGCACGCTGTACGCCGTGATGCTGATGCCGAGCTCACGCGTGGTCTGCAGGATTTCCCTTTCGACGCCGCGCTCCAGCAGCGAGTACTCGATCTGCAGGTCCACGATCGGGTGGACCGCGTGGGCCCTGCGGATGGTCTCCGCGCCGACCTCGCTCAGGCCGATGTGCCGGACCCGGCCCTTCTCGATCTGCTCGGCGATGGCGCCGATGGTGTCCTCGATCGGCACGTTCGGGTCGAGCCGCGCCGGCCGGTAGACGTCGACGTGGTCGGTGCCGAGCCGCTCCAGCGAGTACGCCAGGAAGTTGGCGCTGCGGCCGGCCGGGTGTCGAACCCGATGAACGCGCCGTCCGCGTCCCGCATCCCACCGAACTTGACGCTGAGCTGCACCTCGTCCCTGCGTCCATGGATCGCCTCGCGGATCAGCAGCTCGTTGTGGCCCATGCCGTAGAAGTCACCGGTGTCGAGCAGCGTGACGCCCGCGTCGACGGCGGCGTGGATCGTCGCGATGCTCTCGTCCCGGTCGGCGGGGCCGTACGCGTTGGACATGCCCATGCAGCCCAGCCCGATGGCGGACACGACCGGGCCGGTGGCTCCGAGCTGACGCTTCTGCATTGACGAACTCCTTCATCTCTCGGGTCGAGTTCCACCCTGCCCTATCAACTGACAGATTTCAACATCTGTCAGTAGTCAGTTGTCCGGGCCATTGACAAAAGAGTTTTGAACGTTCAAAGTTGTTTTTGCGATGAGAGACGTGATCTATCTGGACCGGATGGAGCAGGCCGAGACCCTGCTCAAGCCGCAGCGCGTGGAGGTGCTGCGGCAGCTCGGCACGCCGAGGTCCTGCACGGAGGTCGCCGATGTGCTGGACCAGACGCCGCAACGCGTTCACTACCACGTAAAACAGCTGGTCAAGGCCGGTCTCGCCGCCCAGGTCGCCGAACGCAAGGTCCGCGGCGTCCAGGAGGGCCTCTACCAGGCCGTGGCCCGGTCGTACTGGCTGTCGCCGCGACTGGTCGGCCGGATCGGGTCGCGCGACGAGCTGGCACTGGGACACCTCGTCGACCTCGCCGAGCAAGTGCAGGCGGACGTGGCGGCGCTGGACCGCGACACCGAACTGCCATCCGTCGGCGTGTCCGGCGAGATCCGGGTACGCCCGGAGGACCGCCAGCAGTTCCTGGCCGAACTCCAATCGACGTTGCAGGACCTCTTCACCAGATACGGCGGCGCGGAAGGGGATGCGTTCCGCATCGCGCTCGCCTGTTACCCGAAAGGAGACAACCGATGAGCACGGGAACCATCCGCGTTCGCACGTCCGCGCCCACGACCCGGATCTACGAGGCCTTGACGACCGCGGAGGGCCTGCAGACGTGGCTCGCCGAGCACGTGGACGTGGACCTGGAGCAGGGCCGGTTCGAGTTCTGGGGGCGCTACACCCCGGACGGCGAACGCGGCCGGCAGAAGCTGCTGAGCTTCGACGACACGTCGGTGCACTTCTCGTGGCTGCTGTACGGCACCGAGTACACGGTCGAGCTCGGCGTGGAGCAGCGTGACGGCGAGACCGTCATCGCGGTGGCGCAGTCGCCGTACCCGAACTGGGGCCTCGGCGACGAGCAGGCGGAGATCCTCCAGACGTTCTGGCCGCTGGTGCTGGCGAACCTGGTCGAGCACGTCGAGGGACGGCCGGTGTTCGGGTTCTGCGACTTCACGACGCCCGAGCAGCGGTTCGAGACCGACATCGCGGCGACGCCGGCGGCCATCATCGACGCGCTGACCGACCCCGACGTGTTCGCGCGGTGGTTCGGCGCCCGGATGGAGATCGAGCCGCACGTCGGCGGCCGGTGGGCGATGGGCAGCTTCGAGGAGAACGAGCACCCGGCGAAGATCATCGCGCTCGACGAGGGACACTTCGCGCTGGACTTCCAGGAAGGGATGGTGGCGTCCTGGGAGCTGAAGGGCTCGGAGGGCCGGACGCACCTGACGTTCGTGCAGAGCGGGTTCGACGCCGGCAACCCGCCGTACGGGGCGTGGATGGGCTGGCTCAGTGGTTTCGCGGACATGAAGCGGATGCTGGAGCTGCCCGGCTGGCGCCCGATGTGGCATTCGTACGACATTCCCGGTTTGCCCGATGGTGTTCTCGTTCTTGAATGATCGGGCGTGAAACCGGCGGGTGAGAGCCAGATCATTCGGCTCTCACCCGTTTGCGCCTGGCTTTCGTCGGCGCAGGCTCGATAACTTCGGGTACGTGCTCGATTCAGCCCGAATCACCGTTGCCGCGCTCTTGATCGCCTTCTCCGTGACGGCGTCGATCGTCCTGAGCTAAAACCAGGCCATGACCATGGCCGGTGAGGCCGCGAGGAAGCTGAACCTCGCGAAGCGGCCCACCATGCCGGTCACGATGAACATCACCGTGGACATGCCCGCGAGCCCGGCGAGAACGCTCGTCGCCATGAACGGCGGCACCCCGACCAGCGAGCTCACCGCGTGCGTGCCCGCCATCCAGTTCGGGTGCGCCTTGCACTTCACGTGGATCCAGTCGCCCCAGCGGTGCATGCGCGTGCCTGGACCGAACCACCGCTGGAGCCGTGACGGCTTGGTACGCACCTTGTCCTTGCGGTGCAGGAACTTGGGCAGCTTGATGTCGCCTCGCGCGGCGTAGAAGTACAACAGCTTGCCGAGCACCTGGGCGACGGCCACGACCAGGCCGACGATGAAGCAGGAGACGCCTGGCCAGCGCGCGCCGACGCCCACCACCCACATCTCCACGCTGATGAAGGGAACGAGCGCTGAGCCGAACGCGACCCCGAAGGTGAGGCCAACCAAGGCGAGCACCCGGCCGAGGCTACACAGGTCTCAGGAGTCGAGTCGGACGGCCAACGGCCCGGACATCCGGACTTCGCGCAACGGACGCCCGCCCGCGTCCAATGTGCGCACCGTGCCGTCACCCGTCCAGCCGAGTCGTTCGTAGAAGTTCCGCGACGCTTTGTCGGCCTCCGGCACCCACGCGATACCGCGCGTCGCACCCGCTTCTTCGAGCCTTTTGCAAGCCTCCGCGACGAGCCGCGTGCCGTGGCCGCGACGGCCCCACCGCGGCTCGACGAGAACGCTGAGCAGCGCGGTCGTGGCCGCGTCCTCCGGCAGTGAACCGTCTGCTTTGGCCACTTCCTCGCCCGGAGCTTTGCTCGCCACGACGAAACCGACCGTCCAGTCGCCTTCGGTCGCTTTCAGAACCGCGCCACCGCGGACAGCCAGCGCCCACGCCTCGTCGGTGTCGAGCGTGTCCAGCACCTCCTGCGGCAGCAGCTGGGCGTAGGCGAGCCGCCACGTCTCCCGATGGATGCGGACGATCTCCGAAAGGTCAGCAGCGGTGGCGATGTGCACGCCGGCGTCGGCCATAAGCGCACCTTATCGACGCCGCGTCGCAGAATTGTCAGGGGTGCGTGGCAACATCCGGACCGTGCAGAGGATGAGTGCGGACGTGGCCCGCAGGATCGCGCTGGGCGCGCAGGGTTTCACCGACCTGAGGCCGTCGGCGGCCACGCGCAGGCACCTGCAAAGGGTGCTGTCACGCGTGCAGCTGTTGCAGATCGACTCCGTGAACGTGGCGGTGCGCGCGCACTACATGCCGCTGTTCTCGCGCCTGGGCGCCTACGAGCCGGCACTGCTGGACGAGGCCGCGTGGACGCACTCTTCGCGCAAGCCCCGCATGCTGGTGGAAACCTGGGCCCACGAGGCGTCTCTGGTTCCGGTTCTCGACTGGCCGCTGTTCCACTCGGGCGCGAAGAAGCGCGGCTGGTGGCAGAACTACCAGACGATCCTCGAACGTTCGCCCCAGCTCGTCGACGAGGTCCTGGCCGCGGTGAAGGAGCTCGGCCCGATCGGCGCCGGCACCCTGGAGAAGGCCCTGATGGGCGACTCCGGCCGTTCGAAGGGCCCGTGGTGGGACTGGTCAGAGGTCAAGCGGGTGTGCGAGGTGCTGTTCGGCGTCGGTGTTCTGACCACGGGGACCCGTCGCGGCTTCGAGCGTTTGTACGACCTGACCGAGCGCGTCATCCCGTCGGACGTCCTGGCCCAGACGTGGACGCCTGAATCGGGCGCGCGCGAGCTGATCACGCGTTCTGCTGTGGCACTGGGTGTCGCGACCGAACCTGACCTGCGCGACTACTACCGCCTCGACCCGCGCCGCTCGCAGGCCGCGGTGGCCTCGCTGGTGGAGGACGGCGTCCTGGAACCGGTGTCGGTCGACGGCTGGCGTGCCGTCGGCTATCGGCACGTCGACGCGAAGGCGCCGCGCAGGGTCGTCGGACGGGCGTTGCTGTGCCCGTTCGACCCGCTGATCTGGGAACGGGCGCGCACCGAGCGGATCTTCGGGTTCCGGTACCGCATCGAGATCTACGTGCCGGAGCCCCGCCGGGTGTACGGCTACTACGTGTTCCCGTTCCTGCTGGACGGGCAGCTGGTAGCGCGTGTGGACCTGAAGGCCGACAGGGCGGCAGGGGTGCTGCGCGTGCAGTCGGCGTTCGCGGAGGACGGTGTCGAGCGCGGGCGGGTAGCTCCTGAGCTCGCTGGGGAGCTGAAGCACATGGCCGAGTGGCTGGGGCTGGAGGACGTGCTCGTGGTGCGGAAGGGCGATCTGGCTGCCGAACTGGCGGCAGCCGTCGCGACCAACTGACAAGATCAGGAGTGCAGCTCGATGGCCTTCCGCATGGTCTCGCGCGCCCTGCCGCGGTCCCCCGCGATGTCGTAGGCGTACGCGAGCCGGAACCAGACCCGCCAGTCCTCCGGCGAGGCCTCGACCTCGGCCCGCCGCTCCTCGAACCACTCGTCGGCGGCGTCCCGATCGACCCGGCCGGACGGCCTCCGGGGCAGGTGCGAGACGTCCGGCAGCAGTCCGTCGGCGTCGAGCTCGCGGGCCATCTTCTCGGTCGCCCACCCGAACCGCAGGTTCGAGTAGACGAGCCAGACCCCGAGCAACGGCAGGATCAACACACCGACGCCGAGCAGGACGCCGACCAGCTCACCGGTCTGCAGCAGAGCAACAGCGCGACCGGTGAGCAGGACGAAGTAGACCGCGAGGGCCGCGATGAGCAGCCCGACGGTGAGCCGGACCTTCACAGGTCCAGGTACTTGTCGAGGCCGACCGCGAGACCGGGACGGGACACGATCTCCCGCACCCCGAGCACGACACCCGGCATGAACGACGTCCGGTGCAGCGAGTCCTGGCGGATGGTCAGCGTCTCGCTCTCCCCGCCGAACACGACCTCCTGGTGCGCGATCATCCCGGAGATCCGCAGCGAGTGAACCCGCACGCCGTCGACCTGAGCACCGCGCGCACCCTGCTCCTCCTGCGTGGTCGCGTCGGGCATCGGGTCCATGCCCTCCCGCGCCGCCGCGATGAGCCGCGCGGTGTGCGCCGCCGTGCCCGAGGGCGCGTCGGCCTTGCGCGGGTGGTGCAGCTCGATGATCTCGGCCGACTCGTAGTAGCGAGCGGCGATCTCCGAGAAGCGCATCAGCAGCACGGCACCGATGCCGAAGTTCGGCGCCACGAGCACGCCGACCTCGGGCTTGCCTGCGAGCATCTGCTCGACGAGAGCGAGCTTCGCGTTGTCGAAACCGGAAGTGCCGACGACGCAATGGATTCCGTTGGCGATGCAGAACTCCAGGTTCCCCATCACCACGTCGGGGTGCGTGAAGTCGACAACGACCTCGGCACGAGCATCGACCAAAGCGGACAGCGGGTCGTCGGCGTCGATCGCCGCCACGACCTCCATGTCCTTCGCGGCCTCGACCGCGCGGACCACCTCGGAACCCATGCGGCCCCGCGCGCCGAGAACACCGACGCGAATCATGCAATCACCTCGTGTACCTGGTCCGGCAGATCGTCGGCGTGATCGTAGGGGCCGACCACCGCGGCAGCGACAGGACGGCGCAGCAGATCACGTGCGAGCAATGCCACTTCTTCCGCGGAAACCTCGTCGATGCGCGCGAGAGTCGCCTCGACGCTCAGGTGGTCGCCGTAGTTCAGTTCGGACTTGCCGATGCGCGACATCCGGGAGCTGGTGTCCTCCAGGCCCAGAACCAGAGCACCGCGCAGCTGTCCCTTGCCCCGCGCCACTTCCGCGTCGGAGAGCCCGCCACGGGCGACGTCCACGAGCACCTCGCGGATCACACCCGCGGTCTCGCCCAGCCGGTCCGGCTGGCAGCCCGCGTAGACGGCGAACGTGCCGGTGTCCGCGTAGAGGCCGACGGACGAGTACACCTGGTACGCCAGGCCTCGCCGCTCGCGAACCTCCTGGAACAGCCGGGAGCTCATGCCGCCACCGATGGCCGCGTTCAGCACGTTCAGCGTGAACCGGCGTTCGTCGTGACGGTCCAGGCCGCGCATGCCGAGCATCATGTGCGCCTGCTCGGTGTCGTCGGTGTGCAGCACCAGCTTGCGGGCGTCGGCGATGCGCGCACGACCCGTTCGCGGCGCCACCGCGCTGCCCTCCCGCGACAGCCGGTCACCGATCGCCTTGCGCACCAAACGCATCACGTGCGCGTGCTCGATGTTGCCCGCGACGGAGAACACCATGCGCGGCAACGTGTAGCGCTTCTTGTAGAACGTGTAGAGCGCGTCGCGTTCCATGTCCTGAATGGACTTTTCGGTGCCCAGCACGGGACGTCCCAAGGCATGCCCGCCGAACAACGCCTCGATGAACGCGTCGTGCAGCAGGTCCTCGGGATCATCGTCGCGCATCGCGATCTCTTCGAGCACGACACCGCGTTCGGTCTCGAAGTCGCGAGGGCCGCAGATCGCCTCGAACACCACGTCGGCGACGAGATCAACCGCGAGCGGAAGATCCTCGTCCAGCACGTGCGCGTAGTAGCAGGTGTGCTCCTTGGCGGTGAACGCGTTCAGCTCGCCACCGACCGCGTCGATCTCTTCCGCGATCGACGCCGCTGACCGGCGCGCGGTTCCCTTGAACAGCAGGTGTTCCAGGTAGTGCGCGGCACCAGCCACCTCGGGCCGTTCGTCACGGGACCCGACCTGCACCCACAAGCCGACCGAGGCGGACCGCACGCCCGGGATGCGCTCGGTGATGACCCGCAGGCCCGAGGGCAGCATGCTGCGCCGCACCTCGGACCCTGCGGAGTTCTCGAGCACCCGCGTGCTGCCCGGCCGCTGGAGGTGCCCCAACCGTCCGGTACGCGGACGCCGCGGGTGGATGCACCCGCGGCCGTCACGTTGTCTGTCGCACTCACTGCGCGGGAGCCGCCTCAGCAGCCTCGGTGGCCTCGACGGCCTCCGGGGCGTCAGCCGGCTTCGCTTCCGCGGCGTCGTCATCCGACACGACGATCAGGCTGATCTTGCCGCGCTGGTCGATGTCGGCGATCTCGACGCGGAGCTTGTCGCCGACCTTGACGACGTCCTCCACCTTCGCGATGCGCTTGCCGTTGCCCAGCTTGGAGATGTGGACGAGACCGTCCTTGCCGGGCAGCAGCGAGACGAACGCGCCGAACGCCGCGGTCTTCACCACGGTGCCCAGGAAGCGCTCGCCGACCTTCGGCAGCTGCGGGTTCGCGATCGCGTTGATCATGCCGATCGCGGCCTCGGCCGAGGGGCCGTCCGCCGCACCGACGTAGATCGTGCCGTCGTCCTCGATGGAGATGTCGGCACCGGTCTGCTCGGTGATCGAGTTGATCATCTTGCCCTTCGGGCCGATGACCTCGCCGATCTTGTCGGTCGGGATCTTGACCGACGTGACGCGCGGCGCGAAGGCGCTCATCTCGTCCGGGTCGGCGATGGCCTCGGCCATGACCTCCAGGATCGTGTAACGAGCGTCGCGTGCCTGGCCGAGAGCCTGCGCGAGGACCTCGGACGGGATGCCGTCGAGCTTCGTGTCGAGCTGCAGCGCCGTCACGAACTCCTTGGTGCCTGCGACCTTGAAGTCCATGTCGCCGAACGCGTCCTCGGCACCGAGGATGTCGGTCAGCGCCACGTAGCGGGTCTCACCGTCGACCTCGTCGGACACGAGGCCCATCGCGATGCCGGAGACCGGCGCCTTCAGCGGGACACCCGCGTTCAGCAGCGACATGGTGGACGCGCAGACCGAGCCCATCGACGTCGAGCCGTTGGAGCTCAGCGCCTCGGACACCTGGCGGATCGCGTACGGGAACTCGTCGCGCTTGGGCAGCACGGGCATGATCGCCCGCTCGGCCAGCGCGCCGTGGCCGATCTCGCGGCGCTTCGGCGAACCCACGCGGCCGGTCTCACCGGTCGAGTAGGGCGGGAAGTTGTAGTGGTGCAGGTAGCGCTTGTGCGTCTCGGGAGACAGCGAGTCGATCTGCTGCTCCATGCGCAGCATGTTCAGCGTGGTGACACCCAGGATCTGGGTCTCGCCGCGCTCGAACAGCGCCGAGCCGTGCGTCCTCGGGATCACGGCCACCTCGGCACCCAGGTCGCGGATGTCGGTGAGGCCACGGCCGTCGATGCGGACCTTGTCGCGCAGGATCCGCTGGCGGACGAGCTTCTTGGTCAGCGAGCGGAACGCGGCGCCGACCTCCTTCTCACGACCCTCGAACTGCTCGGCCAGCTTGTCCAGCGTGGCGGCCTTGATCTCGTCGAGCTTGTCCTCGCGGTCGTGCTTGCCCGCGATGGTCAGCGCCTGAGCAAGCTCACCGGACGCGGCCTGCTCGACGGCCTCGAACGCGTCGGCCTGGTAGGCCGGGTACGTCGGGTACTCACCGGTCTCCTTGGCGGCGACCTGCGCGAGCTGCGCCTGCGCCTCGCAGAGGACCTTGATGAACGGCTTGGCGGCCTCGAGACCAGCCGCGACGACCTCCTCGGTGGGGGCGACAGCGCCCTCGCCGATCAGGTCGATCACGTTCTCGGTGGCCTCGGCCTCGACCATCATGATCGCGACGTCGCCGGAGGCGACCACGCGGCCCGCGACGACCATGTCGAACACGGCCTTCTCGAGCTGCTCGTGGGTCGGGAACGCCACCCACTGGCCCTCGATGAGCGCCACGCGGACGCCACCGATCGGGCCGGAGAACGGCAGGCCGGCGAGCTGCGTCGACGCGGACGCGGCGTTGATCGCCACGACGTCGTACAGGTCGGCCGGGTTCAGGCTCATGACCGTGATGACGACCTGGATCTCGTTGCGAAGACCGTCCACGAAGGACGGGCGCAGCGGACGGTCGATCAGGCGGCAGGTCAGGATGGCGTCCGTGCTGGGACGGCCCTCACGCCGGAAGAACGAGCCGGGGATGCGGCCCGCGGCGTACATGCGCTCCTCGACGTCCACCGTGAGGGGGAAGAAGTCGAAGTGTTCCTTGGGCTGCTTCGACGCCGTGGTGGCGGAGAGCAGCATCGTCTCGTCGTCCAGGTACGCGACCACGCTTCCGGCGGCCTGACGCGCGAGGCGCCCGGTCTCGAAGCGGATCGTGCGCGAGCCGAACTTGCCGTTGTCGATAACGGCAGTCGCCTCGTGGACCTCGATGTCCGTCATTTACTTGTTACTCCTCGTCTTTTGGACACCGCACACGCGTCTTGACGAGGCCGGTCTTCGATCGAAGTCCCCTGGGGCACTGCCAGCGATTGTCTTGGCAACCAGGGGGCCACTACCGAGGACCGGCGAAAACTGCTTCGCGCGATGCGGGCCCTGTTTTGTTCCTCTTTGCAGCCAGGCAACTGTGTACCTGGCTGGTACGCCGAGGGGGAGTGACCGGCCGGTCACTCCCCCTCGGCAAGTATCACCTGCGCAGACCGAGTCGCTGGATCAGCGAGCGGTAGCGGTTGATGTCCACCTTGGTCAGGTAGTTCAGCAGACGGCGGCGACGGCCGACCATCAGCAGAAGACCACGGCGGGAGTGGTGGTCGTGCTTGTGCTGCTTGAGGTGCTCCGTGAGGTCAGCGATGCGCTTGCTCAGCAGGGCGACCTGCGCCTCGGTCGAGCCGGTGTCGCTGTCGTGCAGACCGTACTCACCGAGGATGGACTTCTTCTGATCCGTGGACAGTGCCACTAGGTACTTCTCCTACTTCGTTCAGGTCCGTGCGGCCCCACGCCCGCCGAATTGCTGGCCGGGGTAGCCGGTACTGGCCGCCACGGACCGCAGCCAGACCCAACTGCGAAGGTTATCAGGCACGGAGCTCAGCGGCGCGCTGACGTGCGCAACCCCACCCGTGCGACAGGCGTGTGGGCACCATCGGCGCTGCTCACGAGCACCGCTTCCGACGGCTGCCACGGGCTGCTCAGGAAGGCTGGCATCGGCTGACCCCGGTACCCGTACGCCACCGTCAGGTGCGCTTTCCAATTGTCGTTCGCACCCGCTGCTCTTGCCAACTGATTTAAGTCGCCGTCTATTCCGATCCAGAGGATCCGGCCCCGGAAGTCGCCGAAGTTCTTCAGCCGGATTTCGGGCACCTCGTGGCCCTCGAGCGCCTTGAACCGTTCCTCATCTGCGGACTCGCCGTGGAAGCAGAGCGTGATGTGCCACTTCTCCGGCTCCGTCCACTCCATCTCCAGCGTGCGGTCGAGCACGGCCTCGAGCTCGTCGACCACCTGCTGGGGCGGGTACAGGGCGGTGAAGAACTTCACCGGATGGCGGCCCGGATGGCTCGGCGGAACAGCTCGGCGATCGCCGGGAAGTCCTCGTGCAGCATGTCCGCTGCCTGCTGGAGCTCGGTGCGGTCGGCGACGCGGCGCAGCACCGGGTACGCGACGCTCTCGTCGCCGTTGACCGGCAGCGAGTCGCGGGACACGGTCGGCTTGGACTCGCGCACGTCGTCGAGCGCCCGCTGCAACGCCTCCGGTGCCCCGGTCGCCACGTCCGGCGTGAGCACCTTGCGCTCCAGCATGATCATCCGTGCGAGCACGGACGGGTTGCCGATCTTGGCACGGCGGCCGCTCATCACCTGGCTGAGCATCGGCGCGCTGATCCCCAGCACGTCGGCGAGCTGCGCCTGGGACACGTTGAAGGCCACGACCAAGCGGCGCACCCGGTCACCCAGAGGCTCCCCGTACCACTCCCTTTGCAGGGCGAGGTTGCGCTGAACGATCTTGTGGTCCTCCACCTTGGCCTCTCCCGTAGCCCGTACTCCGACCAGCATCCTGCCAGCCTGTGGACGCCCCCACGCCCGCTTCGCGCAATCTGACGGTCACGACTCGGTCAGCAGTTCCCTCGTTCGGTCTACATCTCGGTGCATTTGTTCGAGAAGTGCCTCGACGGAGTCGAACTTCACCATCTCGCGCAGCCGGTCGACGAAGTCGACGGCGACCCGCTGCCCGTAGTAATCCTCGTCCACGTCCAGCACGAACGCCTCGACCCGCCGCTCCCGCCCGGAGAACGTCGGGTTCGTCCCCACGCTGACCGCGGCCTTGAGCTTCTTGCCTTTCGAGTCGGTGAACCAGCACGCGTAAATGCCGTCGGCCGGAACAGCGGCGAACTTGGGCGTCGAGAGGTTGGCGGTCGGGAACCCCAGATCCTTCCCGCGCCCATCTCCTTTAACGACAATCCCCTCCAGGCGATGCGGCCGGCCCAGCGCTTCCGCCGCCGCCTTCACGTCTCCGGCGTCGATGCACGCCCGGATGTAGGTGGACGAGTACGTCACCTCGTCAGCGGACACCAGATCAGCCCCCTCGGTCACGAATCCGAACCGCTGCCCGAGCTGGCGCAGCAACGCGACGTTACCCAACGCCTTGTGCCCGAAGGTGAAGTTCTCACCCACCACGACAGCCGCGGCGTGCAGCTTCTCGACGAGCACCTCGTGCACGAACTCGTCCGCGGGCATGCGGGACGTCTCGAGGCTGAACGGCACCACGACGAAGTGGTCGACGCCCAGCTCCTCGACCAGCTCTGCCCTGCGCCGCAGCGTGGTGAGCTGCGCAGGGTGGCTGCCGGGGCGGACCACCTCGGAGGGATGGGGGTCGAAGGTCATCAGCACGCTCGGCAGACCGCGCTGCTCAGCGAGGTCCACGGCACGCCCGATGAGGGCCTGGTGGCCTTTGTGGACACCGTCGAACACCCCGATGGTCACCACGCAGCGGCCCCAGCCGCCGGGAAGGTGATCTAGTCCGCGCCAGCGTTGCACGGTGATCAGCCTACGTCGGGTCACCGGTCGTGGCCTCACCCAGCCGGGCTGAGGACCACCACGGGCTTGCACGCGTCGCCCTCGTCCTTCGCCAGAGCGATGACGTGCCCGTCCGGTCCGAACACCCCGTAGGTGCCCTCGAACCCGCCCGCGCTCAGCCGCTGCCCGTGCGAAAGCGCAGAAGCCTCCACCGGGTCGATCTCGCGGCGCGGGAACGCCGTGGCCACCGCGGCGTCCAGGTCCAGCGACAGGCCGGGCGTCTCCTCGAGCTGCTCCAAGGTCCTGGCCACGCGGAGGTCGAACGGGCCGACCCTGGTGCGTCGCAAAGCGCCGAGGTGCCCGCCGACGCCCAGCGTGGCACCGAGGTCGCGGGCCAGCGCGCGCACGTAGGTGCCGGAGGAGCACTCGACCATCACGTCGAGCAGGACGGTCTTGTCCTCACGGCGCGTGAACAGCACGTCGAAGCGATGCACCGTGACCGGTCGTGCGGGGATCTCGACCTGCTCACCGGCGCGCACCCGTGCGTACGCGCGCTTGCCGTCGATCTTCACCGCGGACACGGCGGACGGCACCTGCTGGATAGGACCGGTCAGCTTCGCCACCTCGGCGGCGATCGCCTCGTCGGTGACCTCTGATGCGTCCACAGTGGACAGCACCTCGCCCTCGGCGTCGTCCGTGGTGGTGGACGCGCCGAGCACGATCGTCGCGAGGTAGGCCTTGCTGTCGAGCGCGAGATGACCGAGGAGCTTCGTCGCGCGTTCGATGCCGAGCACGAGCACGCCGGTCGCCATCGGGTCGAGCGTGCCGGCGTGCCCGACCTTGCGCGTGCCGAGAATCCTGCGCACACGCGCCACCACGTCGTGCGAGGTCATGCCGTCCGGCTTGTCGACGACGACCAGGCCCGGTGCAACAGAGGGTTTCACGGCGCGAAAGCTTAAGCGACGCGCAGAGCGTCCCAACGGCGGCGCCGCAACTGCACCGGCACCGTCTCACCACGCTCCTCTGCCGCGAACACGGCAGCACGCGCACGCCGCCACCACACGAGCATCCGCCAGCCGCCGAGCGCGAGCACGACGACGCAGAAGCTGAGCGCCACGCGGAAGGCCGCCTGCGGAGCGAGCAGCCCCTCGAGCAGGTCCAGCAGCACGCCGACACCCAGCGCGGCCACGGTCACCGCGAGGAAGCCACCGACGTTGACCAGCCCGCTCGCGGTGGACTGGCGGTGCGACGGGTTGTAGTCGCGCGCCAACGCGAACGCGACACCCGAGATCGGCCCGCCCACGGTCAGCACGAGGAACACGACGGCGATGACCGGCACCGGCACGTGCCCGCCCGGCCACAGCAGCAGCACGCCCCACCCGGTGAACGCGAACGCCAGGAACCAGCCCGCGATCGGCATGCGCCACTCGGGGTTGCGCGAGAACAGCGCGCCGACGATCGGGCTCGCCACGATGCCGCCGATGACGAGCATTCCGAGCGTGGACGACGCCGCCTGGGCCGACATGCCCTGTGCTTGCACGAGGTACGGGTACCCCCACAACAGCCCGAGGACGGCCGGCGTCGACATGGTGCTGAAGTGCGCCCAGAACCCGAGCCGGGTACCGGGCACGCTCCACGCCTGCCGCACCTTCGGCCAGATCTTCTTGAGCGGCACGGGTTCCGGCTTCGGCGCGACGAACCCGGCCGGCACGTCGCGCACCCGAAGGAACGCCACGGCGGAGTAGCCAGCGGTGAGACCGCCCGCGATGACGAACGCCCACGTCCACCCGATCGAGCCGAGCATGAGCGTCAGCGGCACGGTGGCGACGAGGTTGCCGACACCGCCCAGCGCGGCCGTGACCGCGACGACGAGCGAGTACTGGCGCGGCGGGAAGTGCGCCGCCACGAGCCGGATCACGCTGATGAACGTCATCGCGTCGCCCATGCCGAGCACGGCCCGCGCCGCGAGCCCGAGCCCGTACGAGTCGGCGACGGCGAACAGGAGCTGGCCGGTGCCCATGAGCAACGCGGCCACGGTGAGGACCTTGCGCGGCCCGAAACGATCCACGAGCAGGCCGGTGGGAATCTGCATGAAGGCGTAAACACCGATCTGCAGCACGGTGAACACACCGAGCTGAGCGGGTCCGAGCCCGAAGCGTTCGCTCGCCTCCAGCCCCGCCACGCCGAGCGTGGTGCGGTGGAAGAGGGCGGCGAAGTAGACGAAAACGGCGGTGGTCCAGATCAGCCACGAGGTTCGGGTGGCGCGATCGACCGGCGGCACGGCGGCACTCTCCCAGGTCGGAGGCGGGTGGATATTAGTTACATCGCCTAAACAACCTTCTTGGTAACGATTTCATGCCGTGAGGTCGAACACAGCATCCGTTCGAGCGTCATCTGACCGCTCCCTCGACCGCCCAGTCCCCCGACCGCGTGCGCCACACCACCGCCACGAGCCGCAACACCATGAACGCCGACAGCCCCGTCCAGATGCCGGCGAGCCCCCACCCGAACACGTACGAGGCCCACACCAGCGGCAGGAACCCGATCACCGCCGACCCGAGCGTCGCCGTCCGCATGAACTTCACGTCGCCCGCGCCCAGCAGCACCCCGTCCAACGCGAACACCACACCCGCGATCGGTTGCAGCGCAACGAAGAACCACCACGCGTTCGGAATCTCGCTCAGCACACCGGCGTCGGTCGTGAAGGCTCGCGGGAGGATCGTCACCAGCGCGGCGAACACGACCCCGAGCCCGATACCGAACACCAGCCCGTACCGCGTGACCTGCCACGCGAGCTTCTCCGCCTGCTTGCGGTTCGACGCACCCAACGCCGCGCCGACGAGTGACTGCGCCGCAATCGCGAGAGAGTCGAGCACGAGGGCGAGGAACGTCCACAGCTGCAGCACGACCTGATGCGCGCCCAAGGCCCCAACGGACGTCCGCGCCGCCACCGAAGCCGCGCTGATGAAGCACGCCTGGAACGCCAAGCTCCGCAACACCAGATCACGCCCCATGCCGAGCTGCGCGCGCATGGCAGCCCAATGCGGCTTGAGGGGCACACGTTCCGCGAAGAGCGCCTTGATGAAGAGCCCGGCCGAAAGCACCTGCGCGATCACGTTGGCGATGGCCGATCCCTCAAGCCCCCAGCCCGCGCCGTAAACGAGCGCCGGACAAAGCACCGCGCTGATGCCGTTGCCGATCAGGATGTACTTGAGGGGCCGCTTGGTGTCCTGAACGCCGCGCATCCACCCGTTGCCGGCCATCGTGACGAGGATGAACGGCGCCCCGAACAACGCAATGCGCACCCACTCCACCGCCGCGTCCGCCACCGCGCCGTCACCGGCGAGCAGCTCCGCCAACGGCCGCGCGAACACCTGCCCGAGCACCACCACGAGCATCCCGGCCGCCAGCGCCAGCCATGTGGCCTGAACACCCTCCTCAACCGCGTCCACACGCCGCCCAGCGCCATGCAGCCGTGCCGTACGCGCCGTCGTGCCATACGAGAGAAACGTCAGCTGCGTCGACACCTGCGTCAGCAACACACCGCCGAGCGCCAGCCCGGCCAGTGGCAACGCCCCCAAATGCCCGACCACAGCCGTGTCGACGAGCACGTACAACGGCTCAGCCGCCAGCACCCCCAGGGCGGGCACCGCCAGCCCGATGACCCGCCGCGCGGGAACCCGATCCTCCACGTACCGAACCTATGCGGTCAGATGCTGTTGCGGCCGGTGATGGCGGCCACTCGGGTCTGCGGCGGGGGCGGCTGGATTGGGCGGACCGGGTTGCTGCGGCGGAGCCGGGTCATTGCGGCGGACCAGCAGGCCATGGCAGACCACCAGGCCCACGGCAGACCGCCAGGCAACGGCAGACCGGCCACGACCCGAAAGCCCCAGCAAGCGCATGCCACCCGATCAGGCGACCTAGCCCCGCTGCGGCAGCCCGAACACCTGCTCCCGCGCCACCGCGAGCGCCGAGTGCAGCGCTCCCGACCGCACGGGGTTCGCGGTGATCTGCGCGAGCTGCACGGGAGTACGAGGCACGACCAGCTTCAGCAGCTCCACCGACACCAGCTCGCACAACGTCTCGCCGCCGGCCTGCGCGACGCCACCCGAGAGCAGCACCAGCTCCGGGTCGAGCACGCAGACGACGTTCGCCAACCCCAATGCGATCCTGCGTGCGAGTCCGACAGGAACGCGCGCCCCTCGGTCCCGGCGGTCAGCGCTTGCGCCACGGCCTCCAGGCCGCTGTTGGCGGCTATGCCGTGCGAAGCCGCCAGCGCCACGATCGCGTCGCTGTCCACCTGGTCGCCGTACCGTCCGCCGGGCACCTGCATCGAGTCGATCTCGCCCGCGCCGCCGGTGACGCCGCGCAGCAGGACGCCGTTGATCACGACCGCCGAACCGATCTCGTCGGCCGGCCAGAAAAGCACGAAGTTCCGCACTCCCACCGCTCTGCCGGTGCTCATCTCCTCCAGCGCGGCGAGGTTGATGTCGTTCTCGATCGACACCGACGTGCCCAGCAGCTCGCGGAGGGTCGCGGGCAGGTCGACGTCCACCAGCCCCGGCAGGTGCGGCGCGAAACCGAGGTGCCCGGTGGACGGATCCACCGCACCCGGTGTGCCGACCACGACGTGGGACAGCGCGTCCAGGCGAAGGCCCGCCAGGGCTGCCGCCTTCTGCACGGTCTCCCTGAACGCCTGCAGCGTGTTGTCCTTGGGCATAGGCGCGCTGTGCTCCGACAACAACGACCCGGTGATGTCCGCGATGGCCACGTCGATCAGGTCCGGCGTCAACGCCACCGCCGCCACGTGCCCGACGCCGCCGTTGACGGCCCACATCTGTGCGCGCGGGCCGCGTCCGCCGCCGCGCAATCCGGTGCGGACGACCATGCCGTCCTCTTCGAGCCGCGCCAGCAACTGGGCCGTCGCGGGCTTGGAGAGGCCGATGACCTCTTCCAGCTCGGCCCGCGTCATCGCCCCGCTGCGCAGCAACGTCTCGATCGCGGCCCGGTCGTTGATCTCCCGCAACAGCCGCGGGCTTCCTGTCCGTGTCATGACTCCACCCGCTCCAACGCGCCCTTGAGCGCGGCGACGACCTGCTCCGCGGGACCGTCGAACGTGAAACCTGCCGCCAGCCGATGTCCGCCGCCTCCGAGCACCTGCGCCACCTCACGAACGTCGACCCGGCTGACGGCCCGCAGCGACACCGACCAGTACCCCGGCCGCAACTCTTTCAGCACGGCCGCCACCTCGGCTTCGAGGCGGAGCGCACCACGTCGATCACGCTCTCCACCTCTTCGCTCCGCACGTCACGCGCGTCGTCGATGCCGACCACCGCGTGCACGAGCCCCAGGCCACCCGCGGCGCGCTCGTCCAGCTCGGCCTTGGCCAGCACGCGCGACAGCATGCGCAGGTACGCAAAGGGATGCGCGTCCATCAACGGCCGCGTGACGCTGTGCGCGTCCACTCCGGCCTGCAGCAACCGTGCCGCCGTCTCGTGCGCCGCCGGCCCCGCCTTGCGGAACCCGCCGGTGTCCGTCACCAGCCCGGCGTAAATGCACCGCGCGATCGGCTCGTCGATCTCGACGTCCATCTCGTCGAGCAACTTGAGTGCGATGAGCGCCGTGGCCTCCGCGTGCTCGTCGATGCAGTGCAACGTCCCGTACCGCGTGTTCGACACGTGGTGGTCGATGACGATGACCGGCCCCGAGCAGTTGCCGACCCGGTCCTTGAGCGGTCCGAGCCGCTGCAGGCTGCCGGTGTCCATGACCACGAGCAGCTCCGGCTCCAGTGGCACCTCGTCGCGGTGAACCAGCAATCCCGCTGTGTCCAACGCTTTCAGCGATTCCGGCACGGTCTCGGGCTCGCCGAACGCCACGCGCGCCACGACCCCGCGCCGATGCAGCGCGAGCCCCACCGCCAACGCGCTACCGAGCGTGTCCGCGTCGGGGTTGATGTGACTGAGCAGGGTCACATCACGGGCGTCGGCCAGTAACCGCGCGGCCTCGGCAATGGTCGTGCTCAGGTCGTCTGCCACAGGGAGACGTTAGCTGCTCACCGTCTCGATGTGCTGTAGGGCGCCCTTGGACAAGACAGTTTCCATCCGATGAACCGCCTGCGGGGACCTTCCGCGTGCGAAAGGTCCCCGCAGGGCAAGACAACGAGCGGAACTCAGTCCTCGTCTTCGTCCTCACGAGGCGCCTTGTAAGGATCAGCCTCGCCGGCGGGAGTTGCCCCCACCGCCAGCCGAGCCACCTCGGCATCGGCGGCCTGAGCCTGAGCCAGCAGCTCATCCATCTTCCGGGCCGTGTCCGGCACGGTGTCGGTCATGAACGTCAACGTGGGCGTGAACCGGACCCCGGTCTGCTGTCCGACCATGGACCGCAGCACACCCTTGGCCTTCTCCAGAGCGGCAGCCGCTCCGGCGTAATCAGGTTCGATGTCCAAACGCTCACCCAGCACCGTGTAGTAAACGGTCGCGTCGTGCAGATCGCCGGTCACCTTCGTGTCCGTGATGGTGACCCGAGCCAAACGCGGATCCTTGACCTCGTGCTCCAAAGCAGAAGCCACGATCTGCGAGATCCGCTTGGCGAGCTTGCGGGCACGTGCCGTGTCGGCCACGAGCCTCCCCTTCCTAATCGTCCTCCGGCCCGACGAGACGCGTCCTGGCGGAGAGCAGTTCCAGTTCGGGCCGTCCGGCGACCAGCCTTTCACAGCTGGCCAGAACGTCCCTGACGTGCTCCAAGTCGGCGGCGACCGCCGCCACGCCGATCAAACTGCGCCGATGCAGGTCGAGATGACCAGCCTCGGAAACAGCGACCTCGAAGCGCTTGCGCAGCTCCGCCACAACAGGGCGGACCACCGAGCGCTTCTCCTTCAACGAATGGACGTCGCCGAGCAGCACGTCCAGTTCCAGAGCCCCCACGTACATGGGAAAGATCCTCCAGAGAAAAGGGGTGCGGAGCCACCGGTTAAATGGCTCCGCACCCCCATCAGAACGATCAGGCGCGCGGCTTCTCGCGCATCTCGAAGGTCTCGATGATGTCCTCGAGCTTGAGATCGCTGTAGTTGCCGAGCGTCAGACCACACTCGAAGCCCTCGCGGACCTCGGTGGCGTCGTCCTTGAACCGCTTGAGCGAGCTGATCGGGAGGTTCTCCGCGATCACCTTGCCGTCACGGATCAGGCGAGCACGCGCGTTGCGGCGGATCTCGCCCGACAGGACCATGCAGCCCGCGATCGTGCCGACCTTGGAGGACTTGAAGACGTCGCGGATCTCGGCGCGGCCGAGCTGGACCTCTTCGAACTCCGGCTTGAGCAGACCCTTGAGGGCGGCCTCGATCTCGTCGATGGCCTGGTAGATGACCGTGTAGTACCGGACGTCCACACCCTCGCGGTTCGCGAGCTCGGTCGCCTTGCCCTCGGCCCGGACGTTGAAACCCAGGACGATGGCGGAGCCGGCCACGGCGAGGTTGATGTCGCCTTCGGTGATGCCACCGACACCGCGGTGGATCACGCGCAGCTCGACGTCGTCGCCGACCTCGATCTTCATGAGCGCGTCCTCGAGGGCCTCGACGGTACCCGAGTTGTCACCCTTGATGATCAAGGTGAGAGCGCTGGTTTCCTTCAGCGCCGCATCCAGGTCTTCCAGGCTGACGCGCTTGCGCTTCGCGGCGTTGGCAGCGTTGCGAGTGCGGGCCTGACGACGCTCGGCGATCTGCCTGGCGACGCGGTCCTCGTCGACGACGAGGAACGAGTCACCAGCGCGCGGCACCGACGTCAGACCGATGACCTGCACCGGACGCGACGGGGTCGCGTCGTGGACGTCGTCGCCGTGCTCGTCCACCATGCGGCGGACACGGCCGTAGGCGTCGCCCGCGACGATCGAGTCGCCGACGCGGAGCGTGCCTCGCTGGACCAGCACCGTGGCGACAGGACCGCGACCGCGGTCGAGGTGCGCCTCGATCGCGACACCCTGGGCCTCCATGTCCGGGTTGGCCCGGAGGTCCAGCGACGCGTCGGCGGTCAGCAGGATGGCATCGAGCAGGCTGTCGATGTTGATGCCCTGCTTCGCCGAGATGTCGACGAACATCGTGTCGCCGCCGTATTCCTCGGCGACCAGTCCGTACTCGGTGAGCTGCTGACGGATCTTGGAGGGGTTCGCACCCTCCTTGTCGATCTTGTTCACCGCGACCACGATCGGCGCCGAAGCGGCCTGGGCGTGGTTGATCGCCTCGACCGTCTGCGGCATCACGCCGTCGTCAGCGGCGACGACGATGACCGCGATGTCGGTCGCGTTCGCACCACGGGCACGCATGGCGGTGAACGCCTCGTGACCGGGGGTGTCGATGAAGGTGATGAGCCGCGGGTTGCCCTCGAGCTCGGTCTGCACCTGGTAGGCACCGATGTGCTGGGTGATGCCACCGGCCTCGCCCTCGTGCACCTTCGCCTTGCGGATCGTGTCGAGCAGTCGCGTCTTACCGTGGTCGACGTGACCCATGACGGTCACGACCGGCGGACGAATCTGCAGGTCGTCCTCGTCACCGGCGTCCTCGCCGTAGGTGATGTCGAACGTCTCGAGCAGCTCGCGGTCCTCCTCCTCGGGGGACACGACCTGCACGACGTAGTTCATCTCGGAGCCGAGCAGCTCCAGGATCTCGTCGGACACCGACTGGGTCGCCGTGACCATCTCGCCCAGGTGGAACAGCACCTGCACGAGCGACGCCGGGTTGGCGTTGATCTTGTCGGCGAAGTCGGTCAGCGAGGCACCGCGCGGCAGGCGGATCGTCTCGCCCTGCCCCTTGGGCAGGCGGACGCCACCGACCGAAGGCGCCTGCATGTTGTCCATGTACTCCTGGCGCTTCTGCCGCTTGGACTTGCGTCCACGACGCGCCGGACCACCCGGACGACCGAAGGCACCAGCGGTACCGCCGCGACCTGCGCCGCCGCCACCACCGGGAC
>NZ_VSRL01000079.1:0-28815 GCF_012184385.1 Lentzea indica
TCGGCCGCGAAGCCGTCGGCGATCGCGCCACCGATCGAGCCGCCGCCACCGTAGATCACCGCGGTCTTGTTCTCCAGCAACATCATCTTCTCCTTTCGTGGCAGGCGTTGACCAGGTCCTCCAGCTCGAGCAGCGCGGAGAAGTCGGCGGCGGTGTCGAACGGCAGGTCCTTTTCCCGGCAGTCCAGGTCGGCCTGCTCCTTCCTGACCAGCCGCAGGCAGAACAGCGATCCGGTGCGGTCCTCGCGGTCGCGGAAGTCGATCGGCGTGCGGAACGGCCCCAGCACCCGCTTGTCGATCCGGTCGGCGGGCGCGCCGGGCACCAGCACCGGATCGACCGCCAGCGGGTCCACCACCGCCGCGGCGGTCGCGGGCAGCTGGCCTCCGTCACCACCGTGGTCGGCGACCGTCCTGCCGTCCTTGGTGACCAGCACGATGCGCCGGCCGGGATGCTCGGACATCAGCGACTCGACGTATCCGTCCACTTCGGACCAGTCGCGGTGCTCGGCGGCGTAGGCGAGCAGCGTGGCGTAGATCTTGTTGTCGGACGCGAGCTCCCTGCCCTGCTCACGGGCGATCGAGGCCTTGGTCAGCTGGGTGGCGAGCCAGGCGGTCGCGGCGATCGAGCACACCGCGATCAGCACCAGGACCACGAGCAGGCGGGTGAAGACGCTACGGCGCATCACGGCGTCCAGCGGTGAGCTTGTAGCCGATGCCGTAGACGGTGACGAGGTGCTCGGGAGTGCGGGGGTCTGTCTCGATCTTGCGGCGCAGGTTCTTCACGTGCGTGTCGATCGTGCGGGTGGTCAGGAAGCTGTCGATGCCGTGCATCCGCTGCAGCAGCTGCTCGCGGGTGAACACCCTGTCCACTTCGGACGCGAGCACCTCCAGCAGCCCGAACTCGCCCGGCGTGCACTCGACGTGCTCGCCGCGCACCGTCACCTCGTGCCGCACCGGGTCGACCACGAGCGGCCCGACCCGCAGCAACGGGACAGGACGCTCGGCGGGACGGCGCCGCAGCAACGTCCGCACCCGCGCCACCAGTTCGCGCGGGCTGAACGGCTTGGTCATGTAGTCGTCCGCGCCGATGCCGAGCCCGTGCAGCAGGTCGTCCTCAGTGGACCGGGCGGTGAGCATCAGCACCAGCACGTCCGAGTCGGCCCGCAGCGCACGGCAGACGTCCAGCCCGCCCAGTCCTGGCAGCATCAGGTCGAGCACGACGAGCGCCGGCTGATGTGCGCGGACCACGTCGAGCGCGTCGCGGCCGTCGTGCACGACGAGCACCCGGTGGTGGTCCTGTTCCAGGTAGCGGCGGACGAGCTCGGCCTGGTTCTCGTCGTCCTCCGCGACCAGGATGAGAGCGCTCACCGGCCGATCATATGGACGCCCTCCGGGCGATCACCGGTTCGACACAGGATCCTCACAAGTGCCGAACAAGATCCACGGCATGCGCAACACCGTCATCGCGGCCACGGTGGTCGTCGTGGTCGTCGCCGCCGTCGTGCTGTTCGTGCGCGGCAGACCGGACGAGCCCGCCGCGGCCCCTCCATCTGAGGTGAAGACCACGACCGTGCAGAAAGGAGACCTCGCGAACACCCGCGTGCTCCAGGCGAACCTCGGGTTCGGCGCCGCCCGTCCGGTCAAAGGGGGAACGGGAACCGTCACGAAGTTGCCGGCGGTCGGCCAGGTCACCGAGCTGGGCAAGGAGCTGTACCGGGTCGACGACCAGCCCGTGGTCGTGTTCTTCGGCGCGACTCCGTTGTTCCGGCCCCTGGACGCACCCGGTCTCAAGGGCTCGGACGTCGCCGTGCTGATGGACAACCTCGCCGCACTTGGCTACCAGGTCGGCACCCGCCCTCGCGACGCCGCCAAGGCCGAGTTCACGCCGAAGGTCGTCGATGCGCTGAAGAAGTGGCAGAAGGCGCTCGGCGTCGAGCAGAACGGTGCGCTCGCGCCCGGCCGCGTGCTCGTGCTGGACCGGCCGATGCGCGTCGGGTCGGTGAAAGCCCAGCTCGGCGCCCCGGCGGCCGAGGAGCTGTTCGAGGTCACGCCGACCACCCGCCTGGTCACCGTCCAGGTGCCGGTCACCGAGGCGGGCGTGGTGAAGATGGACATGCCGGTCGTGATCGTGCGCCCGGACAGCCGCGAGGTGCCCGGCAAGGTCACCTCGGTGACCAACGCGCCCGCCTCGGAGAACGGTGGCGGCCCGAAGATCGACGTCGTGGTCACCCCGGACAATCCCGCCGACGTGGGGGACCTGGACACCGCGCCGGTACGGCTGAAGATCACGACCGAGAGCCGCACCGGCGTGCTGACCGTTCCGCTCGCGGCGCTGATCGCGTTGAAGGAGGGCGGGTACGCCGTGCAGCTTCCCGGCGGAGGGCTGAAGGCAGTGCGAACAGGGCTGTACTCGCAGGACAAGGTCGAGATCTCCGGCGACGGGATCACCGACGGCCTCGAAGTGGTGACGGCACAGTGACCCCGGTGCTCGCGTTGCGCTCCGTCAGCAAGAAGTACCCAGGCGGTGTCATGGCGTTGAACAACGTCTCGCTGCAGGTCAGCGCGGGGGAGCTGCTCGCGATCGTCGGCCCGTCCGGCTCCGGCAAGTCGACGCTGCTGCACCTGGTCGGGACGCTGGACCTGCCGTCGTCGGGCACGGTCGAGATCGATGGCCAGGACGTGTCGACGCTGCCGGACCGGCGCCTGTCGGCGTTGCGCGGCAGCAGGCTGGGGTTCGTGTTCCAGCAGTTTCACCTCTCCGACGCCCTGTCCGCGACGGAGAACGTTGCCACCGGACTGCTGTACGCGGGTGTGCGGCGCAAGGACCGGCGCGCGCTCGCGGTGGAGGCGTTGAACCGCGTCGGGCTCGGCCACCGGACCGATCACCGGCCGCAGCAGCTCTCGGGCGGGGAGAAGCAGCGCGTCGCCATCGCCCGCGCGGTGGTGAACAACCCGGCTCTCGTGCTGGCCGACGAACCGACCGGTGCGCTCGACACCGCGAACGGCCGTGCGGTGCTGGAGTTGCTGCGCGAGCTGAACCGCCAGGGCACGACCATTGCGTTGATCACGCACGATCGCGACATCGCCGCGTCGTTGCCACGTCGGGTGGAATTGCGCGACGGCCGCATCGTCGCGGACACCGGGGGCGCGCGATGAGCCGCCCAGTTTCGCAGCTCGTCGCCGCGTGGTCCGGCCTCAGTGCACGCGACGGCCGCATCGTCGCGGACACCGGGGGTGCGCTGTGAGCCGCCCAGTCTTCGGTCGACTCCTCGCCGCGTGGTCCGGCCTCAGAGCACGCGACTGTCGGATCGGAACCGTCACGGGGAGCGTGCGATGAGCCGCATCGTGTTGCCCGGCCGCCGGATCGACACCGTCACCAGCCCCGGCACCGTGAGCGTGCGATGACCCGCCTGTCGCCCGCCGACCTCCTCGCCCTCGGCTCGCTCGGCGTCCGCACCCGCAGGCTGCGCGCCGCACTGTCCGCCCTGGGCATCGCGCTCGGCATCGCCACCGTCGTGGTGGTCACCGGCATCCCCGCCTCCAGCCAGCAGGCCCTGCTGGACGAACTGACCGCGCTCGGCACCAACCTGCTGCGCGCCCAGCCCACCCAGCGCAACGAGGACCCGGTGCTGCTACCGGAATCCTCCGTCGCGATGGTCCAGCGCATCGGCCCGGTGACCGCCGCCGCGGCCGTGGCCAACACCCACGCCCGCGTCCGCCGCAACGATCTGCTCGACCCCGGCCACAGCTCCGACATCACCGTCCTCGCCGCCACCCCCGGCCTGCTGGAGACGGTGAACGGCCACGTGCGGAGCGGGGAGTTCCTGTCACGCCCCGACTTCCCCTCTGTCGTGCTCGGCAGCGTCGCCGCGCAACGTCTCGGCATCCCGGACGTGGGCGAACGGCCGGCGGTGTTCGTGGGGGAGCATTGGTTCACCGTGACCGGAGTGCTCGGCCCGACGCCGCTCGCACCGGACATCGAACGCTCGGTGCTGGTCGGCTGGGACGCCGCCCGCACCCGGCTCGGCTTCGACGGCCACCCCACGGTCGTGTACGTCAAGGCCCGCGAGGAGTCCATTGAGGACGTTCGAGCGGTCCTGCCGGCGACCCTGTACGGCGAGATCCCCGGCCTGGTGCAGGTGAGCCGCCCGTCCGACGCGCTGGCCGCCAAACGCGCCACGCAGAACTCCTACAGGGCGCTGTTCCTCGGCCTCGCGGGCGTCGCGCTGCTGGTCGGCGGCGTCGGCGTCGCGAACACCATGGTGATCTCCGTGCTCGACGCCGGCCACGAGATCGGCCTGCGCCGCGCCCTCGGTGCCACCCGCGGCCACATCCGCGCCCAGTTCCTCACCGAGGCGGTCCTGCTGTCGAGCCTGGGAGGCCTGGCGGGCACCGCGCTGGGAGCGATCGGTGTCACCGGGTACGCCACGCTGCACCGCTGGCCGATCGTCATTCCCCTGCCAGTTCTGGCTTCCGGCGTGCTGGCCGCGTTCGTCGTGGGCGCCGCCGCAGGCCTCTACCCCTCCATCCGCGCCGCCCGGCTCACCCCGACGCAGGCGCTCTCCGCGTGACGAAAGGACAGTGCACGATGAAGAAGGCCACGCTGGTCTTGCTGTTGCTCCTGACCGCTTGCTCCAAGCCCACCGCGCAACCCCAGGTCGCCTCGATCTCGACGCCGAGCAGCGCGGCACCGACATCCGCGCAGCAGGAACAACGTCCCCGCGAACGCCTCGACATGACGCCGGAGGACCTCGACGCCCTGTACGCCGCGTACGACCGGTGCATGGGGGGCTTCGGCCTGGACAAGAAGGGCCAGGTGGCCTCCCGCCAAGCCGGCCAGCAACCGGTCAAGGAAGAAGTCGACAAGGCGATGAAGGCCTGCGAGTCGAAGGACCCGCTTCCCCCGTGGGAGAAGGACGTCAACAACCCGGACGCGGTCGACTTCGCCGCCCGCGTCGTGCAGTGCCTGCGGGACAAGGGTGTCCGTTACGTCGAGGTGCACAACGAACCCGGCGCCGAGATCGTCTCCTACGCGCTCGGCGGCCCCAACAACGACGCGGCGTCGATCACGCTCGGCCTGGAGCACGCCAAGGAGTGTGAGATCGCGTCGTCCAAGAAGTGATCAGGCGAGGAGCTCTCGGACCCGAGGCACGACCTCGGTTCCGTAGAGCTCGATCGTCCGCATCAAAGACCCGTGCGACAGCCCGCCGATCCCGTACTTGAGGTCGAACCGGCTGGCGCCCAGCGTCTTCATGGTGCGAGCCATCTTCGTGGCGACCGTCTCCGGTGAGCCCACGAACAGCGCGCCATGCGGCCCGACCTCGTGGGCGTACGACTCGGGCGTCGGTGTGGCGAACCCGCGCGTCTTGCCGAGCCGGCTGATCACGTCGAGGTAGTGCGGCCAGAACTCCTCCCGCGCCTGCTCGTCGGTCGGCGCCACGTGGCCGGGGGAGTGGATGCCGATCGGCAGCGGGTCACGGCCGAACTTCTCCAGCGCGTGCTTGTAGAGCTCGGAGAACGGGGCGAAGCGGCCGGGGTGGCCGCCGATGATCGCGAGCATCAGCGAGAACCCGTACGAGGCGGCGCGCACGACGGACTGCGGGCTGCCGCCGACACCGATCCACGTCGGGAACGGCTCGGTGAACGGCACGACGTCCTGCTCGTGCAGCGACGCGCGGGTCTTGCCCTGCCAGGTGACAGGGCCGCCCTTCAGCAGCTCCGCGAACAGGTGGGTCTTCTCCTCGAACAGATCCTCGTAGTCCGCGAGGTCGTATCCGAAGAGAGGGAAGGAGTCCACACTGGACCCGCGGCCGAGGATGATCTCGGCGCGGCCGTCCGACACCGCGTTCAACGTGGAGAAGCGCTGGAACACGCGGACCGGGTCGTCCGAGCTGAGCACCGTCACGGCAGAGCCCAGGTGGATGGCCGACGTGCGGGCGGCGATCGCGGCCAGCACCACGTCGGCGGCCGACAGCGGCATGTCCGGGGTGTGGTGCTCGCCGATGCCGAAGAAGTCGAGTCCGGCCTGGTCGGCGAGCACGCCCTGCTCGACGAGGTCGCGGATGGTCTGGGCGTGCGTCAGCGGCCTGCCCTCGGCGTCGTGGGTGACGTCGCCGAACGTGTCGAGTCCGAACGTGGTCATGACTGCTCCTTCGCGAGCTTCTCGATTTCCGGCCTGGCGGCCGCGACGCCGAACAGCGGGCTGCCGGGTTCCAGCAGCCGTCCCGCGGCCAGGGGTCCCACCGGCACCGGGTCGAACCCGATGCGCTCCAGGAACGAGGCGACGAGGTCCACGGCGGCCGGGTCGTCACCGGCCAGGCCGACGGCACGGCCGTTCGCGGGTTCCATGTCCTGGTAGGCGACGTGGTTGAGAGACTTGACGACACGCGCGCCGGCCAGCCGCCGGGCCACCTCTTCGCTCGTGCCCAGCGGCGCGGAGGCGGGCGGCCAGTGGTTCATCGCGTCCACCACGACCTTGCCCGCGAACATCCCCGGTTCGAGCGTCCCGAACCGGTGCCACGGGATCGCCAGTACGACGAGGCCGGCGTCCGCGACCGCGTCGGAGGCCGTGAGCGGCTTCGCGCCCGGCGCCAGGAACTCGATGATCATCTCGATCCGCGACGGATCACCGGAACCCGCGATCGCGACCGGGTAGCCCGCCGCCAGTGCGAGGCGCGCGATGACGGGACCGACGTGGCCCGCACCGAGAACAGCGATCTTCACAGCACACCCGACTTCGCTAGTTGACGTGTCATCCAAGCATAACCGGACCAGCCCCCGGTTATTCCCATGACGTACCGGAACGCCGTCACCCGACGCTCGCGACGGTCGCGGTCGCCTTCCTACGGTCAGGAACGTGTCCAACGAGCCGTCCCGCCGCAGCTTCCTGTCCGTCTCCGCCGCCGCAGCGCTCATGCTCGGGCTGCTCAAAACCGGCCCCGCGCACGCCGCGACAGGAGACGTCCGGCCGTTCCGGGTGCGGATCCCGGAGCGGGACCTGGTCGAGCTGCGCCGCCGCGTCCTCGCGACCCGCTGGCCCGACGCGGAGACCGTCACGGACCTGTCCCAGGGCGCCCCGCAGCGGACGCTCAAGGCGCTCGCCGACTACTGGCGCACCGAGTACGACTGGCGCCGCACGGAGGCCAAGCTCAACGCGCTGCCGCAGTTCATGACCGAGATCGACGGGCTGGACATCCACTTCCTCCACGTCCGCTCGAAGCACGAGAACGCACTGCCGCTGCTCGTCTCGCACGGCTGGCCCGGTTCGGTCATCGAGCAGCTGAAGATCATCGGGCCGCTGACCGACCCGACAGCTCACGGCGGCAAGGCCGAGGACGCCTTCCACCTCGTGATCCCGTCCATGCCCGGTTACGGCTTCTCCGGCAAGCCCACGACGACCGGCTGGGGCCCCGACCACATCGCCCGCGCGTGGATCGAGCTCATGAAACGCCTGGGCTACGACCGGTACGTCGCGCAGGGCGGCGACTGGGGCGCCCTGATCGTCGACCTCATGGCGTTGCAGAAGCCTGCCGGGCTGCTCGGGGTCCACACCAACCTGCCGGGCGCGGTGCCCGTGGACATCGACAACGCCGCCCGCGCCGGCGGCCCGCAGCCACCCGGTCTGCAGGGCGAGGAGCTCAAGGCGTGGCAGGACGTGCTCTTCCGCTACAGCAAGGGACAGGCCTACGCGCGGATCATGGGCACCCGCCCGCAGACGTTGAGGGCGCTGGCCGACTCACCGGCAGGGCTGGCCTCGTTCATGATCGACCACAACGTCACGAGCCTGGCGCTGATCGCCAGGGCGTTCGACGGCCACCGCGAGTCGCTCACGCGCCAGGACGTCGTCGAGAACGTGTCGTTGTACTGGCTGACCAGCACCGCGATCTCGGCCGCGCGCCTGTACTGGGAGAGCAAGTACTCGGTGATCGCGGCCAAGGGCGTCACGCTCCCGGTCGCGGTGAGCGTGTTCCCCGAGGAGGTCTACCAGGCGCCGCGCAGCTGGGCCGAACGCGCCTATCCGAACCTGATCCACTACAACCGGGTGGCCAGGGGCGGGCACTTCGCGGCCTGGGAACAGCCGCAGATCCTGGCCGAGGAACTGCGGGCGGGCTTCCGTCAGCTGCGCTAGCTTGCGGGCCATGTGGGATCTCGGTGACGCGTACGAACGCTACGTGGGCCGGTGGAGCAGGCCGGTCGCGGTGGAGTTCCTGCGATGGCTGGACGTGCCGCCCGGCCGGACGTGGCTGGACGTGGGCTGCGGCACCGGCGCGCTGACCGAGACCGTGCCTGGCCACCGCCGCACCGGCCGCGATCACCGGCGTCGACCCGTCGCCAGGCTTCCTCGACCTGGCCAGGCACCGCGTGCGGGGCGCCACCTTCGACGTCGGCACCGCGCTCGACCTGGGCGAGCGCCAGGCCGACGTGGTGGTGAGCGGGCTCGTGCTCACCTTCGTCCCCGACGTTCCCCGTGCCGTGGCCGAGTTCGCCCGCGTGGGTTCGTACGTCGGGTCGTACGTGTGGGACTACACGACCGGCATGCAGATGATGCGTTACTTCTGGGACGCGGCAACGGATGTGGACCCCGCCGCGGCCTCCCACGACGAAGGCCCGCGCTTCGCCGCGGTGAGCGGGCGCGACCCGTTGCGCGACCTGTGGACTGGCGCCGGCCTGCGGGACGTCGAGGTGACCGGCATCGTCGTGCCCACGGTGTTCCGCGACTTCGACGACTTCTGGGAGCCGTTCCTGGGCGGCACGGGCGCGGCACCCGCCTACGCCGCGACGCTGCCCCCGGAGCAGCTCGCCGAGGTGCGCGACCTGCTCCGCTCCCGTCTGCCCGCGGAAGGCCCGATCGAGCTCACCGCCAGGGCCTGGGCCGTCAGAGGTACGCGCTGAGGAACCGCTCCAGGTGCGGGTTCACGTCGTCGGCGTGGGTGAGGCTCAGGAAGTGCGCGCCACCCTCGACCAGGACCAGCGGCTCGGCCTTGGGCAACGCCGCGACGAGCGCCTCCGCCTTGGCGACCGGGTAGGCGAGGTCGGCGGTGCCGTGCAGGACGAGCACGGGCGCGGTGATCTCCCCGGCACGGTCGAGGACGCCGTCGCGGCTGACCAGGGCGTTCGCGATCAGCCGCAGCCGTTCGGGCTCGACAGCGCTCCACTTCGGCGTCCACTCCGACGCGTCGTGGTCGCCCAGACAGATCTTGGCGGTTGCCTCGACCACCCTGTCCGGACCCTGCGCGATCCACACCTCGGTGAGCTGGTTGTACGCGGCGGCGATCTGCTCGTCCTCCGCCTCACCGGACGTGCCCAGCACCGCGAGCGCCGTGACCCGTTCCGGTGCCAGGAACGCCATCCGCAGCGCGATGAACCCGCCCTGGCTGGTCCCGATGACGGCGGCGCTGCCGATGCCGAGGTCGTCGAGCACCGCGAGGGCGTCCCTGGCGACGTCCCAGTAGTCGAACGGCGCGTTCACCGGCGTCTCACCGTGACCGCGCTCGTCGATCGCGATCAGCCGGTAGCTGCCGCCGAACGCCGCGACCTGCGCCGCCCACATCGACACGTCCATCAGGAAGCTGTGCAGCAGCACGACCGCCGGACCGTCACCGCCGTGGTCCACATAGGACACCAGCTGTCCGTCGCCCGTCGTGACCGTCGCCATGCCGCACCTCGCGCTTCCCGCACAGTAGATCTTCAGCGCTGTGGATCATCGTCCCCGCACCGGCGAACGCGCAACAACAGCCCGCACGAGAACAGGCGTGATCGGGGACCCGCAGGAGAAACGCGACGTTTCTAAATGATTCTTGAAGGACAGGCTTGCCTAATTCCCTTCGAATTGCGGGGATTCTGCCGTGGTGGCATCGTCCGGATCACCGAACCTTTCCCACCACGGCAGGAGCGGACATGACCACTCTCGAGAACCCGGCAATGCCCTCCGTCCACGATTGCACCGTGAGCGACTGCTCGTACAACCACGACGGCTGCCACGCCTTCGCGATCACCGTGCGCGGCGACAACGGGGCCGCGGACTGCGGCACGTTCATCCCGTTGGGCACGAAGGGCGGTCTGGACAAGGTCATCGCACAGGTGGGTGCCTGTTCCCGCACCGACTGCGTGCACAACTCCTCGCTGGAATGCACAGCGCCGAGCGTGCGCGTCGGCGAAGGCGGCGACCACCACGCGAGCTGCCTGACCTACCAGCCCCGCTAGACCTCCTCGTCCTTGCGGTCGACGGCCCGGCCGAGCTCCCGAAGGCCGACGTTGACCGCGATGATCGCGACCGTGCCGGCAGCCGCCACGGCGTGCAGGCCGGCGCCCGCCAGTGAGCCCACCGCGGCCGCGCACCACAGCGTGGCCGCGGTGTTCAGTCCGCGCACCGACAGCCCGTCACGCAGGATCACGCCCGCGCCGAGGAACCCGATGCCGGACACCACCTGAGCCGCGACCCGCGTGGGATCGCCCTGGCCGTCAAAGCCTTGTGCGGACAGCAGAACGAACAACGCGGCGCCCACCGCCACGAGGGCGTTGGTCCGCAGGCCTGCCATGCGCGAGCGGTACTGCCGCTCAAAACCGATCAACGCGCCGAGGCCCATGCTCTCGGCAATGCGCAGCGTCATGTCGAAGACGTGCATCGTGTGACTCCCCTTGTGTACAGGGGTGTGCGTCACACGCCAGAACTGAAGCGTGCCCAAAAAAGATGTGCGAGGTGAAATGACCTGCGCGGGCTACTGTCGCCTGGCATGTGTCGCTCACCTCGCTTCCTGGTGTTCTGGTGGTAAGACCGGTCGTTCACGCTACTGAACCGGATGTGTGCCTTCGGTGAGCGAGTGATCTAAAGCATCTCGAGCGGCTCTGGTCCGCCGGGAGGCGGAAACGCGCGATCGAGATCGGCGAAATCCTCTGCGGACAGCTTCAGCGACAGTGCGGCGGCGTTCTCGCGGACGTGCTCGACCGTGCCCGCCTTGGGGATCGCGTTCACGTGAGGCAGCCGCAGCACCCACGCCAGCGCCACCTGGGCGGGAGTGGCGTTGTGCCGCAGCCCGATCTCGGCGAGCACCGGCGAGCCGAGCAGGCGGCCCTGCTCAACGGGGGAGTAGGCCATGACCGGTATGCCGGAAGACGCGTGCCATGGCAGCAGGTCGTGCTCGGGGCCGCGCCGGCTCAGGTTGTAGAGGATCTGGTTGGTCTGGCAGAAGCCGGGCAACGCCGTCAGCTCGCGCATGTCGGCCAGGTCGAGGTTGCTGACGCCCCAGTGCCGGATCTTGCCCGCCTCGACCAGGCTCGCGAACCCGTCCAGCGTCCGGGAGAACGGCACGCTGCCGCGCCAGTGCAGCAGGTACAGGTCGAGGCGGTCGGTGCCGAGACGGCGCAGGCTGGCCTCACAGGCGCGCACGGTGCCGGCCGTGGAGGCGTTGGAGGGCAGCACCTTCGACACGAGGAACACCTCGTCACGGCGTCCACGAACAGCCTCGCCGACGAGCTCCTCCGACGCGCCGGACCCGTACATCTCGGCGGTGTCGATGAGCGTCAGGCCGAGATCGATGCCGGCACGCAGCGCTGCGATCTCGTCGGCGCGCTTCCCGGCCTTCTCGGCCATCATCCAGGTGCCCATGCCGAGCGCGGGGATGGTCTCACCGGACGGCAGCGCGACAGTCATGCGCCCAAGCTTGCCCGGTACGTTGGTGTGATGCGACGCGGAGGCCTCATCCTGCTGGCGCTGCTCGTCGTCGCGTTGGCCGTCCTCGCCCAGCTCGTCGACATCCCCGATGGCGCGGAACTCCGCGAGCTCGTCGGTCGAGCGGGAACCGCGGCTCCAGCGGTGTTCGTCGCCGTCTGCGCACTGGGCACGGCGGTGTTTTTCCCGAAACCGGTGCTCGCCACGGCGGCGGGGCTGCTGTTCGGCATCGGGTGGGGGAGTGCGCTCGCGATCGCCGGGTTCACGGCCGGCGCGCTCATCGCGTTCACGATCGCCCGCAGGCTCGGCAGGGACGCGATCAAGGGATGGCTGGGGGAGCGGCTGCACACCCTCGAAGAGGTCTTCGCGCGTCGCGGTATCGAGGCGACGCTCGTGATCAGGCTTCTGCCGATCTTGCCGTTCGCGCTCGCCAACTACGGCGCGGGCATCACGTCGGTCAAGGGCAGGGACTTCGCGATCGGCACCGCGCTGGGGCTGGTGCCGTCGACCGTGCTCGCCGCGGTGCTGGGGGACGCGCTGAGCGACCTCGGGTCACCCCGCTCGATCGTCGCGCTGTCGATCTGGGCGGTGCTCGCGGTGGTCGGGGTGTGGTGGGGCCGGAACCTGGTCACGACGGCCGCACGGGCCCCGCTAGGTGCGCAAAAAGCCGCCCCGGCGGGAGACCGGGACGGCTTGAAGCGTCTGTGACCTTCTCTGGGAAGGTCAGGCCGTGCGGGTGCGGCGTCCGCGAAGCTCTTCGAGGCGCTCGTCGAGCAGCTCCTCGAGCTCGGGGATCGACCGGCGCTCCAGGAGCATGTCCCAGTGCGTGCGCGGCGGCTTGACCTTCTTCACCTCCGGCTCGACGCCATCGATGATCTTCGACTCGGTGCCGTGGAGACGGCATTCCCAGGTCGGCGGCAGCTCGGCGTCGTCGGAGAACGGGACCTCGAAGTCGTGTCCCTTCGGACAGGCGTACCGCGCTGCCCGGCGCGGAGCGAGATCGTGGTTGCGGTCGGTCTCGTAGCTGACTGCTCCGAGCCGGCTGCCACGCAAAACGCGGTCGGCCATGGCGGTGTCCTTTCGCTCGGCTCAGGGCCGGGGCCCAGGCTTCTTGCTCACCGTGTGCAACGCCCGGATTGCTCCGTTTGTTTCCGGCTCGCTCTCATGGTCGCCCACAGTGACGTCGTTCACTCGTCAACGAAGGCTTCCTACTAATGGATGCGATCGCCACAGGATCGTGACGCGTTATCAAGCTACTGTGCTCATGCGTCACTCTAATGGCCTAGCAGGGTCGGTGTGTAACCGGCTATGCCAACCGGAGTTGGCCACTTTGTGCGACGTCAGGGCCTAGGTCACCCAATCGGAAGTGACGTCGGCAGAGCACCTGGTAACGGACAGTAGTTTCCGTGGTATCGGTTACACCGTTGCTGTCTGTACCCGATCGGTGCTGTTCCGTGTCTGAAACCGTGTCGGCGACCATGACGGTGTCTCCGGCGCGAATCACCCGTCCGGCCCGCACCCGCGCGTTGAACCGTCCAGGCACCCCGCACCAGCACAACACCTCGACCTGAATCGCCTTGAGCTCGTCCGCCAGTTCGAACAGCCGCTGCGAACCGGGGAACATCTCGCCGCGGAAGTCCGTGGCGAGCCCGAAGCAGTAGACGTCGACCTGGACGTCGTCCGCGAGCTCCGCCAGCTGCTCGACCTGACCGGGGGAGAGGAACTGCGCCTCGTCCACGATCAGGTAGTCGACCCGGCGGCCCTCTGCCCACTCCGCGCGGACCAGCCGGCGGAGGTCGTCGTCGCGGATCTCCGCGGCCTCGCGCGTGATGCCGATGCGGCTCGAGATTTGCGGCCGCCCTGACCTGTCGTGCCGCACCAGCAGCAGCCCGCGGCGACCCTGCCGCGAGTTGTTGTGGTCGATCTGCAGCGCGAGCGTCGACTTCCCGCAGTCCATGGGACCGAAGAAGAACTTGAGGTGCCCCACCACCGGCGTCGACCGCCGGGAACCCGCGACAGGTACAGCGGAGAGGGCATCTGTCGGATCGGGAAGGGCGTCCACGGCGGGTCACCCTAGTGCCTGGCTCCTGATCAACAGGAATCCCCACGGCGTATCCCTCACCATCGTTCGTCCTCCGCGTGCCACTGGAACTTGTCGGGAGGACATAGCCGCTGCGTAGATCATCAAAACATCATCTCGACTCGAATGCCTTGATTGCTTCAGTGTTGACTAAGAGAGACGCCTACGGCGGCCGCACGCTTGGGCGCCGTCTCGGTCGTGGGTCACCGCACCGGCAGGGAAGGGGCGCGGGTTCCGGTTGCCGGTGTCCCGCAACGCGAACGCCTCGGTCAACTTCCGTCCAGTATCCTCAATAACTTCAGTGTTGCCTAAAGTCAAACCCTCTCCGGTACTCCGCTTCCCGATATAGCTCGCGGCGCGATATATTCAGCGACATGAGTGGTCGAGTCATGTCCGAGCAGACGTTCCTCGTGCTCACCGCGCTCGCGGAGGAGCCGCTGCACGGCTACGCGATCGTGCAAGCGGTCGAGCAGCTCTCCGAGGGACGGATGGTGCTGCGGGTGGGCACGCTGTACGGGGTGCTGGACCGGTTGGTGTCGGACGGGCTCGCCGAGCGCGACCGTGAAGAGGTGCACCAGGGACGGCTGCGGCGCTACTACAAGCTCACCGACTCCGGTGTGCGGGCGTTGCAGGCGGAGGTCGCGAGGCTGAGCGCGAACGTACGCGCGGCCTCCGCGGTGCTGAGGGGGAGGGGTGTCCAGCCGTGGGCGAGTCGGGCGTGAGGAATCTGGAGCGGCGGTATCGGACGCTGCTGAAGGTCCTGCCGAAGTGGTACCGGCGGGACCGCGAGGAGGAGATGGTCGGGATCTTCCTGGCCGAGCGGAACGACGATCTGGACCTGGAGCACAGCTGGCCGGGGTGGGGTGAGACGTTCGCGGTCCTCGGGCTGGCGGTGCGCACGCATCTCGCGGCGGGCGCGGCGTTGACGGGCGTGCCCGGCAAGGTGGTGTGGCGCGGGGAGGTCGTGCGGGCGCTGGGCATGATCGGGCTGTTGCTGGGCCTGTTCTACGGGGTGGCGGCGATCGTGAACCTCGCCGTCGCGTACGGCAACCCGGCGTTCGCGCCGGGGATCACCTGGTGGTGGCTGCTCGAGCTGGGGCCGATCGTGGCGTTCGCGGCGCTGCTGAGCGGGCGGCGGACGCTGGCCAAGATCGCGGCGGCCGCCCCGGTGGTGCTGGCACTGGGTTCGCTGGGGCAGCCCCAGTACATGCTGTTGTGGGGCGTGTTCCAGTTGCCGTCCATCGTGACGTTCGTGTGTCTGTGTCTCGGTTTTCACCGTGAGGCTCCGACGCCGCCCGTACGCAGGCTCGTGTGGTGGGGCGGGGGAGCGATGGTGCTCGGCCTGCTCGGTGGGTTCGCCACGGGTGCGGGGCTGCTGGCGGTCGGGTTGATCACCGTGATCGTGCGGGTGGTCGCGTTCGTGCGTGGTGACGTGGTGCTGGGGCGGGCGGTGTCGTTGTTCGCCGTGCTTCAGCTGGTGCCTCTGGTGTTCCTGGTCGTCGCGGGGAGCGAGATCCTGGTGCCGGCGGCCGGTCTGGCGCTGCTGCTCGTGCTCACGGCGGTGGCACCGGTGCGGCGGCCGTCGGCACAGGGGTTCCGGGTGTGATGGGGAACCTCGAACGCCGGTATCGGACGCTGCTGAAGGTCCTGCCGAAGTGGTACCGGCGGGACCGCGAGGAGGAGATGGTCGCCATCTTCCTGGCCGGCCGCGCGGATGACGTGGACCTGGAGCACGGCTGGCCGGGCTGGGGCGAGGCGGGAGCGATGCTCGGCCTCGCCGTGCGCACCGCTTCGCGGCGGGGAGCGCGCCGGGCGGGACGATGTGGCTGGGCGAGGTCGTGCGGGCCCTGGGGATGCTCGGACTGCTGCTCGGGATGTTCTACGCGGGAGCGTCTGTCACGAACGCGGTCCTGCTGTACAACGACCCGGAGTTCACGTCGGCGGTCACGTGGGTGCGGGTGTTCGACGTGCTGCCGATCGTCGCGTTCACGGCACTGCTGAGCGGTCGGCGGACGTCGGCGAAGATCGCGGCGTTCATGGCGGCGGTGGTGCCCGCGGTGACTGTGGTGGAGCAGCCGGGCTGGGTGCTCTGGTGGGCGTTGTTCCAGCTGCCGTCCATCGTGACGTTCGTGTGTCTGTGCCTGGGTTTCCACCGTGAGGCGCCGACGCCGCCGGCGCGGCGGCTCGCCTGGTGGGGTGGGGGAGCGGTGCTGCTGGGTCTCGCAGGGGGACTGATCGGTGTCGCAGGGCTGCTGACGGTGGTGGTGGGCGTCGTGATCACGCGAGTGGTCGCATACCGCCGTGATGACGTGGTGCTGGGGCGGGCGTTGTCGTTGTTCGCGGTGCTGATGCTCGCGCCGGTCGCGCTGTTGGCGCAGGCGGTTTACGGCGGGGGACGGCTGATCGTGCCGGCACTGGTGGCGGCGGCGCTGCTGATCGTCAGCGCCGCCGCTCCGGTCAGACGAGTGCGGGCTCCTGGTTTCCGACTGCCTTGATGGCCCGGCGGACGGGCACGAAGATCAGCAGGATGAAGCCGGCGACGAAGAAGATGATCAGGGCGAGGATGGCGGGGCGCAGGCTGCCGGTGGCCTGGCCGACGCCGGCGAAGACCAGCGGGCCGAGCCAGCTGGTGGAGCGTTCGCCGACCTCGTAGAGGGAGAAGTACTGCGCCTCGCGGCCGGGCGGCACCATCTGGCTGAAGAGGCTGCGGGACAGGGCGTTCGTGCCGCCGAGCACGATGCCGATGCCCGCGGCGACGAGGTAGAACTGGAGCTCGTCGCCGGTCTTCACGAAGAACGCCGCGGTGATCACGACGATCCAGACGAGCAGCGAGCCGAGGATCGTCTTCTTGGCGCCGACGCGCTTGGCCACGGCGCCGTGCAGCACGCCGCCGATGAACGCGACGAACTGGACGATCAGGATCACCGTGATCAGCGTCTGCTGTTCGAACTTCAGCTCGACGCTGCCGTACTGGGCGGAGACGTTCGCGACGGTGGCGATGCCGTCGGTGTAGATCAGGTAGGTGCCGAGGAACGCCAGCGTGAGCGGGAAGGCCTTGGCCTGCTTGAAGGTCGTGACGAGTTCCTTGAAGCCGCCGGAGATGACGGAGGCGCCGTGCTCGCGGCCGTGCGGCGGCTGGTGCTCGGTGAGGCGGGTGAGCGGGATGATCGTGAACGCCGCCCACCAGATGCCGGAGATGACGAACGCGATGCGTGCCGCGTCGCCCGAGGTGATGCCGAGGGAGTCGGCGGACAGGGTGATGGCGAGCTGGATCGCCAGTGCCACACCGCCGCCGAGGTAGCCGTAGGCCCAGCCGCGGCTGGAGACGCCGTCGCGTTCGTCTGGCGTCGCGATCTCGGGGAGGAACGCGTAGTAGACGACGACGCTGGCGCCGTAGCAGATGTTCGCGAGGACGAACAGCAGGACGCCGAGCTTCCAGTTGGTGCCCTGCACGGTCGCGAGGGCGATGGTGGCCGCGGAGCCGGTGAAGGCGAAGGCGGCGAGCATCTTCTTCTTGTTCTGCGTGCGGTCGGCGATGGCGCCCATGATCGGCAGCACCACGACCTGGATCACGGTCGCGAGCGAGAGCAGGTATCCCCACAGCGAGCCGGAGGGGAACTGCAGCCCGAGGAACGTGACGTCGCAGTGGTCGAACGCGTTGTCGTTGGCGCAGGGGTTCGTCCCGTTGAGCGCGGTGTCGGCCTTGGCGGCGTTCGTCGCGATGCTCGTCAGGTACAGCGAGAAGAAGACTGTGACCACGGACGTGGGGAACACGGAGTTCGCCACGTCGTACCAGACCCAGCCGCGTTGTTCCCTGCGTCGGCTGGCGGTGTTGGCGTCGGCGGCGTCGTCGCCCTTGACCTTCATGTCGGCGGACTGTACTTGTCCGCCGACACGTCCAATGATCGACTGTCCAACCTGTTACCAGGTGCCGCGCGAGCGGAGTACGTCCCGCAGGACGTCGGGCCTGTCGGTCACGAGTCCGTCCACACCGAGGTCGAGCAACGCCCGCATGTCGGCCTCGTCGTCGATGGTCCACACGTGCACTTCGAGGGCCCTGCGGTGGGCTGCCTGGACGAACCTCTTGTCGACGACTTTGAGGCGTCCCTGGTTCACCGGCACCTGCGCGACCTGGCCGCGCACCACCAATCCGGCGAGCGGGATCCGTCCCGCCGCCCACAGCGCGCCGGCGCTGCGCGGTCCCATGGACGTCAGCAGTTCGGGCCCGCCCTGACGCCGCAGTCGTGCGAGGCGGTTGTCCGAGAAGCTGGCCAGGCACACGCGGTGCAGCGCCTTGGCCTTGCGCAGCAGGGTGATGATCGGTTCGACGGCGCTGTCGGACTTCACGTCGATGTTGAAGAACGTGTCGGGCAGTTCTTCGAGGACGTCCGCGAGGCGGGCGATGGGTTCCCGTCCGCCGATGCGTGCCAGGCGCACCTCGGTCCACGGCAGGTCTGCGACCCTTCCTTCACCGTCGGTGGTGCGGTCGAGCGTGTGGTCGTGGTGTGCCACGACTTCGCCGTCGGCGGTGGCGTGCACGTCGGTCTCGATGTAGCGGTAGCCCTCCTGGACGGCACGGCGGAACGAGCTGAGGGAGTTCTCCATGCCGGTGAGGTCGTCGACGTGCCAGCCGCGGTGGGCGAAGGCTCGGGGGTGCGGGCCTGCGAGGTACGGGTGGGTCACCCCGTGAGTGTGCCTTCCGGCAATGGCTCCGGGGTGGACAGTGGGTGGCGGGACACTTTCTTCTTTACCTCTATGACTTCAGTGCAGCCTGAAATCAAACCTAACGGTCGTCCCGTCCACAGAAAACTCCCGAGTCAACAACGCCACGGAACCCGGGGACACCCTCCGGCCATCGAAGAGATCCGGAAACCGGGCAGGGGAGAAGTCGTTGGAACGCGATCAGCCGAAGCAGCCGTATCACCATCAAACGACGCAACGCCACCAAACCCCATCCGAAACCAACACCAATCGCCGAACCGGTACTGTCCGGTTCCCTACGAAGGTCGGGCTTTCTGGCGCGTCGCTGGAGACCACCCGCCGCCATTCGCTACCGTCGCGCGCCATGGAGCGCTCCATGGAGGCGGATGAGCCCAGGCACTGTGCGTGGTGCGGGCGGAGGTTGCCGGGGAGTGGGCGGATCGGCCGGCCGGAGGCGGTACTGCGCCCAGCCGTGCCGCCAGCGCGCGTACGAGCGCAGGGCGGCGTTGCAGCGTGGTGGCCTGCCGGAGGACGCGGTGGTGCTGAGCACCGCGGAGCTGGCCGACCTGCAGGACAGGCTGTTCCAGCTGCGGTGTGCCGCGGAGGACGTGGTGACGGCGGCGCAGGACGGGGCGGAGAACGAGGAGCTGAGGAAGCTGGCCGCGGAGCTGGTGGAGTCGGCGAAGGGTTTGGAGCGGCTTCGTTAGCCGTTCGCAAAAGAGCGAACCAACCGGCGTAGCGGGTTGCTTACGTCCGGTGATCGGACGATCATGACGCGCGTGACCTCCTACTGCCGCACGGTGCTGGACCGAGCGGATGTCGGCTATGCCGTGACGGATGCGCGCGGGAACCTGTTGTGGTGCAACCGCGCGCTCGGTGCTGTGCTCGGTGTTTCGGTGGAGCAGACGTACGGGCGGTCGTTGCCGGCGCTTCTTCCCGGTGTGCCCGAGGTGCCCGCGCCGGCGAGGGAGGTTCTGGCGCCGGGTCCGAAGTGGCTCGAGGTGCGGTGTTCGAGGCTGGGTGACGACCTGATGTACGAGGTCGTGGACGTGTCGGCGTGGCGTGATCGCGAGCTGACCGTGACCCAGGAGGCGGACGCGCTGCGCAGGGCTCAGGCGCTGGGCCGGATGGGTACGTGGGAGTGGTCGATCACGGATGACCGGGTGACCTGGTCGGACACTTTGCTGGAGATGTTCGGGTTCGCGCCGGGTACGGCGTTCGACTTCGAGCTGTACTCGCGGCTGGTGCACCCGGACGACCTGCCGATGATCGAGGAGACGCTCGACGCGGCGCTCAAGACCGGTTCGGTGTTCACGTACACGCACCGCATGTTGCGTCCGGACGGCAAGGAGCGGGTGTTCGAGTGTTTCGGTGAGGTCGTCATGAGTGACGACGGTGTCCCGCTGCGCGCGCTCGGTACGGCGCACGACGTGACGCAGTCTTCGCGTGTTCATGACGAGCTCGTGAGGATGGCCGAGCAGGACCCGTTGACGGGGTTGCCGAATCGGCGGGCTCTCACGCGTGCGCTCGAACAGGAGCTGGCGAACAACGGTTCCGGTGCGTTGCTGGTCCTGGATCTGGACAACTTCAAGGACGTCAACGATCTGCGGGGTCACGCGGTGGGTGACCGCGTGATGCGCATGCTGGCGTCGGCGTTGCAGTCGCGGCTCGGTGACCGGCTGATCGCTCGTCTGGGTGGTGACGAGTTCGCGGTGGTGCTGCCGGGTGCGTCGCCGAAGGACGCGTCCGAGGTGGCGGATGGTCTCAGGGACGCGGTGGCGGGTTTTCCGCTGGCCGGTATCGGGACGCCTGCGCGAATCACGGTGAGCACGGGGCTGGCGGAGTTCGGTCCCGGTGACTCGTGGGAGCTGGTGCTGGCGAACGCCGATCTCGCTCTCTACGCGTCGAAGGCGGCGGGCCGGGACCGGGTGACGGTGTACGAGCCGAACCACTACGCGGACACGGTGAAGCGGGTCAGTGTTCTGGATCGCCTGAGAGCGGCGTTGGCCGGCGACGGTCTGGCGCTGTACGGCATGCCGATGGTGGAGCTGGCGACGGGTCAGACGCTGGGTCACGAGCTGTTGTTGCGGCTTGAGGATCAGCAGGAGCCTTATCTGGGTCCGGCGGACTTCCTGCCGGTGGCCGAGCGGTCGAACCTGATCCTCGACGTCGATCGCTGGGTGTTGACCACGGCGATCGACGCGCTGGTCGCGGAGCCGGATTCGAGGTTGCGGTTCAACGTGAACGTCTCGGGGCGGACGTTGGAGGATCCGGATTTCGGTGATTTCGTGCTCGACAAGCTGGGTTCGGCGGGTGTCGCGCCGGGGCGGCTGGGGTTGGAGATCACGGAGACGGCGGCGGTGACGAATTTGGACGCCGCGGTGACGCTGGCGACGCAGCTGCGGAGTTTCGGCTGCCGGATCACGCTGGACGACTTCGGTTCCGGTTTCGGGTCGTTCGTGCACCTGAAGCATCTGCCGATCACGGGCATCAAGATCGATGGCGAGTTCGTGAAGGGCATCGAGACCAGCGAGGCGGACGCGGTGCTGGTGTCGGGGATCGTGCAGATCGCGAACGGGCTGGGGCTGTCGGCGGTGGCGGAGTGGGTGGAGCGTCCGTCCCAGGTGGAGGCTTTGCGGCGGCTGGGTGTCCGTGTCGGTCAGGGGTTCCATCTCGGGCGGCCGGTGCCGTTGCGTGACGTGGTGAGCGCGGAGCGCATGCCTCCGAATGGCGCATTGTCGTCTCGGGTGGTCGGAGCAGAGGATGGTGCGCGCTCCTGATTCCCGCCCGATGGGATGCCCGTGTCGTCTTGTGGTCTGCGTCGTCTTGAGTTGAGCGTTGCCGAGCCTGAGTTGTCGGTGGACTTCTTCGCCGGTGTTCTCGGTTGGACGGTGATAGCGGAGCCGGGTGGGTCCTTCACGGGCTGGGTCGGTGACAGACTGGCGACGCATGTTGTTGCGGGAGAAGAAGGTTGGCGCATCTTCTTCGGCGGTGACGAGCCGCGGGAGCTGAAGGAGAACTCCTTTGTGGACGGCGGCAGGGTGCTGCACGGTCCGTGGGCGCCGCCGCCTCGGCACGGTGAGCCGTGCTGGGTGGAGTTCATGTCCGGTGAGCCCGATGACGAGTACTGGACGCGTGAGCTCGGCTGGGAGACCAGGCCCGGTACGGAGGAGTTCGTTCTCTTCACGTCGGCGCGTCATGGTGATCCGCGCCCGGTCGCGGGTCGGTTGAAGACGACCCGTTCACCGGGCTGGCAGACCTATTTCGCCATCGACGACGTCGCGGCGGCCTGTGCGAAGGTGTCCGAGTTGGACGGTCGTGTGCTGCTGGAGCCCACGACCGTGCCAACAGGACTGATCGCGTCTGTCGAGGGGCCGCACGGCGGTGCCTGCGTGCTGCTGGAGCAGCCGAAGGGGTGGGGCGGTACCTGGTCTAGCTAGCCGGTTCGCGGTCGAACCAGGCAACGGCAAGCAGGAGCATGCCGGTGGCGATGCTGACGCCGGAGTTGATCAGCAGGTCGGAGGTGGCCATGCCGATCTCGCGGCCCCAGTACGCGACTTGTGAGCTCGCGTCCCAGAACAGGTACATCAGCGCGTTGATGACGATGAGCTTGCGGCGGTCCGCTGCCCGGCGCAGGCCCATCGCGACGATGGTGACGGCGATGATCAGCACGTGGTAGCCGGCGACGGCGTACCACTGGAACGCGCGTGTCGGGGTCATCTCGCCGCCGAGGTAGGCGCGGTCGGTGATCTCCGGTGCGAAGGTGAGCACGACGGCTTGGAGCAGGTTGAACGCGATGTAGACCCACAGGACGGTCTTCATCCAGGTCTTCACTGCGGGTCAGGCTTCCAGCTCCGGCGGGAAGCCGCCGGTGGCGATGGGCCCCAGCTGTCGATGGTGATGCGGATCAGGGACTTGCCCTGGCGCAGCATGGCGGCGCGGTACTCGTCCCAGTCGGGGTGTTCGCCCGCGATGCAGCGGTAGTACTCGACGAAGTCTTCGAGCGCCTCCGGCAGGTCGAGGACTTCGGCGGTGCCGTCGATCTGGACGTAGGGGCCGTCCCAGTCGTCGGAGAGCACGCACATCGTGACGGCCGGGGTGCGGCGGGCGTTGCGGACCTTGGCGCGCTGGGGGTAGGTCGCGATGACGATGCGGCCTTGGGTGTCGACGCCGCAGGAGACGGGGGAGACCTGCACTCCGCCGGTCGAGGCGCGGCGGGTGATCAGGACGCCGTGGTGGCGGGTGCGGAGGAACTCGAGCAGCTGCGGCCGGTCGACGACGTCGGCCGTGGCGATCTTCGGCATGATGTGCAGCATGGCACGGTTCACCTCGTTCGACGGCACCGAGCTCGCCTACCGGGAAGCGGGTGACGGCGTCCCGCTGCTGGTTCTGGCCGGCGGCCCTGGGAGGGCTGCGGAGTACCTGGAGACGCTGGGCGGTCTGGACGCCGCGCGGCGGTTGATCGTCCTGGACAACCGCGGCACGGGTGAGTCCGACGAGCCGGCGGATCCGTTCACCTACCGGCGGGACATGCTGGTCAGGGACGTGGAGATGGTGCGCCGTCACCTCGGCCTGGACGTGGTGGACGTGCTGGGGCATTCGGCGGGTGCGGGGATCGCGATGGGGTATGCCGCGGACTTCCCGGACCGTGTCGGCAAGCTCGTGCTGCTGACGCCGGCGTTGCGCAGTGTGGGGTTGTCGCCGGAGCAGAGCGACTGGGACACGTTCCTGGCCTCGCGTGCGGATCAGCCGTGGTTCGAGGCCGCGACGACGGCGCTGCGCCGTACCGCGGCGGGTGACACCTCGGTGGAGAACCGGGTGGCCGCGTCGCCGCTGCTGTACGCGCGGTGGGACGAGCGGTCGCAGGCTCATGCGAACGCCGAGCTTGGTCAGTGGAAGTACTACGTGGCGCTGGGCTACAACGCCGAGGGCGCGTTCGTGCCGGGTGTGCTGCGGCGGGCGTTGGCGGACTTCGACCATCCGGTGCTGGTGTACGCGTGCTCGGAGGACCCGATTTCGCCGGTGCGGCGTTGTGTCGAGCTGGCGGAGCTGTTCCCGGACGCGACGTTGTACGTGCACGAGGGTGTGGGGCATTACCCGTGGGTGGAGGAGCCTGACGTGGTCGCGAAGCGGATCGCGGCGTTCCTGGAGGCTTAGGAGACGGCGACGCGGTCGCGGCCGTTGTTCTTGGCCTGGTAGAGGGCCTCGTCGGCGGCGAGCAGCAGTGGGCTGAGCTCGGTTGCGGTGTCCGGGAAGACCGCCGCGCCGACCGAGGCGGTCAGGCCGGTGATGACCTGGTCGTGGCCGAGGCGGTCGATGACGGCGATGTGCAGTCCGGCGATGGCGAAGCGGACGCGTTCGGCGGTGGCGCGGACTTCCTCGGTGCTGACGCCGGGCAGCAGCACGGCGAACTCCTCGCCGCCGAATCTGCCGACGAGGTCGTAGGAGCGCACGGAGTGTTTGAGCGCGTCGGCCACGGCGCGCAGCACGCGGTCGCCGGCGAGGTGGCCGTAGGTGTCGTTGATCAGCTTGAAGTGGTCGAGGTCGAGGATCAGGATGCCGACGGTGGACAGCAGGCGGCGGGCGCGTTCGATCTCGCGGCCGGCGACGTCGTGCCAGAAGGTGGCGTCGACCAGGCCGGTCTTGGAGTCGGTGCGGGCGGCGACGCGGAACTGCGGCAGCAGCAGGCCCATGTGCAGGGCGAGCACGGTCAGCAGCAGCATGGGTGTGAGCCACGGGCGGGTGCTCATCATGGTCGCCAGCACTGAGCCCAGGCCGATCGAGGCGAGGATGATGAGCTGGTCGGAGGCGTTGCCCAGCGCTGCGCGGGCCGGCTGGTCGCGGTTGGTCATCACGATGGCGCCGACGACGAGCGCGTAGTTGACGAGCCAGTAGACGAGGCCGGCGCTGGCCAGGGCGAGCAGGCCGAGGGGGCCGTCAACGTCAAGAGGCCGGTTCGGGAAGAATCCCAGAACCAGTTGCGCTGCGGCACATGCGAGTACGACAGTGGCCGCGGAGAACACCTTGCGGAACAGGACCGCCCGCCGCTTGTAGACCCGAAGCCACGCGTGCAGGTAGCTGATGGCGATCAGCGCGACCAGCAGTGGCATCGGTAGTACGAGCACGCCCGCGAACAGCCACACCGACTGCATGTGGGCGTGTGGCGAGCCCTCGCGTGAAATCTCGCGGATCCGTTCAATGCCCTGAGCCGCTTCCAGGTGCAGCACCGCACCGCCGGCGAGCAGCAGGAACAGCGGCCAGACGAAGGTCTCGGCAGGGGTACGCCATGCGGTGGCGAGCGTGACGAGGGACGCCGAAACGTCCGCCGTCACGACATAGGCCAGCACCACTGGAGGAAGCGACCATAACCTCCATCGGCGCGGGTCGAGCCAAGGCACGCTGCCACCCCCACACCACCGTCAGGAACAAACAACTGTAGCTACCGGGTAACTCAAAGTCGTGGCTCCATGTGGGGGACCTCACCCTGAGTAGTGCTCACGATTTCCGCACCCCCTTGAAGGAGATTGTCATGATCGTCCGTACCTCTTCCCCGCGTCCGGTCCGCCCGAACGACTGGTTCCGTCCCAACGACTGGGCGCGGCCGAACGACTGGCGTTCGAGCGAGACCCGCTGAGCCACCACACGATCGCCGCACCGCTTGCCGCGAGCACGCCCAGTGCTCCGGCGGCGGCGACGACCAGGTGCACTGCGATCCGTTCGGCCGCCACGCCCGCCAGCGCCACCCCCACCCCCTGGGAGACGCGCAACGCGGTGACGGCCAGGCCGAACGCCTGCCCGCGCGACGAGTCCGGAACCGCGCGCACGAAACTCGTGTTCGCGACCAGGTGATAGGCACTGGCTGCTCCGGACAACGCGAACAACCCGACGCTCACGACCAGACCCGGCCGCAACGCGGCCGGGACGAGAACGGCGCACGCGGCGATCGTCAGCCACGGCATCAGCCGCAGCTGCGTCCGTTCGCCCAGGCGTGCCACCAGCAGCATGCCCGCCGCCGCCCCCGCGGCGTAGGCGCCGAAGATCAGCCCCACCCCGGCCGGTCCCGCTCCCAGTTGCGACGCGTACGGCGCCGCGAGAGCTTCTCCGACGATGTAGAAGCCCGAGACGCAGGCGAGCGCGACCAGCGCCCGCAACCTGCGATCGCCCCACACCAGCCTCGCCCCCGCCGACCAGGTCCGCCGGCCACGCCCGCCACGTCGCGGGCTGTCCGGTGCGGGCCGGTCGGAGCAGGAACAGCCCGATCAGGAACGCCGAGACCGCGAACGTCAGCCCGTCGGTCACCAGCACCAGTCCCGGTCCGAGCCAGGCGACCAGCGCGCCGCCGGCGAGGAACCCGGCGACCTGGGCTGCCTGTGTCACGGTGCTGAGCACCGCCTGCCCCAGTGGATACCGTTCGTCGGGCAGGATGTGCGGCAGCAGCGCCGCCCGCGCCGCGCCGTGCGGTGCCCCCGCGAACTGCACCAGCACCAGCAGTGCCGCGAGCAGCCACAGCGGCATTCCCGGCACCGCCATGAACAGCAGAAGGGCCGCCCGGATCAGGTCGGCGGCCACCATCACTTCTTTGCGTGCGAACCGGTCGGCGAGCCCTGAGAGCAGCGGCCCGCCGACCAGGTCCGGCAGAAACGTCAACGCGTAGGTCAGCGCGGTCAGGCCGGCGCTGGCGGTGCGGTCGTAGACGTGCACCGTCAGCGCGACCCTGGCGAACTGGTCCCCGGCCACCGACACCACGTGCGCCACGAACAGGGCGCGGAACTCACCGTCGCGGGCGAGCTCGCGGTAGCCGGGCATGCGCTACAGGATGGACGACCAGAACCCGCACTGGTGATCTCGGGCGAAATCGGTGCCCCCGATTGCTCCGGGTGCCAGCGACTGCACCTCCGAACGCCATCCGGGGTCGCCGGTGCGGGCGAAGCGGCCCCACGCGGCGATCATGTAGTCCGAGACCTCGCGTTGCGCGGGCGTGAGCTGGACGCCGAAGTCGAACAGCATTGCCAGCTCGGAGGCGTGGTAGGCCTTGTAGTCCGGGAACGGCGGCAACGGGACGATCAACGGCGCGTCGGGGTCCGCGAACTCGTAGCCCGACACCCGCATGTGGCGTCCCAGTTCCTTGCGCGCGGTTTGCGAGGTGCAGGACCACGACTTGTCGGTCAGCACGCGGGCGATCTCGTCGCGTGCGTCGTCGTTGCCGTTGACCGGGTATCGCGCGGCGATCCGGTCCGCGTGCTGCTCACCGAACAGTCCGGCCAGCAGCGCCCGGTAGCCGGCCTCGGGCACGGGCTGCGGCCAGAGCAACGGGGCGAACAACGTCATTTCGTCGTGCGTGGTGCCCACCAGAGTCGGCACGTGGTGCATGCGGCCCGTTCGCTGCGCCACCACCGGGTCGATCGGCAGCACCGCGGTGTCGTGGGCGGGCGAGGCGAACTGGTCGTGCACGGTCAGCAGCTTCGACACCGGCTGTGCCCGCAGGCAGGCGATGTCGGCGCAGCCCAGGGTGCCCGCGCCCTGCTTCTCGACGTCCGCACGTGCCCGCCAGACGTTCAGGAACTCGCCGGGGGCGCTGCCCGGGAAGGTGACACCGCACGGACCGGACTGGATGATCGCCTTGGCGAACAACCCCGCCGCCCGCGGTGAGGCGAGCTGCGCGCACACGCTCAACCCGCCGGCCGACTCGCCGAACACCGTGACGTTGCGGGCGTTGCCGCCGAACGCGCGGGCGTTGCGCTGCACCCACTTCAGTGCCGCCTGCTGGTCGGCCAGCCCGAACGCGCCCGAGCCCGGCAGGCCGGGGTAGCCGAAGAAGCCGAACGCCCCGAGCCGGTAGTTCACCGTCACCACGACGGCGTCGTTCTTCGTCGCCAGCCACCGCGCGTCGTACATCGACGCGCCACCGGAGGTGAACCCGCCGCCGTGGATCCACACCATCACCGGCCGCGGCTTGGCCGTCTTCTTCGCCGGCGTGGTGACGTTGAGGTACAGGCAGTCCTCGGTCTCCGAGGCTGGCTGGCCCAGTTGCGAGGTCTGCGCGCACAACGGCGCGGGCGTCGTCGCGTCCCGCACCCCCTGCCACGGCGTGACCGGCTGCGGGTCGCGCCACCGGTTCTCACCGACCGGGGGAGCGGCGAACGGGATGTTGCCGAACGTCCGGTAGGTGTCGGTCACCGTCCCTCGCACGGCACCCTTGTCCGTGCGCACCACCGCGCCACTGTCCGCGGCGGCCGGGCTCACGAGCACCGCGCAGGCCATCGCCGCGGTGACCGCGGCCGTCAGAATTCTCTTCACATCGACCCCCAGAAGCCGCATTTGTGGTCCTTCACGAAGTCGGCCGGCCGGACGTCACCGGCGGCCAGGGACTGCACGTCCGCACGCCATCCCGGGTCGCCGGTGCGGGCGAAGCGGCCCCACGCGGCGATCATGTAGTCCGACAGCTTCTGCTGCCCCGGCGTCAGCGGCACGCCGAAGTCGAACAGCAACGGCAGCTCGGAGGCGTGATACGCCTTGTAGCCGCCGGGGAACTCGGGCAGGCCGGGGAAGATCATCGGCATGTCGCGGTCCGCGAACTCGTAGCCCGACACCGTCGTCGTGCGGCCCAGCAAGCGGCGCGTGTCGTGCGTCGGGCATGCCCACGAGTGGTCTGTCAGCACCGTCGCCAGCTCGTCGCGGGCATCGCCGTTGCCGTTGACCGGGTAGCGGGCGACGATCCGGCCGGCGAGCTCCTGCCCGTAAAGGCTCGCGACCGTGTCGCGATACGCGGACTCGGGGACCTGTGCCGGCCAGATCAGCGCCACGAACAGCGTCGCCTCGTCGTGTGTCGACCCCACCATCGTCGGCACCCGATGCATGCGGCCGGTGCTCTGCGCGACCTGCGGACTGATCGGCAGCACCCGCGTGCCGAACGCCGGGAACGCGAACACGTTGTGCACCGCCAGCAGTTTCGCCACCGGCAACGCCCGCAGGCACGCGATGTCCGCACAGCCCAGCGGCTGTGCCGCCCCCATCTGCTCGACCTCCGCGCGCGCTTCCACAACGTGACGAACTCGCCGGGCCGCTGCGAGTCCGGCGTGGTCAGGGCGCACGCGCCGGACTGGATGATCGCCTTGTGGAACAGGCCCGCCGCGGCCGGTGAGGCCAGCTGGGCACACACGCTCAACCCGCCAGCCGACTCGCCGAAGATCGTCACGTTGCGGGCGTCACCGCCGAACGCACGCGCGTTGCGCTGCACCCACCGCAGCGCCGCCTGCTGATCGGCGATGCCGAACGCGCCCGAGCCCGGCAGGCCGGGGTAGCCGAAGAAGCCGAACGCCCCGAGCCGGTAGTTCACCGTCACCACGACGGCGTCGTTCTTCGTCGCC